>JACQVD010000040.1 GCA_016209945.1 Gemmatimonadota bacterium
CCCCCGCGCCCCCCGCGCCCCCCGCGCCCATCGGCCGGCCCGCATCCTCCGGAGCGCGGTCGAGCACAAGGCGGTCATGGAGTCGTCGCGCGCCGCCGAAGCCGGAGGCGCAGAGGTCGTTCCGATCCCCGTGGACGCCTGCGGAGTCGTGCGCCTCGATGTCCTGGAAGAGGAGCTTCGGCGCTCCGACGGCCGTGCGACGCTCGTCTCCGTCATGTGGGCGAACAACGAGACCGGTGTCCTTCAGCCGATCGCCGAGCTCGCGCAGCTCTGCCGCGCATACGGCGCTGCGTTCCACTCCGACGCCGTCCAGGCCTTCGGCAAGGTGCCGGTCCGCGTGGACGGGGTGCCGGTCGCTCTCCTCTCCCTCTCAGCGCACAAGATCGGCGGGCCGAAGGGGATCGGCGCGCTGTACCTGCGCGAAGGCCTGACGATCGAACCGATCGTGTTTGGTGGAGGCCAGGAGAGCGGGCTGCGCTCCGGCACGCAGGCCGTCGCACTCGCGGTCGGCTTCGCCAAGGCCGCAGATCTCGCCGTCGCGGCCCTCGACGAGGAGGCACGGCGACTGGGCGCGCTCCGCGATCGCCTCGAGGCGGAACTCCTCCGACGGGTCGCCGACGTGCAGGTGAACGCCGCGGCTGCGCCCCGCGTCCCGAACATCCTCAACATCTCGGTGGCCGGCGTCGCGATCGACACGCTACTCATGGCCCTCGACCTGGAGGGGATCGCCGTGTCCTCCGGCTCCGCGTGCACGACCGGCTCCGTGGAAGCTTCCCACGTCATCGTTGCGATGGGCCGCGAAGGCGCGTGGGCGGAGAACACGATCCGGTTCAGCCTCGGATGGGGCACGCAGGAGTGGGAGATCGAGCGCGCCCTCGAGGTCTTCCCGCGGGTCGTGAGCCGGGTCCGCGAGTTCGCGGCCGCGCAGGGCGCGTAGGCGACCCATGGACCGCAGGAAGCGAATCCTCGTGGCGATGAGCGGAGGGGTGGACTCCTCCGTGGCGGCGGCGCTCCTCGTCGAGCGCGGGTCCGAGGTCGTCGGCGCCACGATGAAGACCTTCTGCTACGGGAAGGTCGAGGGGCCGGCGCGCACCTGCTGCGGGCTCGAGGGGATCGCGGACGCGCGCGCCGTCGCCGACACGCTCGGGATCCCCCACTACGTGGTGGACGTGGAGGAGGAGTTCACGCGCGACGTGATCGGGGACTTCGTGGCGGAGTACGCAGAAGGCCGAACGCCGAACGCCTGCGTTCGCTGCAACTCGTTCACGAAGTTCGGCGACCTCCTGCGCCGCGCGCGGATGCTCGGCTGCGACGCGATCGCCACCGGCCACTACGCCCGCGTGGACCGGTCCAACGGGCACCGGCGGCTCCTGCGAGGCCGCTACCGCCCCAAGGACCAGAGCTACTTCCTCTGGGGGATCGATCGGGACGTGCTCGACGTGCTGGAGCTCCCGGTGGGGGATCTCACGAAGCCGGAGGTCCGGGAGCGGGCGCGCGCCCTGCGGCTCCGGACCGCGGAGAAGCCGGAGAGCTTCGAGATCTGCTTCGTGCCCGACGGTGACTACGTGGGCGTCCTCGCCCGCTCGCTGGGCTCCGAGCATCCGAGCCTCCAGCCGGGCCCCATCGTCACCGTGGAGGGCGTGGTCGTGGGCGAGCACGACGGGTACGCCCGCTACACCGTAGGCCAGCGCAGGCGTCTCCCCGGCGGGTTCGCGGAGCCCATGTATGTGGTCGCGATCCGGCCCGAGGAGCGCACCGTCGTGATCGGGCCCGAGCGCTACCTCTACACGCGCAGCGTGCGCGCCAGCGAACTCAACTGGCTGAACCACCCGCCCGAGCTCGGCGCGCGCGTCGAGGTCCAGATCCGCCATCGCGCTCCCGCCGTGCCGGGACGTGTCGTCGCCTGCGGGACCGGCGAGATCAGGATGGAGCTGGACGAGCCGCAGCGGGCGGTGACACCCGGGCAGTCCGCGGCGATCTACAGGGGCGAGGAGCTCGTCGGCGGCGGACGCCTCGCCTGAGCGGCGAGTCAGTACTTGAGCCGCTCGCGTCCGCGCTTGCGTCGCCGGCATGCTCTCCTACGTCGCCTCGCCCGCCGCCTCGCCCTCGTCGGGCGCGTACCGCTTCACCTGCACGCGGGCGGGGCGCAGGACGCGGTCGCGAAAGCGGTAGCCGCGGCTGAGCTCGAGGGCCACCTTCCCGTCCTCTTCCGGGCTCTCGGCGGGCGTCGTGACCAGCGCCTCGTGCAGCTCCGGATCGAAGGGCTCCCCTTCGGCGGCGATCACCTCCAAGCCCATCCGCTCCAGAACCGTCTTGAGCTTCTCCTGCACGAGCCGAACGCCTTCCACCACGGCGCGCGCTTCGGGCGGGATCGAATCGAGGGTGAGCACTCGGTTGAGGTCGTCGAGCGGCTCGAGGATCTCGAAGAGGAGCTCCGCCTGAGCGCGCGTGGCATCCTCGCCGCGTTCCTTCGCCATCCGCTTCCGGTAGTTATCGAACTCCGCCCAGAGTCGGAGGTACTTGTCCTGGAGCTCCCCGTGCTGGCCCTGGAGAGCTTGGAGTTCCGTGCGAAGCCGCTCGACCTCCGACCGCAGGCCGGCCACCTCGCTCTCCACCGAAGCGGCAGGCGGAGCGGCCTCGGCGGCCTTGCGTGAGGCTTTCTCAGGTCGCTTGCGCATCGTTCAAATCTGAAAGTGTGTACCCTGACCCGCTGCCGACGTTGGCCGCAATGGGTATGCCGCGGCGCCCTGCAAAAAAGGCACGTTCGCTCCCTAAGGCTCGAGCCCCAGGAGACAGCGCCGAACGAACTCCAGAGCGCCCTGCGCAGCACGGTTCCGGATGTGTGAACGGTCACCGAGGTAGTGCCGGTGCACCGCGCGCTCGCCCATGGGAGCCGAGACGGCCAGCCAGACCGTGCCCACGGGTTTCTCGGGCGTCCCCCCGGCCGGCCCCGCGATCCCCGTCACCGCCACGCCCACTTCCGCTCCGGCGCACTCGCGCACCGCACGAGCCATTGCGGTCGCGGTCTCGCCGGAGACGGCACCGTGAGCCTCCACGATCGCGGGCGGCACGCCGAGGAGGGCCATCTTCGCCGCGTTGTCGTAGGCGATCACGCCGCCCCAGAAGTAGTCCGACGAGCCCGGGACCGCCGTGATCCGCTCGCCGAGGAGGCCGCCCGTGCAGCTCTCCGCGACCGCCAGGCGCCATCGCCTCTCCCGCAGAATCTCCCCCACGATCTCCGCGAGGTCGCGTTCACCCGTCGTGTAGACGTACGAGCCCAGAGCCCCGCGCACGGCGCCTTCGGCCTCGTCGAGGAGGCGCTGCGCGTCCCGCGCGTCATCGCTCCAGACGGTCAGCCGGAGATCCACGCCGACCGGGTCCGGAAGGTAGGCGACCTCTACTCCGCCGAAGCGCTCCAATACCGGGGCCACGCGGTCCGCGATCTCGGCCTCCGGAACCCCCGTGCTCCGGAGAAGGCGGCGATGAGCGCGCCACGTGCCTCCCCGCGCCCCAAGCCATGCGAGAACCGAGCCCTCCAGGATCGCCTGCATCTCCGCCGGTACTCCGGGGAGACAGACGCAGAACCCGCGGCGATCCAGGAGCGCCAGCCCAGGCGCCGTCCCCTTCGGGTTCGGGAAGACCGTAGCGTCCTCCGGGACCTCCGCCTGGCTGCGATTCGACTCGGGGATCGGCCGGCCGAGCCTCTGCCAGCGCGCTCGGAGATCTTCCCACAGCACTTCGTCGAAGCGCAACGTCCGGCCGAAGAGAGCCGCGACCGCACGCTTTGTCATATCGTCGCGGGTAGGGCCGAGACCGCCCGTACAGATCACCGCACCGTGGCGCTCGAGGGCCTGGGAGACCCCCTCGCGAATCGCCGCGCCGTCGTCCCCGACCGTGGTCCGGCGAGCCACCCGCCACCCCACCGTCTCCACGGCCAGGGCGATGACCGCCGCGTTCGTGTCGATCGTCGCACCCGCCAGAAGCTCCTCACCGATCGTCACGATCTCGAGGTTCTTCGGGCTGCGCTCCCTCATACCACAACGCCCCGCACGAGCCGCCGGTACTGCCAGACGTACAGCCCGAGCGAGTAGACGCTCAGCACGATCGCGAGGATCAGGGTGGCGGAGACGAAGGCGCCGTGAAAGCCCGACCAGAGCGGCCACACCTCTCCGGCCCAGCCCGCCTCCCGGGCCCGCGTCTCGAGCGCGTACCAGAGGATGAGACCGCCGATGAACAGGTTCTGGAACGCCGTCTTGTACTTCCCGGCCTTCCGCGCCCCGATCACCACACCACGACGCGCCGCGTACCCGCGCAGAAGGGTGATGACCAGCTCTCGACCCAGCAGCACGAGGACAACCCACAGGGGGAGCGGGCCCCAGTGCGGGACCGCGCCCACGGGGTGCCCGATCCGCGGGAGGAGGTAGAACGGGACGAGCGTGCCCGCGAGCAGAAACTTGTCCGCAATGGGGTCCACGAGCTTGCCGAAGTCCGTGATCTGTCCGCGCCGGCGCGCCAGGTGGCCGTCCCAGACATCGCTCGCGGCCGCGACCACGAAGAGACCAAAGGCGAGGAGGCGCGCCCAGAACGATTCCGCGAGGATCAGGACGGCGAGGAGCGGCGCGATCCCGATGCGGGCGAGGGTGATCGTGTTGGGCAGGTTCACACGACCGATCCGGTCAGCCCAGCGCCTTGATGACGAGCTTGCTCACCGCCTTCAGGGTGTCGAACACGCCGATCCCGCGAACGGCGACCGCCTCGTAACAGGAAACCCGATCGGGATTGAGCGCGCCTTCCAGCTCCTCGACGGGCGCCGCATTCGGGAGGTCGCGCTTATTGTACTGCACCACAAAGGGGATTCTCCGCAGGTCGTAGCCGTACTCCGCGAGGTTCTCGTAGAGGTTGTGCATCGACTCCACGTTGGCGTCCATGCGCTCCATCTGGCTATCGGCGACGAAGACGACGCCATCCACGCCCTTCAGGATGAGCTTCCGGCTCGCGTTGTAGTACACCTGGCCCGGCACGGTGTAGAGGTGGAAACGCACGCGGAATCCGCGGATCATCCCGAGGTCCACGGGGAGGAAATCGAAGAAGAGCGTGCGCTCGGTCTCCGTCGCGAGGGAGATGAGCTTCCCGCGCGTGTCGGGCATCACCTTGTTGTAGATGTACTCCAGGTTCGTGGTCTTGCCACCGAGCCCGGGCCCGTAGTACACGATCTTGCAGTTGATCTCCCGGGAGGCGTAGTTGATCATCGACATGGCGCGTCACTCCCGGAAGAGACGGTCGATCTCATCTTCCGCCTCGTCCACGAAGGCGCGCTCCAACGCGGGCTGCGCGCCCCGCTCGAACCGCTGGAAGACGTCCTGGAAGACCTGGTTCAGCCCCGTCACGGCCTCCCGGACCTTGATCCGTACGAGCCCCAGGGTCGTCCGCGTGTCGAAGAGGACCACGAGGATCAGCCGCCGCGCGACGTCCGCCAGGTACATCGACTCCTTCTGTCCCTGGTGGAAGAGGGTGTTGAACTCGCCCTCGCCGATCATCGAGGCCAGCTGGTCGTTGGCGGAGAAGTCCGCGGCCGTGAGGGAAGCGAAGGCAGTGGGATCGAAGTTCGGCTTCTCGCCTACCGTGGTGACGAGCTGCCCGGTGCGATCCACGAGCAGGGCGCACCGCGCGTTCGCCTCGTACAGAAGGTCGTCGAGGATCTGGTGGATGCGCTGGAAGTCGCGGTGGTCAAACGACCAGTGGGGCGCGCCCGAGGCCATCGCCTACCCCCGGCCGGACGCGCTGGAACCGCCCTCCAGTGCCAGCTCCCGCTCCATGCGCGCGAGGATCGCCGCGGCGCGGCGCCGGAGCGAGGGCCGCTTCTCCCACGCGAGGTAGTCGCGCAGCAGGAACACGTTCTCGACGCCGGGATGCGCCCGGACGTAGTTCAGCGCCGCGTGGCGGCGCAGCGGGCGGCTGTGGAAGAGGTCCCTCCGGTGCCGCGACGTCTGCTCGCGCACGAGGATCGCACCCACGACGACCCCGATGCCGACCCCAACGGCCGTCCACAGGAGAATCCGGACCCAGCGCCTCTCGCTCATCCCTCGGCCCCCTCGGCCC
>JACQVD010000041.1 GCA_016209945.1 Gemmatimonadota bacterium
AGGCGCCGCAGCTCGAGGATGCGATCCAGCTCATCCTCGCGTAGCCATTTCTTCTCCAGCACGACCTGCCGGATGCTCAGATCGCGGGCGAGCGCCTCCTTCACGGCCTCGGCCGCGCGGTCGTAGCCGATATGCGGGGCGAGGGCCGTGGCGACGGTCGCGCTGCGCTCCGCGTACATCCTCAAGCGCTCGTCGTTCGCCTCGATCCCCGCCACGCACCGGTCCGCGAAGAGCCGCGACACGTTCGCCAACAATTCGATCGACTGGAGCAGGTCGTACGTCATGAGCGGGACCATCGTGTTGAGCTCGAAGGTGCTCGACGACCCGCCCACGGTGATGGCGGCATCGTTCCCGATCACCTGGGCCGACACCTGACAGACCGCCTCCGCGATCACGGGGTTCACCTTCCCCGGCATGATGGAGGAGCCCGGCTGAACGGCGGGGAGCGAGATCTCCGCGAGGCCGCAGCGGGGGCCCGAGCCGAGCCAGCGCAGGTCGTTCGCGATCTTGAGGAGGCTCACCGCGATGGTCCTGAGGGCGCCGCTCGCCTCCACCATCGCGTCGCGCGCGCCCTGGGCCTCGAAGTGGTTCTCCGCCTCGCGGAACTCGATCCCGAAGTGGCGCGACAGCTCCGCAGAGACGCGCCGCCCGAATTCCTGGTGCGTGTTGATCCCCGTCCCCACCGCGGTCCCGCCGATCGCGAGCTCTGCGAGGTGATGCTCCGGCGCCTTGAGCCGTGCGATCCCGTGCTCGATCTGGCTCGCGTAGCCGCTGAACTCCTGGCCGAGCCGGATCGGCGTCGCGTCCATGAGGTGCGTGCGCCCCGTCTTCACGATGTCGTCGAACTCGCGGGCCTTCGCGGCGAGCGCGTCGCGCAGTCGCTCGAGCGCGGGGAGGAGGTCCTCCCGGATCGCCGCGAGCGCCGCCACGTGCGCCGCGGAGGGGATCACGTCGTTGCTCGACTGCCCGAGGTTCACATGGTCGTTCGGGTGGATCTCCTTCGATCCGGTCTTTCCGCCGGAAATCTGGATGGCGCGGTTCGCGATCACCTCGTTCGCGTTCATGTTCGTCGAGGTGCCGGATCCGGTCTGGAAGATATCGATGACGAACTGCGCGTCGTGCAGCCCGTCGCGGACCTCCTGCGCCGCCTGCTCGATGGCCGCGCCCACGCGCCGGTCCAGGAGGCCGAGCTCCATGTTCACGCGCGCGGCCGCCCATTTGATGGCTCCGAGCGCCCTTAGGAACCTGCGCGGAAAGCGGAGCCCGCTGACCGGGAAGTTCTCCACCGCGCGCTGCGTCGAAGCGCCGTACAGCGCGCCGGCAGGCACGCGCACCTCGCCGAGCGCATCGCGTTCGATTCGGAATCCTTTACCCGTGCTCATACCGAACTCTCCGTGCTGCCCGATGGGGCGACCGAGGCGTGCGCATCTTCGCGCATCTTCTTCTCCAGTTCCCACTCTGCCGCGACCGCCTCGAACTCGGCGACGAGGGCCCGCCGTCGCGCCAGAAGCTGCTGCTGGAGCCCGCGGCGCCGGAGCGCGCGCCAGAGAACGCGGGCCTCCTCGCGCAGATCTTCCGAGCGCGCATGCCACCACAGGGCGACGGCGCCCAGAGCCGGGAGGCCCGCGGCCACCGCCAGGAGCGCCGGCCAGCCGCCGAGCCGCCACGCAATCGCCAGGTAGATCGCGTAGGCGAGCGGGAACAAGAGCACTCCGGTCACGAGCTTCACGGTCGCCACCGCCTCGTACGCCGGCCGCAAGAGCCGCACCGCCAGGGGCGGCGCCTTGAAGGGCAGGTACCACGCCATCGCTCCGAGGACGGCGAGAGGCGCCAGGAGCAGCAGGGCCACGCCGGATCGGAGCGCGTACCGCATCGTCGCGGCAAGATCGTACGCGTCGGGGATGTCGCCCCCAGAGACGCCGAGGAGTGCTACGCGGCGACGGTACGTGCGGATCGCGGCCACCACGCGCTCCGCACGCGCGAGATCGGTGCTGCGCAGCCAGCGCAGCCCCTCCGCGAAGCGCTGCATGAGGATGAGCTTCGCCGCCGGCGCGTCCGGCTCGCGGGCGCGCACCCACCCCTTCTCGCGCGGAAAGATCACGGCCGCCGCCGAGACGATCGCCCAGTCTTCCCAGGAGGGGAGCGAGATCGCCACACGTTCCAGTGCCTCGGCGATCGCGTGCGTGAGCTGGCGCACCGCCTCCTGCGGGTCTCGCTCATACGCGCCATGCCACGGACCCACATCGAAGGGCATGCCGATCGCCACCGCGACGCGGCCGCGGAAGAGAGTCTTGCGCTCGTACGTGAGCCCCACGGGGAGGATACGCAGGCCGAGGCGCCAACCGGATCCGTCTTCGGCCCGGAACGCGATGCGCCCGGCGCCGGTGCGGAGCGGGGCCACCCGCGGCTCGGAGTGGCTCATCCCCTCCGGAAAGATGAGAACCGCCTCGCCTGCACGCAGCGCCGCCACCGCCGCGTCGAAGGTCGCCTCGTTCTTGTACGTGAGGTTCGGGTCGTCCTGCGGGCGATACACCGGAAGGCCGCCCAATCCCCGCAGAACGTGGCCGAAGAGCGGGCGGTCGAACAGAGGAGCCCGCGCCAGAGGACGGACCCGCCTCCCCGCCACGGCGAAGATGACGAGCGCGTCCATGAGGCTGTTGGGGTGGTTCGCGACGACGAGGAGCGGCCCACCCGGGAGGTCTGCTCCCACGCGCCCGATCTCGTAGAAGATCCGGGTCGCGCGTACCGCCGCGCGCGTCACGAACTCGGCGAAGAGGGTCGGCATGCGTATGGGGGAGTTGTACCGCGCCGGCCGGCGAACCGCAACTGGCCGAACCGCAACTCCAGGAGCCGGTCAGCGAGTCCGGACGATGCCCGCCTTCTCCGCGTTCTTCAGGTACGCCTCCACGGCCTCCGGAGTTACGGTGCGGTAGGTATAGGCGCCGGCAGCACGCGCCTCCGCCGACACGAGCCGGTAGATGTCCAGGGCTGTCCGCGCGCCGTCGATCGCGTTCAGAATCTCGAACGCCATGAGAAAATGCAGCCCGCGGACCGCTTCGATCAAGCCGCGCTTCTCCTGCCATTCCTTGGGCCCGCCCACGAGCGCGGGTCGCATCTGCGCGAGGCCCTTCTCGACAGGCGACAGTGCCGGGAGGTCGGGTGTCCTCCGCCGCACGGCGCGCGTGAACCGCGCCAGATCGTCCAGCCTTGCCTTTCCCTCGGCCGCGACTCGTTCCGCTTCCAGCATGACCGCCCGGCGCGAACCTTCCGTGCCCGCCACCTCGCTCACGGACCGAACCTCCGCGACGCCCACCGCCGCCGCCACGGCGATCTGGTCACGACCGCGGGCGTAGGCCGCGCCGAGCTCTCCGGCCGGTGCGCTCGCCGCCCAGCGGGTTGCCAGCCCGTAGGCTTCCGCCAGCCGCGTCCGCGCGCCGCGCGATGCCGCCGCCAGCAGCGGCGGCACGTCGCGATCGGACGCGCGTGCCAGCACGTAGGCGATCATCGCGGCGGCCAACGCGTTCCTCTGGAGCTGCGTGCGGTCGATGTTCCAGAGGTCGTCGTCCGAGGTGTGGATGTAGTCGTCCGGCCAGTTGGTGAACGTGATCCCCGGCCGGCCGATCGGCGCTTCCAGGAAGGTCATGTGATCGGTGTTCAGGTGGAACGGGACGAGCGTGGCGTTGTACCGGTGGCGCGTCCCCAGGTGCGACAGAACGGCGCGCGGATACGGGGCCGCGCTCCCCGCCTGCTGCGCGGGAAGCGACGCCGTGTTCGACCTCACCAGAAAGTCGATCACCTCCTCCGCCACCGCCTCGAAGACGTGGGCCCGAGTCCAGGGAAGCCGCGTCACGTTCTGCACGCGCAGGAGATCCTGCCCCTGGTTCGCGCCCACCATGTCCTGGTTGATGTTGAGCCAGATCGCCCCGGCCTCCTCGGGGTGATCGGCGAAGTACTGCCGCTCGCTCGAGATCTCCGTGACCCACCAGAACCGGATCGTGCGGCGCGGACGCGGAAGGTTCCCCTCCCGCACGAGACGCATGAGGGCGCGCGCGACCTCGAGCGTGTTCGCGGAGCCCGAGGCGTCGTCGTTCGCGGAGAACTTCTCCTCCTGAAGGTGGCCCGTGAGAACGAGGTCCTGGCCCTCCACGTCGGCGCCGCGGATCCGCGCCTCCACCATCACCTGCCAGCGATCCTCCGGATCCAGCTCGCTCTCCACGATCGCGCGCACCTTCACCGGGCCGGCGGCCAGGCGCCGCGCGAGCGCCACGCCCTGACGATGTGAGAGCACGAACGCGAAGGTCGCCGCGTTGCCCTGGGGGCTGGCGACCGGCACGCTCGTCCACCGCACCTGGTCCGGGTGATCGATGGCCTGGGGGCCCGTGGGATCGGGCCGCAGGATGAGCCCGAGCGCGCCGCGCTCCCACACGGCCCGCCTCATGACGGCAGCCGCCGCGCCGTATGCCAGCACGATCTTCCCCTGCACGTCCTTGCCGACGTAGTCCGCGGAGTCGGCACCTGCGCCCACGTCCACGACGTCGGCGGTCACGTCCGCGGGACGGCTATAGTCCGCGAGGTGGAGCTGCGCCTGGTGCATGGCCGCGAGAAGCGCGCGCTCGGGCTCCACCATCCAGAGCTCCGCTCGGCGCGCGTTCCAGGCCGGCGTCCCGTAAGGCTGCCGCAGCAGCCGGACGTCCTCGAGCCCGTACTCCTTCGCCTTCTCCTCCACGTACTGGGCCACCGCCATCAACCCCTCAGCCCCGCCGCGGGGCCGGTGGAACTGCGTCATGAACCGAATGTGTTCGTAGGCGAGATCGCCGGAGACCTCGCCGGCGAGCGCGTTGTACTCCGCCTCCGACAGAAACGGGACCTCCTGGCCGCGGGCGCTCGTGGCGGCCAAAAGGATCACACCCCCGGCGAGCGCGAAGCGCGCGACGAGCCTCATAACAAACCTCCTAACGAGCTGGTGAGAAGGAGCGCTAGGGACGCGCGCACTCGGGTACGCCGGCCGTCGTCGCCGGCGCCACGGGTGTTGCGTCCCCGTAGTAGTAGGCGCAGGTCCAGGTGGTACCGGTATGGGTGGCCCGGGCGGACCATCCCGTGGAGCTCGCCTCCACGATCGTCACAGTAACACCGAAGCTCTGGACGAAGTTCAGACTGTCCTTGTTCGCCGTGTACCCGTAGGTGCTTTCCGTGCGGTAGTAGGTCTCCTCCGCAATGCCGAGGTTTTTCAGGTCCGACTTCATCGTGGCGACGAACGCCTTCTCCTTCTCGCTCGTGTAGCGCGGAATCACGAGTGCCGCGAGGATCGCGACGACCGCGAGAACGATCAGCACTTCCACCATCGTGAAACCGCGCACAGAGACCCCCCTGGTCTTGAGCAGTCGAAAATGGCCGTGGGGAGGGCCGCGACGGGACGCAAAAGTTGGCGTCGCCCGTCTTGCGGCACAAGGCCTCCGCCCGAGGCTTGTGCCGCGTCTTGCGAGCGCCGAACATCACGCCGCCCGCGTCCGCAAGATCCAGGCGCGACGCGCTCCCCATCCCATCGGGTAGCCGACATGCCCCGTCTCCTCGATCGTCTGTTCGGCGTGACGGCCGCCGGCTCGACCGTCGCGCGCGAGCTCGTAGCCGGGACGACCACGTTCGCGACGATGTCCTACATCGTCTTCGTCCAGCCGTCCATCCTCGCCGTCGCGGGGATGGACTTCGGGGCCGTCCTGGTCGCGACCTGCGCAGCGAGCGCGCTCGCCACGCTGCTCATGGGCCTGTACGCCAACTACCCCATCGCCATCGCCCCGGGGATGGGCCACAACGTCTTCTTCGCGTTCAGCGTCGTGGTCGCGATGGGAGTCCCGTGGACAGTGGCGCTGGGCGCAGATTTCATCGCCAGCGCGCTCTTCGTCGTGCTCGCCGCCGTCAAGTTCCGCGAGGCGGTCATGGACGCGATCCCGCCGGCGCTCAAGGCGGCGATCCCCGTGGGGATCGGGCTCCTCATCGCGTTCGTGGGCCTCCAGTGGGGCGGGATCGTGGTGGACCAGCCGGGTGCCCTCGCTCAGCTCGGTGACCTCACCGCGGCGCCGACGCTGCTCGCGCTCGGCACGTTTCTGTTGATCGCGGTCCTGCACGTCCGAGGCGTCCGCGGCGCCATCCTCATCGGGATGATCGCCGGCACGCTCGCGGGCCTGGCGGTGGGGCTCTTCCGATACCAGGGCATGGCCTCCCTGCCGCCGTCGCTCGGGCCCACGTTCCTGAAACTCGACATCGCCGCAGCGTTCCGCCCGCAGTTCCTGGAGATCGTGTTCGTCTTCTTCTTCCTCGCCGTGTTCGACACGGTGGGCACGCTCCTCGGGGTGTCCGCGCAGGCCGGCTTCCTGAGAGACGGGAAGCTGCCGCGTGCGGGGCGCGCGCTCCTCTCGGATGCGATCGGAACGACGGCCGGTACCTTGCTCGGAACGTCCACGGTCACGGCATACATCGAGAGCGCGGCCGGTGTGAGCGCCGGGGGGCGCACCGGGCTCGCCAACGTGGCGACGGCGGCGCTCTTCGTCCTGACCCTGTTCCTCTACCCGCTGGCGCGCGTCATGGGCGGCGGCGTGCCGGTCGCCGAGAACATGACGCTGTATCCGGTGACGGCGGCGGCGCTCATGACGATCGGGTACCTCATGATTGGACACGTCGGGCGCATTCGCTGGGACGATATCGGCGATGCGGTTCCCGCGTTCCTCACGATCGTCGGGATGCCCCTCACCCTGAGCATCGCGGACGGGCTCGCGCTCGGCTTCGTGAGCCACGCGGTCATCCGCGTTCTCTCGGGCCGGGCGCGGGAAGTGGGATGGCTGGCGGGCTTCTTCGCCCTGCTCTTCGTCCTGCGGTTTTTGCTGCGCGCGTGAGCGGCGGGCGGCGCGGGGGGCGCGGGGCGGAGGCG
>JACQVD010000036.1 GCA_016209945.1 Gemmatimonadota bacterium
AGCGCGGTGCCTCCGGCTGGTCCGCGAGCACGGCCCCGACGAACGCGTCCTCGTCTTCGACACGGAGCGCCCAGTTGAAGAGTCTTTCGTAGCCCAGGGTGGACTGCGGTACCGCGCCGAGGGCTTTCCCGCACGCCGACCCGGCTCCGTGGCCGGGCCAGATCTGGAGGTAGTCGGGGAGACCCTTGAACTGCTGGATCGATCTGTAAAGGTGCCGCGCACCCGCCTCCATCGTTCCGGCGTACCCTGCCGCGCGCTCCAAGAGATCCGGCCGGCCCACGTCGCTCACGAAGATGAAGTCGCCCGTGAAGGCGCCCATCGGCCGATCGGCGCCCGCGGTGTCCGTGACGAGAAATGTCAGGTGCTCGGGGGTGTGTCCCGGGGTGTGCAGCACGTCGATCCGGATCCGCCCGACCACGAAAGAGTCGCCGTCACGCAGGAGCACGGCGCCGTGCGTGAACCCGTACTTCCAGTCCGCGCCGCCTTCGTCCGACAGAACGATCCGCGCCCCGGTTCGTGAGGCGAGCTCCCGCGTGCCCGACACGTAGTCCGCGTGGATGTGGGTTTCGGTCACGTGTCCAATGCGCAGGCCCTGGATCTCCGCCGCTCTGACGTACTGCTCGGCGTCCCGATGGGGGTCAATCACCAAGGCTTCGCCTGTGGCCTCGCAGCCGATGAGATAGCTCGCCTGCGCGAGACCTTCGTTGTAGAAGCGCTGAAAGATCATACGCAGGGACGCAAATCGCGTGTTGAGGGGAGCGAAAGCCGGTGAGATTGTGGGACGGGCGCCGCGTCCTCGCAAGTAGGCGCCCTACCCGCCGCCCTGTTTCCTCTTGTAGTAGATCTCCGCGTTGCCGTCGCGGTCGTCGAACCAGAGGACGTGCACGGCATCGTCCGTGGCCGACACCGTCGGATGCTGCGAATCCCCGGTCGCGAACGTGAGGCGCGTATCCGGCTCCCAGCTCGCTCCGCCGTCCCCGGACCGCTTGTAGTAAATTTCGGCGTTCCCATCGCGAAAATCGAACCAGACGACGTGCAGCTCGCTCGCGGCCGCCGCGATGGACGGACGCGCGGAGGGAAGCGGTGCCGTGGTGAGCCGCGTGTCCGGCCCCCAGGTGCTGCCGCGGTCCGACGAGCGCTTGTAGTAGATCTCCCATCCGCTCCCCCACTCCTCCATGACGCGCTCGAACTCCTTCAGCAATGCCTCGAGGCGCGCGGGATCGCCGCCCCGCTCGACCCATCCGGGCGCGTCGGCGCGGATCTTGGCGAGCTTCTCCTGCACGCGCTGGGTAAAGGGCGGCAGGTAGTAGACGGCAGGATCGCGCGGCGGCGCAGGCTCGACGGGTAGCCCCAGGAGCGCCATCGCGCGGTCGAGAACGCTCTCGATGTCGGCGTCGCTCACGCCGGCATCGCGCCGGTCGAACCATACCGCCGCTCGGGCTCCCAGGTCGCACCGCCGTCCTCCGAACGCCGGTAGAAGATCTGTGAAGCGGCCCCACGCCGGTCGTACCACACCGCGTGCACACGCCCCACGCCCTCCGCCGCGACACTCCACGCGAAGTTGAAGCTGAGCTGCGACGGCCCGGGGTCGAAGGTCAGGCGTGCGTCGCGACTCCACTCCGCCCGCTCCGGCCTCGCCTCTGTGGGCGAATCGTTGCAGGCAGCGAGCCCCCCGAGCCCCCCGAGCCCCCCGAGGGCGAGCAAGGCGAATGCGAGCAGGCGCATGGGGCGGTGCTTCGGCACGGGTTGGGGCCTATCCGGTTGAGGCCGATCCAATGGATGAGTCGTCCGGGAGAAGACCGTATATGACAGGGCCTCTTGCTCCGGGGGTCTGGAGGCGAGCAGGTTGCCCGTCACGCAGCTGCCCCTGTGTTTATCGGCGGGCTCGCCCCAACCCCGAGGGAGGGTGCGGGGCTACGGAGGCCGAGATGACAAAGGAGAACATCGACACGCCCGCGCTGCTTGTGGATGCGCCGGCCCTCGAACGCAACCTC
This sequence comes from Gemmatimonadota bacterium, assembly GCA_016209945.1. Classification (GTDB taxonomy): domain Bacteria; phylum Gemmatimonadota; class Gemmatimonadetes; order Palauibacterales; family KS3-K002; genus JACQVD01. The sequence continues at coordinate 1,995 of JACQVD010000036.1, forward strand.
GAGGCGATGCAGCGACTTGCCGACGGCTTCGGGTTGGCACTCAGGCCGCATGCGAAGACCCACAAGTCGCCGGCGCTCGCGAGGCTCCAGATCGAAGCCGGGGCCCGGGGGATCACCGTGGCCAAGGTGGGCGAAGCGGAGGTCATGGCCGAGGCCGGGCTCGAGGACATCCTCATCGCCAACCAGGTGATCGGCGAGACGAAGCTCGATCGGCTCGTGCGGCTGGCCGAGCGGGCGCGGACCGCGATCCTCGTGGACGGCGTCGAAGGGGTGCAGGCCCTGGAGCAGGCCCTCGCGCGCCGCGGCCTCGAGATGGAGGTCATGATCGAGGTGGACACGGGGAAGCGGCGCTGCGGGCTGGAGCGGCTCGAGGACATCCTCGATGTCGTGCGCGCGATCGAGAAGGCGCGTCATGTCCGGCTCCGGGGGCTCGAGACGCACGAGGGGCACGTGGCCGACGGCGCCCGGAGCGCCGAGGACCTGCGGACCCGCGCGCAGGCTGCGGGCCAACGCCTGGTCGAGGTCGCCGAGGCGCTCCGCGATCGCGGGATCGAGATCCGGGAGCTGAGCGTGGGCTCGACACCGGCGGCGCCATACACGGGCGCGGTCCCGGGTCTCACGGAGATGCGCCCCGGCACGTACGTGTTCAACGATGTGAACCAGATGGCGATCGGCCAGGCGACGCCCTCGGACTGCGCGCTGAGCGTGCTCGCGACCGTGATGAGTCGCCCCGCTCCTGGCCGTGCGGTTCTGGATGCCGGCAGCAAGTCCCTGTTCGCGGAGCGAGTGCGTCCCGGCTTCGCGGGCGAGTACAGCGGCTTCGGGTTCATCCGGGAGGCACCAGGCGCCGTGATCTCGAGCCTGTCGGAGGAGCACGCCGTGGTGGACCTGAACGGCGAGGCGCTGCGCGTCGGCGATCGCGTGAAGATCATCCCGAACCACGTGTGTCCGTGCGTGAACCTGCACGAGGAGACGTACGTGGTGCGCGGTGGAGAGGTCGTGGATGTCTGGCCCATCGCCGCGCGGGGCAAGGTTCGGTGACGTCCCCGACCTACGCGTTGAGCTGGAGCGGCGGCAAGGACTCGGCTCTTGCCCTCGATCGTGCGACGCGGCAGGGGCTGATTGTTAAGTATTTGTTGAATATTTACGAAGGCTCGACGAATCGGGTGCGCTTCCACGGCGTGCGCCGCGAGCTGAT
>JACQVD010000008.1 GCA_016209945.1 Gemmatimonadota bacterium
GAGTCGGAATCACACGCCGGCGAGCACGAACCCCACTGGCCTCGGGCCCAGATGTCCCTGGATTTCCGCCATTTCCGCGGATCCCCCACCCCGCTCCTCCTCCGGCACGCCTCGTGCTTTGAGGACAGCCGGAAGCTGTAGTCGCTCGAGGCTCAAATCGAAGGAGGAGTGGGCGTGGGCGGAGTGGTGGAGCGTGCACAGGGAAACGGCAGCGCGCGGGACGGCGCTCTCGGGATCGTGATCCGTCACGGCGAGGCGGAGCCAGCTCGGCCGTACGCCGTCGCTTTCGTGTGGGGGCGCGGGGGGCGCAAGGAGAGGAAGCGCCCGTCGCTCCCCTTCGGGAAGTGGAAGGACCCAGCCGACCGCTAGGGCGCCGCTCGCACCCTGCGCACCCCCCGCACCCCGCGCACCCCGCGCACCCCGCTACGGTGTCGCAGCGGGGCAGGTGACCGCTGGGGCGCCCTGCATGTGACCCAGAGGCGGCTCCCCGACCCAGGTCGGCTTCTCCGCCCTGTCGGCCAGGATGCGGCCGAGGACGTACGCGGCCTGGGCCGTGGCGACAGGGCCCCGATACTCGAAGTCACCCCGGACGTCATCCGACGGGCGCTGATAGTCCTGCGAGAAGAAACGCCGGCGCATTTCCGCGCCCCATCCCTTCGGCTTTCCACTGAACGTCACCCCGGGTGCTACGGTGACGGCGGGGATTCCGGCCATGAGGAACGGCAGAGGGGGAAGGTCGCCGGGTCCGGTGCTGTCGGCAGGGCGCTCCGCCGCGAGCCTCAGCGCCATGATGCGCGCGGCCCGCTGAACCACCTCGTGCACCGTCGAGAGCTCGGAGCCCGGCGCTGTCACGTCCTGCGTGAGCCCGAAGGCGTCGAGTCCGCCGTCCACGCCGATGGCGGCGACCGTGAGAGGCAGCGGCCAGGCGGGCTGTGTCACGTACCGCCACATGCCGAGGTGGCCGGGTGCGCCCCCGACGCTCCCCCCGGCGCTCCCCCCGGCGCTCCCCCCGCCGCTCGCCACGAAGACCACCGTGCGGCCGCCCGGGTGCGCGCCGAAGGCTTCCGCGACCGCCAGGAGCTTCGCGGTGCCGACCGCGCTGCTCACCGCACCGTTGTAGATCGAGTCGCCGTTCACGCGCGGCCCGATCCCGAGCGACTCGTAGCCCGCCACGAAGACGATCGCCTCGTGACGGATCCGCGGGTCCGATCCCGGCGCGATCCCGATGACGTTCCACGAGCGCGCGGTCACGGACCGCGGGTGCTTCGCGAGTCTCAGCGTCCCGCCGAGCTCCGCGGCGGCCGCCTCGCCCCTCTGTGCTGCCGCGCGCAGGGAATCCGGGTTCCGTTCGGCTGCCGCGGCGATCGCGCGGAACGCCGAGTCGCTCACGATCGCGTCGGGCGCGTCCCACCCGGGCGCGGCCCAGGCGGCGGGCGCGACGCGCGTGGAGCCGCCACGGGGGAGGCCACTTGAGGCCTTGCTCGCCACCATCACGAGAGCACGCGCACCCCGTGCTCGAGCGGTCGCGGCCTTGAGTCCCGGATCGGCGCCCAGCAGGACCCCCGGCCTCTCGCTGAGCGCGGGCGGATAGCCCCACAGAGCGAGCGCGATCTTGCCGTTGAGGTCCGCGCCCGCGAGGTCGTCGTACTCCTCCCGGGGCGCGGAGATCGCATATCCGACGTACGTGAGAGGGCCTTCCGGGATCGCCGCGCCCAGGCACGCGCCGCCCAGCAGGAGCGCGCTCCCCGGGCCGAGGCGCACCGTGCCCTTCGTCCCCTCGTAGGTGAGCGCGCTGCCCTCGTCGCCGATGGCGAGCGCGAGCGGGATCTCCTGAAAGTACGTGCCGTTTTCGCCGGCGGGTTGAAGCCGGAACCGACGGAACTGGGCGGCGATGTAGCGCGCTGCGAGCTCGCCGCCCCGCTGGCCGGCCGCGCGGCCCTCGAGGGCGTCGGCCGCGAGATACTCCACGTGCGCCCGGATGAGGTCGGGGTTCACGAACTCGTACGCCTCCGTGACCGCCTGCGCGGCGGCCAGGGCCAGCGCGTGGACGAGCATCTTAGACGGCCTCGCTGACGCTCGTGAACGTGAAGTTTCGGATCTTGAGCGGCGGGACGATGATCGCCTCTCCGCGGCCGCCCGCCTCCTCGGCGCTCACGCGGACGGCTGGGCCGAGCGCCTCCAGCCTGCTCAGCATGAGGGCGGGCGACTCATTGAAGCGGAGGTTCTGCACGGCACGCGTGACCCTGCCGTTCTCGATCAGGAACGTGCCGTCGCGGGTGAGGCCGGTGTAGAGCAGCGTTCGGGGATCCACCGCCCGGATGTACCAGAAGCGGGTCACGAAGATGCCGCGCTCCGTGGACGCGATCATCTCGTCGAGGCTCGCGTCGCCGCCCATCATCCTCAAACTGGACGGGAAGCCCGTCGGCTCTTTCCCCTGCTTCTGCGCCCAGAACCGGCCGTAGGCCAGGTTCCGCAGCACGCCGCCTTCCACCCACACGACGTGCCGGAGGGGCAACCCGTCGTCGTCGAACGGCCGGTCGAGCAATTCCGGGTCGGTGGGATCGCTCACGAGTGTCACGCGCTCGTCGAAGAGCTTCTCACGGATGCGGTTGCCGCCGTCCGGCCGGGAGAAGAAGGACCGGCCTTCGTCCGCGGCCCGTGCGGAGATCCCGAGGATACGCGCGGAGAACCCGAGGAACATGAGGCTCAGCAGGTTGGCGACCGCTGCGGGCTCGAGGATCACGGTCCAGGCACCCGGCGGCACCGGCTGGGCTCCGCGCGAGCGGATCGCCTTCTCGAGCGCGCGTTCCGCGACGGCGGCGGTGTCGATCTTCGAGAAGTCGTTGTGCGCGCCGCCGGCCCAGCCGGAGCCGTCGCCTGCTGCTGTCCGCACCGTCAGCGTGTAGGCCACATCGCTGTCCTCATGGAACGCGAAGAGCCCGTTGCGGTTCGCGACGGCTGTCGAGCCCGCGCTGAGGTCGAGAAAGCCGGCGGCCTGGAGGCCGCGCTCACTGGCCGGCGCCATCGCCTGCTCGGCCACGCGGGCACGCCGCTCCGCGTCGAGGCTTGCCGTGGACTCGAAGTACGCGGGGACGGAGACGTACTCCTGGGGCGCGAGCTCCGGCATCCGCTCCGGGTTCTCCGGTGTCAGGCGCGCCAGGCGCTCCGACCTCGCGACCACCTCGCGGAGCCCCTCGTCGTCGAGACGGTTCGTGCTCGCGGAGGCCTCCCGGGTCCCGAAGGCGCTCGTCACCGTGACGGTCGTGTCCGCGGAGTCGCCCGACGTGGTGATCTGGTTCAGGGCGAACCGCGTGCTGCCGGAGATGCTGCCCCGGATGTTCACCCGCGCCTCGTCCGCGGTGGAGAGCGCGAGCACGCGCTCGGCGAGCGCTTTCGCCTCTTCGCGGCTGAGGCCGGCTCGTCTCTGCGCGGCGGCGCTCGTCGCGCTCATCGCTCCCCGCGCCCCGTGTTCAGGACGGTGACGTTCCGGAAGCGTGCGGGCACGCACCCGTGGCTCACAGCGTTGATCTGCCCGGGCTGGCCCTTGCCGTCGAACATGGAGCCGCCCACGAAGTACGAGCGCGGGCCGCCGATCCGGTCCATGGAGTTCCAGAAGTCCACGGTGCGCGCCTGGTACGCCACGTCCTTCAGCATCCCCGCGATCCTACCGTCTTCGATCTCGTAGAAGACCTGGCCGCCGAACTGGAAGTTGTAGCGCTGCTGGTCGATCGAGTACGAGCCGTCACCCACGATGTAGATGCCGGCGTCGGTGTCGGCGATGATGTCCTCGAGCGTGATGTCCTCGGCGCCTGGGAGGAGCGACACGTTCGGCATGCGCTGGAACGGGATGTGCCGCCACGACTGCGCGTAGGAGCAGCCGTGCGAGCGCTGGACGCCGGTCAGGTGCGCGATCCACGCGACCTGCTCCCGCGTCGTCTGGTAGTCCGCGAAGACGCCGTCCTTGATGAGGAGCCAGCGGTCGGCCGGGACGCCCTCGTCGTCCCACCCGGTGCTCGCGAGCGCGCCCGCCTGCGTCCGATCCGCCTGCACGTTCATGAGCTCGGGCCCGTACCGCAGCCGGCCGAGGACCCCGTCCGGCGGGGCGAGGAACGATGTCCCGGCGTAGTTCGCCTCGTATCCGAGGGCGCGATCGAGCTCGGTCGGGTGGCCGATCGACTCGTGAATGGTGAGCCAGAGGTGCGACGGGTCGAGGACGAGCGTGTACAGCCCGGGCTCGACAGGCTTCGCCGTCAGTTTCTGCACCGCCTCCTCGGCCCAGCGTCCCGCGTTCTCCACGAGGCGTGCGCCGAGCACGTGCTCGTAGCCCCGCGCCGCCGGCGGAACCTCCGCGGACTGCCGGGTCTGGAATTCGCCGCGGCCGACCGCCGTCACGCTCACCTGCGGGGAAGATCGGACCAGCGTCTGGAAGACCAGCGTGCCGTCCGTCGTCGCGACGGTCTTCTCCTCGCGGTGGAAGAAGAGGCTCGAGGTCACGACCCGGACGCCTGCAACCCGCATCGCCTCCGCGTTCGCCTTGAGCAGGAGATCGACCTTCTCCTCCAGGGAAATGCTCCACGGGTCGATCTCCACCGGCGTGTGCCACTCGACATCGGGATACGCGTCCACGGGGGCGAGCCGGACCGGGACGCGGACGTACCGCGCGTTCGCCTTCGCCTGCGCCGCGGCCCGGCGCGCGACCCGCACGACCTCGTCGCGCTCCACCAACCGGCTCGCGGCGAAGCCCCACGCCCCGCCCGCGAGCGCGCGCACGCCGAACCCGAAGGTCTCCTCGCTCGAGAGACCCGCGATGTGGTCATCGCGCGTCTGAATGGATTCGGTCTGGACGCGCCCGATTCGCACGTCGGCGTAACTCGCGCCCGCGGACTTCGCGGCGTCCAGTGCCAGGAGGGCGAGCTCCTTGATGGCCGGGTCCAGGGTTGGTCTCCGCAGTGACGGAGCGGCCAGGGCGGCAAGCCGGCGGTGTGGCAGCGATACAGCCGCCGCTCCCCCCGCGGCTGCCCCCGCGAGCTTCACGAACTCTCTGCGATCGATCGCCGTACCCTCCCCGGGCGGCACGGAAGGGCCGTCCGGACGGTTGCGGGGAGCGCACAAAGCGCGGCAAGATAGAGCGACCGCCCCCGCGGGATCAAGACGGCGCGCCCCCCGGCACGCCACGGAAGGTGAACGAATGGCGAGGCTCAGCGACGCCGAGCTCGATGCGCGCTTCAGGGACCTCTCCGGCTGGACGAAGGCCGGGAGCGCCATCGAGAAGACGTTCGGCCACAAGGACTTCAAAGGGGCCATCCGCTTCCTGAACGCCGTCGCGGAGACCGCCGAGTCGCTCCGCCACCGCCCCGACATCGAGATTCACTACAGCAAGATCACGCTGCGGCTCTGGACCCCTTCCGAAGGCGGCGTGACCGAGAAGGACATCGAGGCGGCGAAGAAGTTCGACGCGATCGTGGCCGGAGGCTCCGCCGCGCGCTAGCACAGTGCCCATCAAGTTTCACTACCACGTAGCCGCCGCGCCCGTCCCACGGCTCGGCATCCAGCCGGGCGATCGGCTCTGCCACGCCTACAGCGACACGTCCCTGGAAGAGCTCGTGGCGTGGGGCGAGGCCCGGGGTCTCCGCCGCGAGTGGCTGGATCTCCGGAACGCGCTCCCGCACTTCGACGCGTTCGGCGAGCGGCTTCGTTTCTGCGGGCCTGGGGTCTCCCGGGAGGAGTTCCTGCGCGACGTTCGTTCCTGGCGCGAGCGTCGTGCGAGGCGGAACCCGACACCGTAGGCGCCGCTTGCCCAGGATACGAGCCCCGCATCCGCTGGCGCTCCTCATCGGCTGCGTCCTCCTGGCGGCCGCGCTCAGCTACATGCTTCCGGCGGGAGAGTACGAGCGGCGCGAGGACCCGGCGACGGGCCGCCGCGTCGTCCTGGCCGGCACGTACCACCGGGTGGAAGCGAGCCCCGTGGGCCCGTTCCAGGCGCTGGTCGCCATCCCGAAGGGCATGGCCGACGCGGCCTCCGTCATCTTCCTCGTCTTTCTCGTCGGCGGCGCCTTCACCGTCGTGGACCGGACGGGTGTCTTGCGGCGCGCCGTGTATTGGCTCGTGTGGCGGGTGGGGCGGCGCGAGGTGCTCGTCATCCCGATCATGTCGGTCGCGTTCGCGGCGGGCGGCGTGCTGGAGAACATGGCGGAGGAGATCATCGCGCTCGTGCCCGTGCTCCTCGTGCTGACGCGGGCCCTCGGGTACCACCCGCTCGTCGCGGCCGCGATGAGCCTGGGCGCCGCTGCGGTCGGCGCATCCTTCAGTCCCATCAATCCCTTCCAGGTGGGGATCGCTCAGAAGCTGGCGGAGCTGCCGCTCCTCTCGGGCGCGCCCTTCCGGCTTGCCTTCCTCGCCGTAGCGCTCGCGGTGTGGATCTGGGGGACGATGCGCTACGCGGCCCGGACGCGGACCGCGCGGGAGGCTGTGAACCTCGAGCGCGTGGAGCCTTTGGGCGTCCGCGGCGCCTCGATCCTTCTCCTCGTGCTCGGCGCCTTCGCGGTGTTCGTCATCGGTGTCCTCCGCCTCGGCTGGGACTTCGACCACATGTCGGCGCTCTTCTTCGCGATGGGTGTGGTGGCGGGCCTCGTGGGCGGCCTGCGAGTGGCCGGTACGGCGGAGGCGTTCGTGGAAGGATTCCGGTCGATGGCGTTCGCGGCGATGCTGATCGGCTTTGCGCGCGCGATCACGATCGTGCTCAGCGAAGGGCGGATCGTGGACACGATCGTGCACGGCCTCTTCGCTCCGATCGGCCAGTTGCCGGTCGCCCTTTCCGTGCTCGGGATGATGGTCGCGCAGGTGGCCATTCACTTCCCGGTGCCGAGTGTCTCCGGCCAGGCGGTGTTGACCCTGCCGGTGCTCGTCCCGCTGTCGGATCTCCTCGGCCTCTCGCGTCAGGTGACGGTGCTCGCGTACCAGTACGGGGCGGGTCTCTGCGAGCTCCTGACACCGACGAACGGGGCCCTCATGGCCGTGCTCGCCGCGGCGGGCGTGCGGTACGAGCACTGGCTGCGGTTCGTGATCCCGTGGTTTCTCGTGCTGCTGGCGCTCGGGGCGGTGGCGGTCGGCGTCGCGATCGCGAGCGGGTTACAGTGACGGGGCGCGCCTCGGCGGGGCCTTACCTGGCAGGGCAGCGACAGAACGCTACACGAGACTGACAGACTCGAGCATCGACCCGGACCCTGCCTTTAGCTACGTTCCTCCCGCTCTCTGAACAGTTCCAGATAGTAGCCGAAAGAAAAGCGCCGATTGCGGCGTCTCCCGGTCGTCTCTCGAAGCACGCCAACGTCCTCCAGTCTACGCACCAGCGCCGCCGCGGCGGGCTGCGACAGGCCGAGGATCTCCTGGACAGACTTCACACTCACGATGGGTCGCTCAAAGAGGTGGTCTAAAAGCCGGAGGCCATTTCCAGATCGGCGCCCCAGGGCTGCTCCGATCTTTTCTCGCATCTCCTCGCGTAGCTGGACGATCCTCTGGGCGGTTTCGGTCGCCTCCTCCGCCACGCTGGCCACGCCTAGGAGGAAGAAATTGATCCACGCCTCCCAGGCCCCTTCATCCCGGATTGCCTGAAGGCGATCATAATACTCCTGTCGGTTCTCTTTAAAGAAGATGGATAGGTAGAGTAACGGCTCCTTCATGACGCCGGCCTGACAAAGCATGAAGGTGATAAGGAGTCTGCCGACACGTCCGTTTCCGTCAAGGAACGGGTGAATCGTTTCAAACTGCGCGTGGGCGAGGCCGACCCTCACGAGGAGCGGGAGATCGGTGCGTGCGTGAAGAAAGCGCTCGAATTCGTGAAGGGCGTCGCGCATGACCGAGGGCGGCGGCGGGACATACCGGGCCGTCGACGGAGATGCTCCACCCACCCAGTTCTGCGAGCGTCGGAACTCGCCCGGGGTCTTTGATGATTCGCCGCCCCGAACCCGGTGCATCAATTGCATGTGGATTTCTCGTATCAGCCTCAAGGAGAGGGGCAGGGCGCGCACACGCTTGAGCCCGTAACGAAGCGCGTCGATATAATTCGAGACCTCTCGTACATCGACACGCCGCTCTGACTCCTCCTGCTGGGCTTCGTACTCTAGGATGTCCAACAGGGAGGCCTGGGTCCCTTCGATCTGACTCGAGAGAACCGCCTCCCGCCGAACGTACATAAAGACGAACAGATCCGGGTTAGGCAGGATTTCCGTTGAACCGACGAGCCTGCCTAGCGCGAGGTTCGCGCGCGATAGCAGCTCGACCAAGCCAGCAGAGAGGTCGAGGTCTTGCGGGGGGAACGGCGCCGGATGGAAAGCGTAATAGCCCTCCGGCTGCCGGACGTGGCGCCCGGCACGAGTGTCCGTCTGACGCGGGGCTATGAGGCCCGGTTCAGGGGTAACCCTACTAGCCATTCCTGCCTGTAATCCTCCGAAGGCTTGCTAACCGTAGTGGTAATATAAGGTTCTGTCAAGAACGTTATATAACGGTAGCGCTTGGCTAAGTAAGCTTATTTAGACGGCCTGCCCAGGGCGGACAGACCCAGTGCTGGCCACAGCTTCTGCGGCGCCGCGCCTTTCCCAACGCGGCTCAGCGCGGTCGGCGGCCAGCGAGGCTGGGCGCGGTCTAGTAGGCGTGGCTCTCTTCGATCGCCCGGCGCAGGTCTTCGATCTGCGGTAGGATGACGTCCTCGAGTTCCGGCGAGTAGGCGACGAAGGTGTCGGCGGAGGCGACGCGGCGGACTGGCGCGTCTAACCACTCGAAGAGCTCATCCGCAATGCGCGCCGCGATCTCCGCGCCCCAGCCCCACGAGATCGAGTCCTCGTAGGCGACGATCACCTTGTTCGTCTTCTTCACCGACCTCGTGATCGTCTCCATGTCCACGGGGTTGAGCGTGCGCACGTCGATCACCTCGGTCTCGATCCCGTGCTCCTCTGCGGCCGCCCTCGCCGCCTCGAACGCGCGCTGCACGACCGCCCCGTACGTGACGAGCGTCACGTCGTCGCCCTCCCGCACGATCTTCGCGCGCCCGAACGGGATCATGTAGTTCGGGCCTGGATACTTCCCCTTGTTGTACGTCTGCCGGTAGAGGTGCTTGTGCTCCAGGAACATCACCGGGTCGTCGCAGCGGATCGCCGTGCGCAGGAGCCCGTTCGCGTCCTCGGCGGTCGCGGGGCACACGACGCGCAGGCCCGGCGTGTGCGTGAAGATCGAGGCGCCCGTCTGGGAGTGGTAGATGGCGCCGCCTTTCAGGTACCCGCCGTACGTGACGCGGATCACCGCCGGGCACTTGTACGCCCCGTTCGAGCGCCAGCGCATCGTGGCCAGCTCGTTCCGCAGCTGCATCATCGCCGGCCAGATGTAGTCGAAGAACTGGATCTCGGGGACCGGCTTGAGCCCCCGGGTCGCCATCCCGATCGCACGGCCGACGATGTTCGCCTCGGCGAGCGGCGTGTTGAAGACGCGGGCGGAGCCGAAGTCGCGCTGGAGACCCCACGTCACCTTGAAGACGCCGCCCTTCCCCTTCACCTCCTTCAGCGCCTGCTCGCGGCTCGCATCAGCGACGTCCTCGCCGAAGACGACGATCCGCGGGTCGCGGCGCATCTCGTCGCGCAGGCACGCGTTCTGCAGGTCCACCATCGTGGTGGGCTCGGACTCGCCGTACTCCGGCTCGGCCGAGAACTCGTCGCTCGTCGGGTCCACGTCGGGCGCGTAGACGTGGGCGTACACGGTCTCCGGGCCCGGCTGCGGCTGCTCCAGGGCGCGGTCTACGGCTTCCTGGATTTCCGCGTCCACCTCCTCGCGGATCCGCTCGAGGTCTTCCGGGCCGAGGATTCCTTCGTCCACGAGGAACCGGCCGAACCGTGGGATCGGATCGCGCCGCGCCTCCTCGCTGC
>JACQVD010000033.1 GCA_016209945.1 Gemmatimonadota bacterium
GCGCCGCCAATCTCGGTTTCGCACTCGTCAATCGCGACACCGGCGAGCGGCTCGAGGGCGCAGTTTCTTAGGAGAAGGCAGGACAAGGGGGGTGACAGAACCGTCGTTCTCGGCGGTGGTGGCGGGCGCGGGCGGGTTCGTCATCGCGACGTCAGCCATGCTGGGGTGATACAGGGCCGGCCGCACCTTCTGCGCCATCTCGATCAAGCAGCGGTACTTCGGCCACTCGACCCAGGTAGGGATCGTCGTGATCTGGGCGATGGGCACTCGCTGCGATCCCAAGACGCGCACGACGATCCTGGACCACTGCTGGTCGGCGCGGATCGACACGATGGTCACCGACCCGGCCCGGCCCTACAACTCCCGCATCGTGGTCGACGCCTGCCGGCCCTACGAGCGGCTCGACAGCTTCCCCAAGGTCGCCCAGAGTTCCCGGGAGCTGGCCGCGCAGGTGCGCGTCAAGTACCCGGAGCTCTATCGTTGACGACCGGTCTTTCGCGCCCGCCGGCGAGGAGTCGATTCCTGAGCGCCTTGGGTGCGACGTTCTCCACCCGTCACCGGCGGCCGGCCGCGGAGAACCCAGGCCCGCAGTAAAGGATCGACGATCCGATACCGGACGCCTCCGCGCGCCTGGGCAGCCTCACGCGCGACGAATGACAATTCCTGCAACCGTCCAAGGCTCCGCGCAACCGTCGAGGAAGGCCCGAGCTCGTACGCGGTGCGCACGCGCTCGGCGAACACATCATGGCCGCGTCCCTCGGCGACCGCGGCGAGGGTCCGTCGCTGGGCGAGCGTCAGGGCGTCCCAGGCCTCCGCGAACAGCTGGTCGCCCTCGGCCACGAGCTCGCTGAACACGTCTCGCACGTCATCCTCGCTCAGCGATCCCGCGCGCACGCCTCGCGACCACAGCGCGCGACAGAGCCGCATGACGTAGTAGGGAATCCCTTCCGCGCCGGCGACGATCGCCCGGACGACGGCGGGCGCGACATCCACCGACCCTGTACGAAACCGAGCCGTCAGGTAGGGCGCCCACTGCTCTTCCGTGACCGGCGCAAGCTCCATGAGCCGGCCAAAGCGGTAGAAGGCATGGCCCTCCTGCGCCATCTCCCGCAACAGGTGTGGCTTGGACCCGGCGAAGAGGTACCCCACGCCCCGGTGACTCTGGAACGCAGCGCGCAAAGTCTTTTCCAGGCGGACGCCATCGAAGGCGCGGATCTCTTGAAACTCGTCAAACGCGACCACGACCGGTCGCTCCCGCTTCTGGGCAAGCTTCGGCGGCAGCTCGAGAGCCCACTCCCGCACGTCCGCGAGCTCCGCCGGACTCCGGGGTGCATCGAGCGTCAGCACGGGCTGCTGGGTCTGCGGGTCGATGGAAAACCGCGGCCGGAAGCCGCGGGCGAACCCCGTGGCCCACTCCAGGAGTCTCTTGAGCGGCGAGCGGCTCGCGGCAAGGAGCGCATTGGCAAACAGCTCCCACAGCTCCCGCTCCGAGTTCGCGCGGTACAGGTCCACATAGGCCGTCAGCGCATGGTCCTTGGCCTCCAGCTGGCGCAGGGTTTCATGGATCAGGCAGCTCTTGCCGAACCGTCGGTAGGCGAGGAGGAACACGCGCCCCCCCTGCCGGAGCTCGTCTCGCAGGAGCGCCACCTCGTCCTGGCGGTCCGCAAAGTCGTCGCCGGTCACGATCGTGCCCGCGGGGAACGGGTTCTCGGGCGGGGCCTTGCGCGCCATGTCGCTCCTTTGCGAGTCGCAGTTCTGCGAGTCGCAGAAACCGTACCATGGGGCGCCGATCTATCGCAAGCGGCAGAAGCGCCTTTGCCCGAAAGCTGCTGTAGGCGTGGTAGTTACTGTAAGCGCGCGGCGGCGACGGGAGGTGTGGTGGGTGCGCCTCCCCCAGTGAAGTGTAGACTCTGGCCATGCCCGCGCGGCTGGGCGTGGACATCGGTGGCACCTTCACGGATCTCGTCGTTGTCGACGACGCTACCGGCGCGCTGTCCGTCGGCAAGGTGCTCACGACGCCCAAGGATCCGGCCTACGGCGTCGAGCAGGGTGTCCACGGCTTGCTGGGCGAGGCGCGCACC
>JACQVD010000035.1 GCA_016209945.1 Gemmatimonadota bacterium
CCATCCCAGCTGGGACCCGCGCGTCGATCTCCAGCATATAGCCGCGCAGATGGGGACGGACGGCCTCCACGACGAGCCCGCTCCGCTTCGCCGCGCCAACCGTATCCCGATTCTGGTGACACCCATCGGCGAGTCGCTTGCCGAGCGGGGTGATGAGATCCTGAAGCTTGCCGGCGATGGGATTCTTGAAGCGGACGTGCTCGAGCATCCGCACAGCGCGCTCCGGCCTCACGACGCGTCGCACCTCCGCGAGGGCGAGCTCCGGCCGGGGGATCGTGCAGAAGACGAGGGTGGCGACCGCGGAGTCGAAGGTCTCAGCACGGAAGGGCATCGCCTGGGCGTCGGCTGCGACAAGCCACGATTTCACCGGAGAGCCGGCGAGGCGCTTCCGGGCCCGGCGCAGATACTCAAGGTCCCAATCGATCCCGACGACCGCGGTGGCGTTCCGGAAATGGGGAAGATCGAACCCCATCCCCACGCCGACATCGAGGACAAGGCCGGCGGCGGGCTCCACCACGGAGCGGCGCCAGCGGCCGAGCTTCCCGCGCTCGGCCTTCTCCTCTGCCCGCTCCCGCCGATCTCGGAGCAGTCTTCGTAGCTCCATGGACGCGCCCGCTAAGCTGGAGTGCCCGGCGCCCGGTCGCCACCCGTCAGGGCGACCCGGGGGACCGCAACCGGGGAGCGCAACCTCCGGACCTCCCCAAACGTTCCATCAACGGGAACCATGACCATGCGAATCCTCAAGCCCGACCCCAACCGATCGGCCCACGTGGCGCTCGTCCTCTGCGGAGGCGGAGCCAAGGGTGCGATCGAGGTGGGGTTCTACCGTGCGCTGTGCGAGCTCGAGGTGCCCATCCACCGGGTCATCGGAACGTCCGTGGGCGCCGTCAACGGCGCCTTCATCGCCGCCGGCACGCCAGCGCGGCGCCTGGCGCGGGGATGGGCGGAACTCAGACGCCGTGACGTTCTCCAATTCCAGTGGAGCCTTCTCTGGCGCGGCCTCGCGGCCGAGAGCGTATACACGAGCCGGCGGCTGCGGCGGCTCTTGGAGGCGCATCTTCCCGCACGCACATTCGCGGAGCTTCCGATCCCGCTCAGCGTCGTCGTGACCGATCTGCAAGAGGGGACGCCGGTCGCGATCGAGTCGGGCGATCTCGTGGAGGCCATCCTGGCGAGTTCTGCCGTGCCCGGCCTCCTCCCACCGGTTCAACTTCAGGACGGGCGTCGCTACATCGACGGCGCGCTCACGAACAACATGCCGGTTGACCTGGCGTACGCGAAAGGCGCCACCGCGGTCTTCGCGATCGTTTGCAGCGCGTGCGCGCGGTGCGCCCCGCGCCGCGGCCTCGGCGCGACGCTGGGCCAGGCGTTCGGGATCGTAGTGGACTGCAAGTTCCGGCTCCAGCGGGGCGAGTTCGCGAAGCGGGACAACCTGTGCCTCATCGAGGAGGATCTCGGCATGGACGTCCCGGCCCTGGACTTCGGCCACGGACGCGAACTCATGCGCCGTGCGTACGCGCTGGCGAAGCCGCGCCTCGCCGCATGGCTGCGGGCACACCCGGAGGTCCCGTCGCGGTTCTCGCCTGGGTCCGCTCCGCGGCCTACGGGATCCGCGGCTTCGGCTTGAAGATCCCGGGGACGGACCTGCGAAATCGCTGGGCCGCTCCGAAGCAGACCGCCGCGGCGACGACATAGACCGCCACCCAGTTCCCGCGGCTGAGGGGAAGCGGCCAGATCGGATTGAACCCCACCGCCAGAAGCCCGAGGATGAGGGCCCACCCAGGCCGCCGCTCGTCGTACGCCACGTAGGCGGCCCAGATCGCCGGGAGACAGACCACGATCTTCACGAGGAGCCGGTCGTACCAGGCCGGCCACACGGGTGCCATGCCGATGAGCAGGAGAACGCCTGAGAGGTTGAGGCCGCCGGCGAGGATCCTCCGGCCGAGGGGGACCGGGTGCGCCGTCTCGGCCCGCACGGGGCGGGGTTCGGCATCCGCCCGCTGGCCGGGGCCGCCGGCACCGCCCTCGCGCGATCGAGCCTTCCGTCCCACCGCGATCCCCCTGTCTTAGACCTGGAAGGAGCGCAGGAGCCGATTCAAGCGGTCGTGGGCCTCGACGACTGTGCCGTGCTGCGCCACCCAGTCGATGATGCGGTTGAGCAACGCGTTCTCCGGGAGCGTGCGCCGGAGGCCCGCCCGACAGCCCACGATCACACACTGCCGTCGCGCGCGCGAAAGCGCAACGTTCAGAAGGCGCGGTAGCTCGCGATTCCAGCGCTCGCTCAGGAAGCGCGAGGCCTCAGGTGGCGCGTCCACGGTGTCGAAAATGATCATGCCCTTCTCGCGGCCCTGAAACGCGTGCACCGTGCTGATCTCGAGATCGCCTCCCGGCCGCGGCTCCAAGCGTTCGCGCAGCAACCGGCGAATCAGCTTCGTCTGCCCGCGGTAGGGTGTGACCACCCCGATGTCCCGCCATCCGGCGCGGAGAGCGAGCTCCACGAGGTGCAGCACGGCGTTCGCATGCGGCTCGTTGATCCTCGAGCCGCCGACCCTCCCGACCCGGGGGTTGAGCGAGCGCGTCTCCACGAAGAGAAGCGGATCCCGTGGGCCGCCGCCGGGCTCACCCCACGCCGCCACCTCGGCGCTGTCGCACAGCAGGTCTTCGTAGAACACAGCGCTCACGAGCCCCCGGATGAGGGGGTGCATCCTGTGCTGGACGCGGAGCATGGCGCAGCGTGTGTCGCGTGCGCCGTTCTGGGCGACGCCGGCCACGTGAAAGATGTCGCGGCCGAGCCAGCGACGCGCCGCGCGGGTACGTGCCTGGACGATGGGCGCCAGCTGCTTCCAATCGCCGAGCGCGATCGCCTTCCGCGCGGCGAGACAGGCCGCGTACCAGACGTACGGGAGCGGCGCGCTGCTCGCCTCGTCGCAGACCACGGCGTCGAAGCGCAGCGGGAACAATTCCTCGCGCGTCGTGAGCCGTGCCAGGGTCGTCACCAGCACCTGCGCTTCCCGGGTCGCGGCCTGGGCATGCCGATCGAGCGCGCCCCGGACTTCCCCGATACGCGCGAGGATCCGCTGCGCGAACTCGTTGGGCGGAAGCCGGCGCGCCACGGCGTGGCAGACGAGGGCGAGCGAGCGCGCACCTCCCTGGTGCCGGCGCTCCTCTCGCGCCTGCGCCCGTGCCCTGGGCCTGAGACCCGGGTCGATGGCGTACAGCATCACCTCGACATCGAGGAGTTCCTCCCACAGCCGCGGATCCAGCGCCTCGACCCTCCGGTCCACGAGGTCGTCGAGGCCGATCCCCGCGCCGAGCGCGGGACCGCCGACCACGCCGAACCGGAGCACACGGTTCTCCAAGATAGCGACGGGGCCCATCGCCTGGACGATAGCGGCCGCGGCTGCGTCCACTGCCGCGTTCGTGTGGGCAGCCACGAGGAGGCGCATGCCATCGCCGGCCATTTGGGCCGCCATTTCCCCGAGCATCCGCGTCTTCCCCGTACCCGGCGGCCCCCAGACGAAGCAGACCTCCGACCCGAGAGCCCGGGCGATCGCGAGGCGCTGATCCTCGTTGAGACCCTCGTAGCCGGGGCGGGTACGTGCGGCGCCCATGCCGGTCGCGGCCGGATGCCGCCCGAAGAGGCGGAGCGCATTCACGGGGTGGAATCGCTCGGGCGCTTCCGCGATCTCCTCGATCCGGGCGAGGCACTGCTCCAGGAGATACGTGGGGTCGAAGAGCAGATCCACCTCGTGAGGGTTCGTCCCGAGGTAGACGTCGGACGCGATCACGATCTCGCGGCGCTCAAAATCGAACGCGACGACGAGTCCACGGGCGATCTGGGATTCCGTGAGCACCCGCACCGCGTCGTCCTCGCGAACGCGATACGCCCCCGCCGCCAGGGTCCAGCGATAGACGAAGCCACCGGCCCCACCCTCGCGGCCCAGCAGGCGGCCGGCGGCGGCGTGGACGGGCTCTGCGAGGCCCTTCGACTGGAGCGCCAGTCGGAGGTGCGCGATCTCCTCGTGAAGCCCCTGGCGAAACCCTTCGAGGAGTTCCTCCATCGCGATGGTCACCCTAGCCGCGCAGCGCGACGAGCCATATCCAGTCCACGGCCCCATGGGTCAGCGCCGACGCTGTCACCTTCCGTGTCCGCCACCAAACCCAGCCGTAGGCCATGCCTGCGAGCGTCGCGAGAGCCGCATAGCGGAAGTTCGGCGCGGGCGGATTGTTGAGATGCGCGGCCCCGAAAACAACCGACACTGCGAGCCACGCGGCGGCCGCCGCTTGCGGGCCACGCCAGCGCTTCTCCAGGCTGTTCTGGAGCAGCCCCCGAAAGAGGAACTCCTCGGGTACCGCCACGAGAAAATAGATGTTGAGCGCGTTCAACCACCAGTCGCCGGGGTCCAAGGGAGGCCACCCGTACCGGAGGAATCCGATCGCGAGACCCAACGGCACGAGAACCAGAGCGCAGGCCGCGAGGGCGGCCGCCGCGTACCCGAGGTCGCGGAGACGGAGCCCGAACGTGAACCCCAGGTCGCGCACGGGCGCCGCGACCACGAAGAGGACCAGGCCGACATCCATCGCGAAGAGTCGTGCGGCGTCGAGGGAAGCGGTCGCGCCGACGGGGAGTCGGAGGCCCCTCAGGAGACCGAAATCGATCGGCAGCCAGCCATAGAAGGAGGAGGACCGCGGCAAGCCTCGCCGGCGCGCGCAGCGGATCGCGCCCGGCGAGAAGCAAGACGGGAACCGCCGCGTAGACCGCGAGGTTGAACAGGAGGACGAGATCAGCGCTCCCCGTCGCAGCGGCGTACGGGTCGGAGAAGCTGAGGATCACGTTCCTCGCGCTCCTTCTGGTGATCCCCATCACCTCCAACCTGCTGCACGGCGACGGCCTTCGCGAGCTGGGCTTGCGGTTCGACAACCTCTGGCGCTCCGCCTTCGAGGTGGGGATCGCGAGCGTGGGCCTGGCCGCGCCCATCGTGGCGGTCGCGGCGCTGGCTCGCCGTGGGCTTGATCTCCGGCTCGGGAGCGGCGCGGCACTCGTTCTTTACCCCGTGTGGGCCTTCCTCCAGCAGTACGCTCTTCAGGCATTCGCCTACCGGCGACTTCGGGAGGGACTCGGCCGCCCGGGACGCGCTGCTTCGATCGCCGCCCTCATCTTCGCGGTCGTCCATCTCCCGAACGCGATCCTGGTCGGGTGCACGATGATAGCAGCCTACGTGTGGTGCCGGCTCTACGAACGCGCGCCCAACCTCTTCACGCTGGCCGTCGCCCACGGCTGGCTGGCCGTGCTCCTCAACGTCTCGTGGCCCCAGACCTGGCTCCACACCCTGAGGGTGGGACCGGGGTATTGGGCGAGCCCGTAAGCACAGCGCCCCGGTTTCGTGGCCGGGGCGCGCATCGGAGACCGAATCTGCCCGTCGCTCACGTGTGTCTCAAGACGCGGGCCAGCGACGCCTTCAGGCTCCGAAGGGCCGAGCGGCCTTCTCCGCTCTCGACGCTCCGAAGCACGCACGTCTCCATGTGAGCTTCCAGGAGCTGCACCGCGACGGCGGTGACCGCCTGCTTCAAGGCAGCCACCTGAACCAGGATGTCGTCGCAGCTCTGGCGCTCGGCGAGCATCCGCCTGATCCCTCGGACCTGGCCTTCGAGACGGCTCAGTCGGTTGAGGAGCGCGCGCTCTGTCTCCGGATCGAGATACAGCTTGGGAGCCGCGACGTCCGCCATCTCGCACCCCGCGCAGGTGACATGTGTGAGGGTTCCACCCGAAGGCTGGGGTAACCTAGGCGGCGACGCGAGACCGTCAAGTGCGACCGCGGAAGACCAAAAAAGAAAGGGCGGGCAACGCTCGCGCGCCGTTAGTCGTGCCCGCCCTATGGTTACAACACGCCGCGATCGGGCGCGGTTCCCGGCGCTCCAGCCCCCCGACGGACCGGCCCGCAGCAACACGCGGAAGGCGTGCTCGTGATGGTCGGCGAGGGGGGGCTGGGGGGGCTGAGGG
>JACQVD010000004.1 GCA_016209945.1 Gemmatimonadota bacterium
CCTCCTCACTACACATGTCCCGGCGCTGAATCAAGTTCCCTCTTCCCACGAGGCCAGATAGCGTCGCTGCGCCTCGGTGGGCTCGTCGATCTCCACACGCATGGCCCGCAGCTTGAGGCTCGCGATCTGCCGGTCGATCTCCTCGGGCACGCGATGCACATCGCGCGGGAGGCCCTTGCCGTGGCGGACGAGAACCTCGACGGCCAGCGCCTGGTTGGAGAACGACATGTCCATGACGCCGGCCGGGTGCCCCTCGGCAGCCGCCAGGTTGACGAGCCGGCCCTCCGCCAGGACGAAGACGACCTTGCCGTCCACCCGGTACTCGTCCACGAACTCGCGGGCGCGGCGCGGCGGCGCGGCGGCGATCCGGCGCAGGGCCTGGAGGTCGAGCTCCACGTCGAAGTGGCCCGCGTTCGCGAGAATGGCACCGTCCTTCATCACGCGGAAATGCTCTTCCCGGATCACGCCCGTGGTCCCGGTCGCGGTCACGAGGACGTCGCCCACCTTGGCCGCCTCGGACATGGGGAGCACCCGGTAGCCGTCGTGGACGGCTTCCAGCGCGCGGAGCGGGTTCACCTCCGTGACGATGACGTGCGCGCCGGCCCCGCGCGCCCGCAGCGCGATCCCGCGGCCGCACCAGCCGTATCCCGCGACCACGACCGTGGAGCCTGCCAGGAGCACGTTCGTCGCCCGGAGGATTCCGTCGAGCGTGCTCTGGCCGGTGCCGTAGCGGTTGTCGAACAGGTGCTTCGTGTTGCTGTCGTTCACCGCGATGACGGGGAACTGGAGCAGCCCGTCACGGGCCATCGCCCGCAGACGGTTGACGCCCGTGGTGGTCTCCTCCGTTGACCCCATCACTCCACGGACGAGCGCCTGGCGCTCTTCGGCCGGCAGCCCCATCGCCCATCGGCGCACCGGCGGCGCCAGGTCGTCGAACCGCTCGAGGGCGATCATGTGCAGCGCGCTCACCAGGTCCGCGCCATCGTCCATCGTGATCGTCGGCCGGTGAGCCAGGGCCGCGCGGATGTGGTCGTAGTACGTCTCACCATCCTCGCCGCGGATGGCGAAGACGGCCGCCCCACAGTCGCGCACGAGATAGGCCGCGACCTCGTCCTGGGTCGAGAGCGGGTTCGAAGCGCAGAGCGCCACCTCGGCGCCGCCGGCTTGCAGGGTGCGGATGAGGTTCGCCGTCTCGGTGGTGACGTGCAGGCAGGCGGAGATCCTCACGCCCTCCAGCGCGCGCTCTTTCGCGAATCGCTCACGAATAAGGCCGAGGACGGGCATCGCGCGCCCGGCCCACTCGGTGCGCAGCGCGCCCTGCGGAGCGAGGCTCACGTCGCGAACGTCGTACTCGACGGCGGCTTCCATGTTGGGAGCTAAGTTACCCCCGGGCCCCGCGCCTCACAAGCGTTCCCCAGGGACGTGCCCGTTCGTGGTCTCGAAGAGCGACAGATCCACCGCCTCCGCCAGCTCCTCCATCAGGATGTTGCGCGCTTCATCGCCCGTCTCGGCGTCCGCCGCACGCGCGGCCGCCTCCTGCGCGCGATCGGCACGAACGGAGCGCACGAGCTTCTTGATCTCCGTGATCGCGTTCAGGTTCACGCTCAGGCTGCGCATGCCGAGCCCGATGAGCAGGAACGCGCCCGCGACGTCCGACGCCATCTCTCCGCAGATGCTCACGGGGATCGACGCCGCGTTCGCCGCCTCGATCGTCTGCCGGATCAGGCGAACGACACCCGGGTGGAACGGGTCGTAGTAGCGGGCGAGGCGCGGGTTCCCGCGATCGACGGCGAGGGCGTACTGTGTCAGGTCGTTCGTGCCGAGGCTGAAGAAGTCGGCGTGGCGGGCCAGAACCTCCGCCGTGGCGACCGCGGCCGGCGTCTCCACCATGATCCCGAGCGGGCAGAACTCGTCGAAGACCTTCCCCTCCCTGCGCAGTTCCTCCTTCGACTCCTCCAGGAGCTCGCGGGTCGCCCGGAGCTCGTCCGCGGAGTTGATCATCGGGAGGCAGATCTGAAGCCGCCCGTACACGCCGGCGCGAAGGATCGCGCGCAGCTGTTTTCGAAAGAGCTCCGGCATGTCGAGCGTCACGCGGATCGCACGCCAGCCCAGGGACGGGTTCTCCTCCGGCGGGATCTCGAGGAAGAGCGGGAACTTGTCACCTCCCAGGTCGAAGGTGCGCACCATCACCGGCCTCGAGCCCATCGCCTGCGCGATCTCGCGGAACGCGTCGAACTGCTCCTCCTCCTCGGGGATCGAGCTCTTCCCGACGACCAGGAACTCGGTGCGCAGGAGGCCGATCCCATCCGCGCCCGCGTGCACCGCGAGCGCCGCCTCCGACGGGAGATCGATGTTCGCCAGGAGCTCGATGCGCACGCCGTCCTCGGTGATCGGCTGCACGTGGGCGAGGTCGGCAAGCTCCGCCTCCCACTCCCGGACCTTCTCCTCGTGCCGCTCGAACCACTCCTTGTCGTGGGCGCTCGGCTGTAGGAAGACCCGGCCGCGTCGGCCGTCCACGAGGAGCTCCATCCCCGGGGCGATCCTCTCGATCTCGTCGCCCACGCCCACGACGGCCGGGATGTGCAGCGAGCGGGCGAGGATGCTGGCGTGCGCGGTGCGGGTGCCGCCGCCCGTGACGAACCCGGCAACGACGCTGCGATCGAGCCGCACCACGACGCGTGGCGTGAGCTCGGGGGCGACCACGATGACGGGAACCTGCGGGGACACGCCGAGCTCCGGCTCGGGCAGATCCAGGATCTTCGAGAGGACCAGGATCTGGGTGTCCGTGAGGTCGGCGATCCGGTCCACCAGCATGGCGTGCGTCGTGTTCAGCCACTGGGCCCGCATCTCGAGGATCCGCAGGTTGAACGCGCGCGCCGCCGTGAGGTAGCTGTCGCGGATGTACGCGATGGTCCCCTCCACGAGCGCGGGGTCGTCGAGCATCAAGAGCTGCGGGTCGAAGATCTTCGCCTGGATCGGCCCGAGCCGTTGATGCGCCTCCTCCTTGAGCTGGAGGATGCGCCTTGTCGCCCACTCGCGCGCGGCCTCGAACTTCTCGAGCTCCGCCTCCACGAGATCCGGCGGGATCGTGATGTGCGGGACCACAGGCTCCCGGAGCCGGAAGAGGTAGGCCGGTCCAACGGCGACCCCGGGGGACGCGGGAATCCCTTCGAGGACGGCGCTCACCGCTCGCTCACTCCTCTCCGAACCCGCGCTGCACGAGCGCCGCGAGGTCGCGAACGGCCTCCTCCGCGTCCACGCCGCGGGCCGTGATGATGAGGGTCGAGCCCCTCTCCGCCGCCAGCATCATGACGCCCATGATGCTCTTCCCGTTCACCTCGAGGTGATCCTTCGCCACCGTGACGTCACTCTGGAACTTGTTGGCGACCTTCACGAACTCCGCCGCCGGCCGGGCGTGCAGGCCGTAGGTGTTCACGATCCGCACCGAGACGCGGTGTTCCCCGCCCTCCTCGTTCACTGCGCCGCTCCCAGAAGCGTGCCTAGGAGACCCGAGCCCACGATCACACCGGTCGCCGCGCGGCCCACCCAGGTCGGCCACCGGAGACCGGCGGCCGCAACCGCCGCTCCCAGCACGAGCGGCGGCGGAAGCTCGAACCCGCGCACGAGCGCCACGGCGAGCAGCGGCAGCACGGCGGCGGCAGACGCGACCAGTGGAAGCGTCAGGCGATCCGGAACCCGGCGGACCACGGATCGGCCCAGGGCGCGCCCCACGTTCAACCCCTCGAGCCACCCCAGCCGCATCCCCCAGAGCCGCAGGCCGAAGTGCAACGCGTTGTAGGTCCCCAGGAACAGTGCCACGGCGGCCCACCAAGGGAGGCCCGCGAAGAACGAACCGATCGCGACCAGCGCGCACAGCGGCCGCCAGCGCGCCCACATGAGACGATCGCCCAGCGTCCCCAGGGGGCTCACGAGGCCCGCCTTCAGCCGCGATACGACGGCCGGATCCGCACCCGCCAATTCAACGTGTGCGACGGCGCCCAGCGCCACGGGCGCCAGGTATGGGTGGGCGTTGAAGTACTCCGCATGCCGCCCCACGGCCGCGCGCAGAGCTTCCGGCTCACCCCGGTAGCGGCGCCGCAGCACCGGGAGGAGACTGAACGCGAACCCGCCTCCCAGGAGCGTGCGGTAGTTCCACGAGCCCTGCACCGCGAGGCTGCGAAGCACCATGCTCCAACGCCCAGTCAGATCCATACCCAGAGACCGGCGACGCAAGCCGCGGCGCCGAGGGCGAGCGCCCGCCGCACCGCGGCCCTGCCCACCAGCGTTCGCAGGCCCGCTCCCAGGGCCGCCGCGCCCGCGAGGAGCAACACCGCAGCGGCCACGCGATCCGCCGGTCCGCCGGCGTGCGTCCCCGCCACGAGCGCCCGCGCTAGGAGCACCCATACGGCGGTCAGGAGGGCTGCGCGCCCGAAGTCCAACCCCATCGCCGCCAGGTGGCGGCGCGCGAGCGCGCCCGGCGGCGTCGGTTGCCCGGCCAGCGGAGCCACGAGTGCGCCGTTCCACCGGCGGAGAAGCTGCACGCTCCAACCGCCGATCCAACCTGCCACGAGCGCGAGCGCTGTCGCCGAGAGCAGGGCCAGCGCACCACCGCCGCTCGCGACATAGCCCGCCCCTGCGGCAAAAGCCGCAGGGCCTGCGTCTGCGTAGCGGGCACCGCCGACGGGGAGCTCGCGCATCCACAGCAGTTCCAAGAGAGCGCCCACCCAGAAGCCCAGGGTCGGGTTCCCCGCCCACAGGCCGCCCAGCGACGCGGCCACGAGGGGGCGCGAGACCATCACCTGGGGAACAGAGATGGCGTCCAGCCCCAGGATCGCGCCGGCGACGATCGCCGCCACCCAGTCTGTGAGAGTCAGCGTCTCGCTCAGCTTCCCTCTAGCAGCTCACGAAGCGCCACCCTGCGGGCCCCTGGGACGTCGCGCGCGCTGACCTTCACGCCCGCCCGCGCCAGCGCGGCCAGCGTGCGCCGATCGGCGTCGCCCAGGAACAGGTACGACAGGACACGGCGTCGCCCGGGCGCCTCGTGGAGCCCGCCGAGGTTCACGTCCTCGCTGTCCAGGATGCCGCCTTCCGCGAGGCGCAGCATCGTCTCGAGATCGCGGGTCAGCAGGATGCCCCGCACGGGCGAACCCTTCCACTCCGCGAGCCGGTGCCGCGCCTCCTGCACCGTCACGAACCGGCCCTCCATCCTCGCCGAGAGCCCCGCGCGGTAGAGCTCCTGCTCCCACTCGCTAGGCGCGAGGGCATCATCGACCACGGCGATGTAGTCCACGTCGAGGTGCGTCCCCCACCCGACGACGACCTGACCGTGGATCAGCCGGTCATCCACCCGGTACAGAACGATCGGCATGCGCGGACGGGAGTGGATCGATCACGATCCCTGTCTTGCCCCGCAATCGCTCGAGGAGATCGGGGAGCGCCAGCTCCCGATGAAACACGAAGTCCAGGAGGAGCGGGAGGTTCACCCCGCAGACGACCCCGATCCCCTCTCGCCGGCGGGCCAGATGGCGCGCCGCGAAGGTACAACTCCCGCTCGGGAGGTCGGAGAACACGATCACGGCGTCGGCGTCGCCCAGCGCCGCCTCGACGCGGCGCTCGACCTCCTCCGTGCTGAACGCTTCCGTGCCGAGCGCCAGCAGGCCGCCGTCATCGCCGACGATCTCCCGCACGGCGTCTACGAGCGCCCGGGCCAGGTCGCCGTGGCACACGACGATGCCTCGCACGGCGCGGCTACTCATAGTCCTCCTCCAGATACTCCCGCATGGGCCGCATGGCCTCGATGAGGTCGCGCTCGAAGATCTTGGCCGAGTCGATGCCGGCGTACTTGAGCAGGTGACTCATGGCGACCACCTCGCAGATCACCGTGATATTCTTGCCGGGATTCAGCGGGACGGTCACCTTGGGGAGCTTCGCCTCGAGGATTTCTGTCTCTTCCGTCTCGAGGCCCGTCCGGTCGTAGTACGCCTGGTCCTCCCAATCGACCAGCTGCACGACGACCTCGATTCGCTTCTGCTGGCGGATCGCTCGGATTCCGAAGAGCGCGCGGACATCCACCACGCCGACGCCCCGGATCTCCATGTGGTGCCGCTGGAGCTCCAGGCCGCGGCCGATGAGGATGTCGTTGCCGCGACGGCTGATCACGACGACGTCGTCCGCCACGAGCCGGTGCCCGCGCTCCACGAGGTCGAGCGCGCACTCGCTCTTCCCGATCCCGCTGCGCCCTACGAAGAGGAGGCCGACCCCGTAGACGTCCACCAGCGACCCGTGGACCGTGGTTGTCGGCGCGAACTGCTCCTCCAGGAACGGCTGGATGCGCCGGTAGAACTCGTTCGTCTTCAGGGAGGTGACGAGGATCGGGATCCCGCGCGCCGACGCGAGTTCCACGACCTCCTCGGGGAGCCCCAACCCTTTCGTCACGAAGAGGCACGGCATGTCGAACGCCAGCAGGATCTCCAGCGCCTTGCGCCGCTCCTCGGCAGCGAGCGAGCGCAGGTAGAAGACCTCCGTCTCGCCGAGCACCTGGAGCCGGCCGTGCGGGAGCCGCTCCGTAAACCCGGTCAGGGCGAGGCCGGGACTGGAGATGTCCGGCCCATGGATCTCGCGGTCCAGGCCGAGATCCGGCGGCGTTGTGACCTCCAGAGCCAGCCTCTCCCCGCAGAGGCGCAGCAGATCTCCAACCTTCAGGCCCACAGTCTCTCCTCTCTCAGCACCGCACGCCGGCGCTCGGCCACCTCCAGCAGGTGCGCCTCGGTCTCATCGGCTGCCCGGTCCCAGCTGAACCGCCGGGCGAACTCCAGCGCCCCCCGCGACAACGCCTCCCTCAACGCGCGCTCGTCGATGAGACGCCGCATGGCGGCCACGAGAGCCTCCTGGTCACCGTGGGGGACGAGCAGGCCCGAGATCCCGTTCGCCACCGAGTCGCGGAGCCCGGGCGAGTCCGACGCGACCACGGGTGTGCCGCAGGCCGCCGCCTCGAGGTTCGTGATCCCCCACCCCTCCTTCGGGGAGGGGTAGATGGCCGCCCACGCGCGTCGCAGGAGATCGACCTTCTCGTCCTCGGAGATATACCCGCGGAACTCCACCGCCTCTCCAAGCCCCAATCGGCCCGCGTGCGCGCGCAGGGCCGCCTCGTGATCCCCCTTTCCCGCCAGTACGAACCGGGCGGGAGGCCCTCCGCGAAGGAGCGCCGCCGCCCCATCCAGAACCCACTCGATCCCCTTGTACCGCTTGAGGCGGCCCACGTACACGAACGTCGGCTCCTGGAACTTGGGGGCGCCGGGGTCCGGGCGAAAGCGCCCGTGGTCGATCCCCGGATGGATCACGACGACCTGGGCCTGTGCAAAGCCGCGAGGCACCAGGTCCTCGGCCGTGCTCTCCGAGATCGCCTGGATCGGCACGCCGCGGTAGATCCGAGGGAGCAGGAGCTCCGACGCCCACACGGCCGCCGCGACGGGCGGAGGCGCCTCGCGGAACGCCGTAGTCCCGAAGAGATGCGGGATGAGCGCGACCACGGGGACGCCGATCCAGAGCGGCGTGTACAGCGGGAGCTTGTTGATGTCCTCGACCGCGAGGTCGAACGCACGCCCGGCGAGCGCCCTGCGGTAGTACGGCGCGGCCCGGAGGGCGAAGCTGTATCGCCCGCCGACACGGTGAACCTCGATGCCATCCAGCGTGGCGCGCGGCTCTGCCCCCCTCCATCCCGAGCACAGGAGCGTGAGGCGGTGGCCGCGGGCCGCGAGCCGCCCGAAGATCTCGTGCAGGTGAATCTCCGCGCCGCCCGCCTGTGGGTTCTCGCGGTCCTGCCAGTTCACGACCAGGAGGCGGAGAGCGGCGGTCATCCCGCGGGCCCGGCCTCCGGCGCGTGCAGGCGCTTCCAGATCGCGTCGAGCACGCCGTTCACGAAGCGAGCGCTCTCCAGGCCGCCGAACCGATCCGCCAGCCGCAGCGCCTCCTGGATGCAGACGGCGGCGGGCGTCTCGGGTCCGTACATCATCTCCGCGGTCGCGAGCCGAAGGATGTTCCGATCGACGGCCGACAGGCGCTCGAGCCGCCAGTTGGGCATGACCTCGACGATCCGCTGGTCGATCTCCGCACGATGGTCGCCGACCGCCCGCACGAGCTCGCGGACGAAGGCGTCGCCACCGCTGAGCTCATCCGCCACGGCTTCCGGGTCGCCCTCGAACCCGCGCGCCTCCCAGGCGTAGAGCGCCTGAAGCGCGCGGCCCCGAGCCCTCGTCCTACGTCTCATCCGACAGGTCGGCCACGAGGTCCGCCACCTCGAGGACGGCCTGGGCTGCGTCCCAGCCCTTGTTCCCCTTCTCCGGCGCTGCGCGCTCGAAGGCCTGCTCCGCCGTGTACGCCGTCAGGACGCCGAAGCCGACCGGGAGGCGATGCTCGACGCCGATGCGGGCCAGGGCCTGAGCAACCGAGTTGGCGAGGACATCGAAGTGCGCGGTCTCCCCTTTGATGAGCGCGCCGAGCGCCACGATCCCCTGAAACCGTCCCGTCCGGGCGGCGGCCTCGACGGCCACGGGGAGCTCCCACGACCCGGGGACCCACACGATCTCGATGTCGTCCTCGAGGACGCCGTGGTGGAGCAGGCAGTCGGTCGCGCCCTGGAGGAGCTGGCGGGTGACGGCCTCGTTGAAGCGGCTGACGACGACGGCGAACCGCCGGCCCTTAGCCCGAAGCTGCCCGCGGCGCTCGCGCATCGCCGGGGATGAGGTGCCCGAGCTTCTCGCGCTTCACCTCGAGGTAGTCGCGGTTGTGCGGGTTGGGCTCGACGCTCAGCGGGATCTGCTCGTCCACCCGGATGCCGAAGCCCTCGAGGCCCACGATCTTCTTGGGATTGTTCGTCAGGATGCGCATCGACTTGATCCCCAGGTCGAGCAGGATCTGCACGCCGATGCCGTAGTCGCGGAGGTCGGGCGGGAAGCCGAGCCGCACGTTCGCCTCCACGGTGTCGAAGCCTTTGTCCTGGAGCTCGTACGCCCGGATCTTGTTGATCAGCCCGATGCCGCGGCCCTCCTGCTGGAGGTACACGAGCACGCCCTGACCCGCCTCGTCGATCCTGCCAAGCGCGGTCACGAGCTGCTCGCCGCAATCGCAGCGCTGCGAGTGGAAGACGTCGCCCGTCACGCACTCGGAGTGCACGCGCACGAGCACCGCGTGTTCGCCCGCCACCTGCCCTTTGACGAGCGCGATGTGCTCGCGGCTGTCCACGTCGTTCTCGTACGCGACGACCCGGAACTCGCCGAGCGCCGTGGGGAGCCCGGCCTCGGCGACGCGGTGCACGAGCCGCTCGGTCTGGAGCCGGTACGCGATGAGCTGGGCGACCGTGATGAACTTGAGGCCGTGTTTCTCGGCGAAGCGCTCGAGCTCCGGCCGCCGGGCCATGCTGCCGTCGGGGTTCAGGATCTCGCAGATGACACCCGCCGGGCACAGCCCTGCCAGCTTCGCGAGGTCCACCGAGGCCTCCGTCTGCCCCACGCGCCTCAAGACACCGCCCGGCTGCGCGCGCAGGGGGAAGACGTGGCCGGGGCGCCGGAGGTCCTCCGGGCGCGTCTTCGGGTCGATCGCGACGCGAATCGTCGTCGCCCGGTCCCACGCGCTGATCCCCGTGGTGACGCCGAAGCGGGTGCCCGCGTCGATCGACGTCATGAAGTCGGCCTCGTGGGATTCCGTGCTGACGCCCGCCATGCGCTGGAGCTTCAGCTCCTCCACGCGCTGCGGCGTGAGCGTGACGCAGATGAGCCCGCGGGCATGCGTGGCCATGAAGTTGATGATATCGGGCGTGACCTTCTCGGCGGCGCCCACAAGGTCGCCCTCGTTCTCCCGATCCTCATCGTCGGCCACGATCACCATCTCGCCGCGGCGGATGGCTTCGATCGCTTCCTCTGCGCTATCGAAGGGCATTCGATCTCTTGTGGTGGATGGTTGTTCGAACATTCCGCTCACGTGCCGGGTGCCTGGAGCCGCGCCGCGATCTCTCGCCAGGCCTCGGCCGGATCCGCCAGGCCGAGGAGCCGAGCCAGGTACCGAACGACGTACTTCCCCACAAGGTCCGCTTCCACGTTCACCCGGTCGCCCGGTTTCAGGCGCGAGAGATTCGTATGCTCATAAGTATAGGGGATCAAGGCCACTTCTGCCTCACCCTCCGCCGGAAGGGCGTGCACGGTCAGGGAGACGCCGTTGATCGCCAGAGAGCCCTGCGGGACGGTGACCGGGCGGACGGGCTCCGGGAGCTCCACCCTCAGGAAGACCGTCTCGCCAGCCCGGCGGAGCTCGCGGACCGTCCCCACGCCGTCCACGTGGCCCTGCACCCAGTGACCTCCGAAACGGCCGCCGGCGGCGAGGGCGCGCTCCAGGTTCACCGGGCGACCGGGCTCGAACTCGCCGAGCGTCGTGCGGCTGAGCGTCGCGCGGATCGCCTGGACGGAAAACGACTCCCTGCCGCGCGAGACGACGGTCTGGCAGGCGCCGTCCACGTTGACGCTATCGCCGACCTTCAGATCCTCGAGGACGAGGCTCGCGCCAATGGTGATCTCGCGACCCTCCTCGAGGGAACGGACCGCCGTGACCCGGCCGACTTCTTCGATGATGCCCGTGAACATCGTTCTACGTGGCCCTCACAAGGCTGAGGAGAGTGTCGGGCCCCAGCGCGCGCCGCGCCGCGAGACGCCAGCGTTCCGGCGGACCCGCCCGAAACGCCGGGAGCGCCTCCGGGCCCAGAAACGTCGGCGCGTAGAAGAGTTCCAGGCGATCCACCAGGCGCTCCGCCAGGAGGCTGGACGCCAGCGCGGAGCCGCCTTCGAAGAGCACGCTGTGGATCCCTTCCCCCCAGAGGATCTGGAGGACCTCGCGCAGATCGAGCCGCCCCGGCGCCGCCTCGCCGACGGCGATGATCCGTGCCCCGCGGCTCTCCAGGGCATCCCTCCGTGCCCGTGGAGAATCCCGGCCCGCGAGGAGCCAGAGGAGCGCGTCCGGCGTCGTCGCCACCAGTCGGCTCACGAGCGGCGTGCGGAGCTGCGAGTCCAGGACGATGCGGACCGGGGGGCGCGACGGTACCGGCCACTCCCGTACGGTGAGCAATGGGTCGTCGGAGAGGACCGTGCCGATGCCCACGGCGAGCGCGTCGTACCCGGCGCGAAGCCTGTGGGCCTCTCGGATCGCGCGCGGCCCGCTGATCGCGGTGCGCCGCCCCGGCGCCTCGGCGATCCGCGCATCCAGCGAAAGGGCGAGCTTCAGGCAGACGTACGTCCTCTGCTCGACCGAAGCGGTGAAGAACACGGCGTTGAGATCGTGCGCCTCCTCCGCGCAGAGGCCCGACTCCACCTCGATCCCCTCTCCACGAAGCCGCTCCGCTCCGCCCCCGGCTGCGGCCGTAGGATCGGCGACGGCGTAGACCACGCGCCGGACCCCGGCGCGCAGGATCGCCTCCGTGCAGGGTGGCGTCTTGCCGTGATGGTTGCAGGGCTCGAGCGTCACGTAGAGCGTCGCGCCGCGGGCGCGATCCGCCGCCGCCCGGAGCGCCTCCACCTCCGCGTGCGCGCCTCCATAGGATCCGTGGAAGCCCTCGCCCACAACCTGGCCGTCGCGCACGACGACGGCCCCGACCAGTGGGTTGGGGCAGACGCGCCCCCACCCCCGTGCGGCGAGCGCGAGCGCGCGTCGCATGTAAGCTCGGTCGCTGCGCGAGGTCAAATCCCCAAAGCGTCAAATGCCGACGCGAAGGCCGGCGCCGGCGAAGAAGCCCCCGCTCTCCATCCGCGTCGTGCCGTCACTCAGAACGAGCTCCTCCCGCTGCTGGAGCCCCGCTTGGGCCACGAGGCTCAGAACCGCGAACGTCAGCCTGAACTCACCGAAGAGCGACCGCCGGTCGGTCTCCAGCTCTCCCGGAGCGTCCTGGGAGAACACAGTTTGCACTTCATTGGGCGGCACCGGGCTGACGAACCGAAAGTCGATGTCGCTGCGATAGCGGTCCCACCCTGCTCCGACGGTGAGCCCGAAGATGAGGAAGCTCTTGCTGACCGCGCCGCGCAGGCTCAACACCCGTAGGTCGGTGCCGAACTCCGCCTCGTCGCCGTCCGCGATGTCACCGACCGCCAACCGCCCCAGGCGCTTGTGCATGACCGAGACCGACGCCCCTGGCAGTACGAAGGACTCGCGGAAGATCCCGACGCGGCCGCCGAAGCCCCACGCGATCTTCGTCTCTTCCAGCTGCTCCACAGCCGGGAGCACGGTCGCCGATGCCAGGAAGTCCAGAGCGCCCAGGCCGCCCACGCTCGGCGTGAGCGAGAACCCGGAGAAGAGGCCCACCGCCAGGTCGGCCTGCGGGAGGGGCACGACGAATTCCATCTCTTCGGGCACGCCCGGTCCCGCGACCTCGAACACATCGGGCAGATCCACGAAGACGACGCCGACCCGCGCGCCGAGCGAGAACCGGGGCAATCCCGCCCGCGTGCCCAGCGGGCTCGCGGTGCCCAGCACCGGGTTTGCGCCCGCCAGCAGCATGCCCGCCTCGGGCTGAAGGAGCTCCACCGTCGCCGCCACGTCGAGGCAGCGGTTCCGCACGTCGCCAGGGATAAACGGCTCGCAAGCCCTCGCCAGCCGGGGTTCCTGGCCAGCAGCCACCGATGGGACACAGATGAGGATCAGGGTCCACGCCGATGCCCGCTTCCGCATGCGTGCCTCCTACTCGGGCTGAAGGTGAACGCGCCCCTTCCCCGGTCGCACCGCGCCGCACACCCACGCCCGCGCCTCGCCCCGCCTGCGCAGGCCGTCGAGAA
>JACQVD010000038.1 GCA_016209945.1 Gemmatimonadota bacterium
GCGCGGGGGGGCGCGGGGGAGCGGAGCCTGTCGAAGCGGGTTGGCCTTTCAGTCCTCCGGCCAGCCCGCTTCGGCCACGAGGGGGACGAAGCGGCAGGACGTGATGTTCTCCATGCGCCACCCCTCGCCTTCGCGGCTCACCCGATAGAGATCTTGCAACGTGCGGTCGCCGATGGGGATGACGAGCCGGCCCTGGGGGGCGAGCTGCGCCTCCAATTCCTCGGGGATCTCGCGGGCCGCTGCCGTGACGAGGATCGCGTCGAACGGTGCGGCCTCGGGCCAGCCCTTCGAGCCGTCGCCCACCCGGGAAAGGATGTTGCGGTAGCCGAGCTCGCAGAGGAGCGCCCGCGCGTTCTCCGACAGCGTGTCGAACCGCTCGACGGTATAGACTTGCGCGGCCAGTTCGGCGAGGATCGCCGTCTGGTATCCGCTTCCCGTGCCCACCTCGAGGACGCGCGAGCCCGGCTCGAGCCCGAGCGCCTCGGTCATCACCGCCACCATGTACGGCTGCGAGATGGTCTGGCACTCGCCGATTGGAAGGGCCGAGTCGTCGTAGGCGAGATGCCGGTACTCCTCGGGGACGAACCGCTGGCGGGGAACCTTGGCCATCGCGTCCAGCACGCGCAGGTCACGGATTCCGCGCCGCACCAACTGCTGGTCCACCATGTCGCGGCGCGCGGCTGCGTAGGGATCGCCGTACACAATGCTCGAACGTTAGTCCCGACGTACGGTGTCCGTCAAACGGTGCCGGCCGCCGGGCGCGCATTGACCCGCGCTCACGCGATGGCGTACGTTGACGCGCATGAACACGCCGAGCGCGGAACAGGTCCGCCTCACGCAGCTTTCGCACGGGGCCGGTTGAGCCTGTAAGCTGGGTCCGGGGGACCTGGCCCAGGTGCTCGCCCAGCTCCCGCGTACGGTGTCGGCCGAGGTGATCGTCGGCCTCGAGACGCCGGACGATGCGGCGGTGTATCGTCTGGACGGCGGCCTGGCGCTCGTGGCCACGCTCGATTTTTTCACGCCGATCGTGGACGACGCTTACGCCTTCGGTGCGATCGCGGCCGCCAACGCCCTGAGCGACATCTACGCCATGGGCGCCCGGCCGCTCTTCGCCCTGAACATCGTGGGCTTTCCGGCGACCGGGCTCGATCGCCGGATCCTCGTGGAGATCCTGCGCGGCGGGAGCGAGAAGGTCGCCGAGGCGGGCGCGGTCGTGGTGGGGGGCCACACGATCGACGATCCCGAACCGAAGTACGGGCTCGCCGTCACCGGGATCGTCCCGGCCGATCGCGTGCGGACGAAGGCGGGCGCGCTTCCTGGGGATGCGATCGTCCTCACGAAGCCGATCGGAACAGGCGTGATCTCGACGGCGATCAAGAAGGGGGCCGCGCCGAAAGATTCGGTGGACGCGGCGGTCCGCTCGATGACGACGCTGAGCCGTCGCGCGTCGGAGCTCCTGGAAGGTTTCGGGGTCGGGGCCGTCACGGACGTCACCGGCTACGGTCTCGTCAATCACCTGCAGGACATCCTGAAGGTGAGCGGTGTCGGCGCCCGCCTTCACGCGGCGCGGGTTCCGCTGCTACCGGCCGCGCGCGAGCTCGCCGCCAAGGGCTTCGTCCCCGGCGGGACGCGGAGAAACCGCGAGCACGCGGAAGGGCACACACGCTGGGCCGCCGACGTGGACGAGGTCATGCGCACGCTCTTGAACGACGCGCAGACCTCGGGCGGGCTTCTCTTCACGGTGCGCGCCGACGACGCCGACGCGCTCGTGGGCCGGATGCGCGGCGAGGGCGTGCAGGCGGTTCGCATCGGCGAGATCCTGAAAGAGCCCGCCGGGGTGGTGCTCGTCGAAGGATAAACGGCCCGCTCCTGTCCCTCAGCCCCGCGCGAGGGCGTCGAGCTGCGATTCCTCCCCCACGACGATCAGGGTGTCGGAGTCCTTCAGCACGGCATCGGGGTCCGGGAGGTGGTTGATGGTCCCCGCCAGAAAGTCGCGGACCGCCACGACCTGGACTCGGTACTGACGCGGTAGCTCCAGTTCCCGGAGCGTCTTCCCCCGGAAATTCTCGGGGATCGCGATCTCCCGGAGGCCGAAGCCCGGTGCGAGCGGGATCACGTTCAGGATGCCGGGCGCGCTCAACCGCTCGGCCAGCCGCAGCGCCGACTCCTTCTCCGGGAAGACCGTCTCGGTGACGCCGAGCTTCTCCAGGATGCGGGCGTGCTCGAGGCTCGTGACCTTGGCGTAGATCTCCCGCACCCCGAGGTCGCGAAGCGCCAGGGCGATCAGCACGCTCGCCCCCACATCCGTCCCGATGCTGACAATCCCCACGTCTGCGCCACCGCCGCCGAGCGCCTCGAGGCTCTTGGCTTCGCGGGCATCCGCGACCGCCGCGTGCGTCACGAAGGGGCCGATCTCGTCCACCAGCTCCGGGTCCGTATCCACGGCGACGACCTCGTGCCCGCTGGCGTAGAGGGCCCGTGCCGCCTCCGAGCCGAAGAGGCCCAACCCCACGACGACGAAGCGCTTGGTCACACCCGGTGAGGGACCCTCGCGGCTGGGCTTGCCGAAGAGCCGCATCCCCGCGGCCAGGAACCGCTTCACGCTTCCCTCCTTGGCTATCCGACCACGACGTCTTCCTCGGCGAACCGGATGCGCCGACGGTATGCCTGAGCCGCCAGCGCCATCGCGCTGACCAGCGCGATCGGGCCCACCCGCCCCATGAACATGAGGAGGATGATCACGAGCTTCCCCGCCTGGCTCAGTCCGGCCGTCACGCCGGTGGACAGGCCGACGGTTCCGAACGCGCTCGCCGCCTCGAAGGCGTAGTCGAACAGCTCCGCTCGCGCGGCGCCGTGCGGGAGGCCGCTGAGATCCGTGATCATCAATATGAGGACGGCCGCGCCCAGAACAAACAGACCCCCGACCACCAGTCCCACCGCGCGCTCCACGGTCTCGCGGGGGATCGTCCGGCGGAAGGCCTGGGCGTGCTCGAGCCCGCGCCAGCGCGACCACGCGACGGCGGCGAGCACGAACGCGGTCGTCGTCTTGAAGCCCCCGGCCGTCGAGCCGGGCGAGCCGCCGATGAGCATGAGGAGGACGGTGAAGAAGAGCGTGGCGTTCGTGAGGGCGGCATAGCTCACGGTGTTGAACCCCGCGGTGCGCGGCGTCACGGCCATGAAGAACGCGTTGAAGAATCGGTGCACGGCCGGCAGCCCCGCGAACTCGCCGTTCTGCTCGAGGAGGAAGAAGACGAGCGTCGCGATGCCGAGAAGCAGTGCGGTCGCTGTCGCGACGATTTTCGTGTGGAGGGAGAACCGGACGAAGGGTTCCCCTCGTCGCCGGCGCAGGACCTCCCCGACCGGAAGGAACCCGAGGCCGCCGACGACGATGAGGCCCCCCAGCACGAAGAGCGTCAGAGGGTCTCGCTGGAAACGCGTAAGACTGTCGGAGAACGTCGAGAACCCGGCGTTGCAGAATGCGGAGATCGCGTGGAACGCCGCGTCCCAGGCCGCGCGAGCGACGCCCAGGCGACCCGCCCAGCGGAGAAAGAGGATCGTGAATCCCGCGAATTCGATCACCAGGGTGAAGAGTGCGACCGTGCGGAGCAGGCGGAATGGATGGATGCCCGCGACGGCCTGCTCTCGCAGGAGGAGCTCGCTGCGCAGCCCCGTTCGGCCTCCCAGCCCGAGGATCACGAGCGTCGCGAGGGTGATGATCCCGAGGCCGCCCGCCTGGATCAGGATGGCGATCACCGCCTGGCCCAGCGGCGTGAAGTACGTTGCCGTGTCCACGACGATGAGCCCCGTGACACAGACCGCGCTCGTCGCCGTGAAGAGCGCATCGATGAAAGAGAGGCGCGGGCCCCTCGTGAGGCCGGGGAGGAGCCAGAGGGCCAGCGTGCCCAAGGCGACGAGCCCGGCGAACGAGAGAACGAGAAGCTGGGGTGGTGAGAGCCGGCGCCACCACGCGGGTCGCGCCGCGGCAGTCTGGGCCCAGAGAGGGGGCACTCGCGTGGCGGCCTTTACGCCGGTGCGATCGACGGGAGCGCCGGGCCCGGCTCCTTGGGGAGGGCGAGCTCGCCCCGCTCGTGCAGGCGAACGACCGCCTCCACCAGCGTGTGGTCGAAGTGCGTGCCGGCTGCGTCGCGCAGCATCCGGATCGCCTCGTCCATGTGGAGCGCGCTCCGGTAGGAGCGCGCCGAGGTCAGGGCGTCGAGGAAGTCCGCCATGCCGAGGACGCGCGCCAGGATCGGGATCGCCTCGCCCTTCAGGCCGTCCGGGTATCCCGTCCCATCCCACTTCTCGTGATGGTGCTCCACGGCGGGGAGGAGTGCTGCGATCTGCGGGTTCTGAATGTGGGAGAGGATGCGCGCGCCGATCACGGGGTGCTTCTGCATGTCTGTCAGCTCCCCGGTGTCGAGGCGGCCGGGCTTGTTCAGGATGGACTCGGGCACGCCGATCTTCCCCACGTCGTGCAGGAGTCCTGCAAGCTCCACCATGCGCTGCTCGTCGTCGGAGAGCCCGATCGCCCGCGCGATCCGGACGGCAAGCGCGGCCACGCGCTCCGAGTGGCGGTGCGTGTATCCGTCCTTGGCGTCGATTGTCGCCGCGATCGCGCGAATCGTGTCGAGGAAGAGCCGCTCCAGGTCGGCCAGGAGCCTGGCCCGGTGCAGTGCGATCCCCGCCTGGTTTCCAACGGCGGCCAGGAGCTCGAGATCCGCCTCGCCGAATTTCCCGGTGGCGCTCCGGCTGTCTGCGTACAGCGCTCCGAGGATCGCGTCCGTCGTGCGGAGGGGCGCGCACATCACGGAGCGGATCCCCTGGAGGACGATGCTCTCGCCGGCCTGGTAGCGTGCGTCGGCGAGGGCGTCGTGGCTGAGCGTCGAGATCCCACTTTCGAGCACGTCCCGAACCACGGTCCGGCTGACCGCGAACTCGGGCTCCTCGCGGCCGCGTCGGACGCGTGCGGCCGCGAGTGCCACGTCGCCCCGCCCGGCCTCGGCGGCACCCTCGCGCCGGAGCATGAGCGCGGCGCGGTCGGCGTCGGTCACCTTGAGAACGGTGTCGAGGATCGTCGCGAAGAGGGACGGGACGTCGCGAGCGCGGGAGAGAAGGTCCGAGACCTCGTGCACGGCGGCGAGGTGTCGCTCCGCGCGCCGGAGCAATGCGGCCTCCTCGGCGCGGGGCGGGGTGGTCACGAGCCAGTCGAGCCGCCCGGGGTCGATCTGCTTGCGCACGATGGTTCGGGTCGCTGTGGTCTCGGCGGTGAGCGCAAGCATCGGCGGAGCCGCGACCGCACGCGGCAGCGCCTCGCGCAGCTCCAGCAGGGTTCGCCCGAGTCGGAGCCGGTCGCCGGGCTTCAGCATGGCGGTGGTGACCTGCGCGTCGTTCACGAACGTTCCGTTCACCGAATCGAGGTCTCGAACGCTCACCTCGCCGTCGCGGGGCGTCACCGTGCAATGGCGCCGGGACACGCCTTCGTCGTCGAGCTGGATGTCGCACTGGAGAGCGCGGCCAACCGTGAGGGGCTGGCCTTCTGCGAGGGCGAAAGCGCGCCCGTCAAGCGGGCCGCCACGGACGACGAACTCGAGATCCATAGAGGCGGCGGGAAGGGCAAGATAGGCGACAGGGCGCACGTGTCAATTCGCGCGGTTGGCACCGGGCGCGCCGCTGGCAGGTCACGAGGTCGGCTCGCGCGGCTGGCGCGTCCGGCGGCGCGGGTTCTTGCCCCGAGCTCGCGTGCTTCCCTAATTTGGCTCGGCCACCTCTTCCCAGCAGCCCGATGATCAGCTGCCAGGTCTGCGCGACTCCGCTCCCCGACGAGAGCGTGGTCTGCCATGTGTGCGGGAGCCAGCTATCGCCCGGGGGGCTGGAGCAGTCGCCCGGGACCCGTGTGTCTCATCTCGCCGACGAGTTCCTCGAACGACTCCAGTCTGCGGTCGGCGGCGAGTACGTCATCGAGCGGGAGATCGGGCGGGGCGGGATGGGGATCGTCTACCTGGCGCGCGAGCTCGCCCTGGACCGGCACGTCGCCCTCAAGGTGCTGCCGCCGGCCCTCGCCTACGAGGAGCGCGTGGTCGAGCGGTTCGTTCGGGAAGCGCGCCTGGCCGCCCGGCTCGACCATGCGAACATCATTCCGATCCACCGAGTCGGCCGGGCGGGCGATTTCACGTTCTTTCTAATGAAGTACGTGGCGGGCGGGAGCCTTCAGGCGCTTCTCCAGGGGACTCCTCGCCTCACCCTGGCGGAGACGCAGCGGATCCTCGTCGCGTGCGCGAACGCGCTGGAGTACGCGCATACCCACGGCGTCATTCACCGCGATGTGAAGCCCGCCAACATCCTGCTGGACGTGGGCGGGCGCCTGTACGTGACCGACTTCGGCATCGCGAAAGCCGTGAGCGCGGAGACGCCTCTCACACGGTCCGGCGCGGTCGTGGGCACGCCGCTCTACATGTCGCCGGAGCAGTGCCGCGGCCTTCCCGCCGACGCGCGGAGCGATCAGTATGCGCTCGCCATGGTCGGATACCAGATGCTCTCGGGCCAGCTCCCCTTCGAGGGGCGCTCGATGGAAGGGATCATGTACGAGCGCCTCTTCACCGAGCCGGCGCCGCTGGAGGAGTTCCGGCCCGACGTTCCGCGAGCGATCCGGGAGGCGATCCACCGCGCACTCAGGCGCGAGTCGGCGGAGCGCTTCCCATCCATGGCGGCGTTCGCGGAGGCTCTCACGGCGGGCGCGGCGGTCGCGAACGCGGAAGCGACGAGGACCGTGGCCGTCACCGTGCCCGAGCGGCGGACGCCGAGGACGCCCGTCCCCGCGGTGGAGGAGCGGGCGCGGGCGCTCGTGGGCGGCCGGCGGGCGCGCCTCTGGATTCCGGCTGCCGTACTTGGCGCGCTTGGAGTTGCGGCGGGCATCTGGTTCGCCACCCGGGCGGCGCGGGTGGAGCAGGAGATCGCGCCGGCGACGGGCGCTGCGGGCACGCCGTCACCGGAGACCACGCCGCCGGGCACGACGTCACCGGACGCCGGCCTGCCCGCGGCCACCCCTCCGTCGCGGGGCGAAGGGGCGCCTGCCGAGCGGGGGGCGAAGCCCCCGCCCGCCGCAGCGCTCGCCAGTTGGCGGCTTGCCGGACCGCTCCCCGCAGGCGCGAGGCTGGTGATGGACGGCCGCTCGAGCACGGCGACCGAGGGCCAGTTGGAACCCGGGCAGCACACGGTCGCGGTGTCGGCGCCGGGGTACGAGCCGTGGCGTGAACGTCGCCGTCTCACCGCAGGCGACACGTGGGAGATCCGCCCCCGGCTGAGACCGATCGCGCGGGAGGAAGCGCCTGGGGAGGCGACACCGAGGGAACCCGCTCGTGCGCCGCCCGCACGGCCCGAGCCACCGTCAATCCTGCTCAGCTCTATCGAGTCGTATCTCCAGGGAGGCCTCAACCTCCACAGTCGTGGGGAGTACGTTGAGGCGGCAAAACGCTACCGCGAAGGGCTCGCCGCGGTAGCTGACGCGGAGAGATCGTACAGATCCGAGGGTGCGCTGAGCGAGCTGAAGAAGAAGCTGGCGGCGGGACTTGAGCGCACGATCGCCGCCTGCGAGCAGGAGCGGCAAATAGGGGAGCCGGTCACCTGTCCCGAGCCCTAGGGCCAGTCGAGCGCTGAGATGCGGCGCGCGCATCCGCCCACACTCACCATCCCCGCACTCGTTCTCGCGCTCCTTTCCCTCGCCACGGAGGCGCGGGGGCAAGCTCGCCCGATCATGCTGGAAGAGCTGGAGGAGGTCGTGCGCTCGGGCGCCGTTGCCGAGGCTCGCGTCGTGGCCCTCGTGCGCGATCGTTGCGTGGCGTTCACGGCGGATGAGGCGAGCGCCCGGCGGCTGCGCGAGGCTGGCGCGACGGAGCCCGTGCTCGCCGCGGTCCGTGAGGCGTGCCGTGTGCTCCCCGGCGAGCCGCGGTGGGTGCGGATCGTGCCGCCGAGCGCCGAGGTCCGGGTGCGGGCGAGCGCGCAATTCAAGGCCGTGGCGCTCGCGCCCGATAGCTCGGAGATCGCGAATCCGCTGCTCCGCTGGACGTCGTCGAACCCGGCGATCGCGAGGGTGTCAGCCGATGGGCGGGTGACGGGACAGGCTCCTGGCGTGGCCTTCGTCACCGCGATCGCCACGAACGGGATGACCGCCGGCGCCACCGTGCTCGTGACCGGGCCCCTTCCGAGCCTCGCCCGGAAGAGCACCGGCACCGCGATCGCACTGGGCACGCTCGTTCCTGGCGGCGGGCAATTCTACGTGGGTCAGGGGTTCAAGGGCGGGATCCTCTTCACCGGCTCGGTGGCGACGGCGGTCGTGGGACTGGCGGTGACCACCGACAAGTCGAGCGTGATCACGCCGGATCCCGACTGTCTGGAGCGCTGCGCCTACACGATCACCCACGAGAGGAACCGGCCGGCGGTGATCCCCACGCTGATCGCGGCAGCGGGGCTGTGGGCGTACGGGATCGTGGACGCGGCGCAGCAGGCGCGCGCGACGCAGACCGCCCGCCGGCCCGGCTTCCGCTTGTTCGGGGGCGCGCTCCTTCGGGCCGACGGGATGCTGGAGATCTCCTTGTTCGGCCTGCGCTACTAGGGACCCATGGGAGCCCGGCGGGCGGCGTTCGCGGTGGCGCTTTCGCTGGCCGGCCTCGTCGCGTGCGAGGCGCTCACGACGCCGGAAAAGGGCAGCGAGGAGGTCATCATCGACGTCGCCCTCAGCACGACGGTGGATACCGTGACGACGGGCGACAGTCTCGCGTACAGCGTGCGGATCACGCGGAACGATTCCTTGGTCGAGCCGAAATCGCAGACCTGGGCCAGCTCCGACGGGACGATCCTCGGGGTGCTCGACGCGCGCCAGGGGAAGTTCCTTGCCTTGAGGACCGGGTCGGTGGAGGTGACGGTGACCGTTGTTGTGGAGACGATCGCGGGCGATGTGAGCCTCCTCGGCAGAACACGCGTCGAGGTCATCCGGGAGCGCTTCTTCGGCGACTTCTCGAGCACCGTCGTGAGGTTCCGCGATCGTCTCGTCGTGACCCCGCCGGAGGAGCAGCCCTTCTCGTCGAACACCCAGGTCCTGTTCCCTCCGGATCCGAAGGCGACGACACTCTCGGCGATCTCGGGCCTCGTGATCCAGCGGGACGGCGGGATCGTTGTGGTCGTGCCCGCGGGCTTTGTGTCGGGCCGGCCGACCTTCACCGCGCTCGAGCCCGATGGCCGGAGCATGGTCTCGAAGACGGCGCTCACCCGCGCGCCGGGCGACACCGACCTGGATCCCTTGGAGCCCAACGATATCGAACCCGCGTCGCTCGCGATCCCGTTCGAGGATTTCCTCAGCATCCACACGCCGCAGGACCAGGACGCCTACGTGTTCAGCCTGGGGGCGCCCGGCGTTCTGAGCCTGGAGCTCATCTGGAACGTCGTGTCGAACCTCAACGCGAGCGTCTTCCAGCTGGACGCGGCGGGCGCGCCCCGGCTCATCCTGGAAGCGAGCGATCCCGGCACGGCGTCGGAGACACTGGCGGCGGGGCTCGAGCCGGGGCGCTACATCGCGCGGATCTTCGCGCAGGAGTTCGCGGGTCCCACGACGTATCGCATGGCGGCGACCACGTCGCCGGCCCCGACCCTCTCCGTCGCCCTCTCCGCAAGCCCGTCCACCGGGTCGGCTCCGCTCAACACGAGCCTCACGGCGACGGTCTCCGGAGCGGCGACGGGGCTCGTCAACTATTCCTTCTGGTTCAACTGCCCGGACCCGGGCATCCGCGTGGCGCTCGTCGTGCCCGCCTGCGGTGACCCCGCCGACCCGACGGTGGGCGCCCGATTCGACGCTCAGAGCGCCACGTCGATGACGCTGAGCCACACGTATCCCTCCGCGGGCACCTTCACGCCGAAGGTGATCGTGGAACGCGGGACCGCCGTGCCTGCGGAGGCGCGTACCCAGGTCGTCGTGACCGGGCCGCCGCCCTCCATCATCCTTAGCCCGTCCACTGTCAGCTTCACCGCGGTTCAGGGTGGCGCGGACCCGGCGCCCGCGACCGTGAACGTCACGAACGGCGGGGGTGGAACGCTCAGCGGGCTCGCCGTCGGCCCGATCGGCTACGGCGCCGGTCAGCCCACCGGGTGGCTGAACGCCAGCCTGGCCAACACGACGGCACCGACCACGCTGACGCTCCGGGCCACGACCGCGAACCTCGCGCCCGGCACCTACAATGCGACTGTCCCGGTCACCTCCGGCGTAGCGTTGAACAGCCCGCAGAACGTCAGCGTTTCGCTCAACGTGTCGCCTGCCACTCTCATGGTCGCGCTGACGGCGAGTCCGTCCACCGGGACGGCGCCGCTGAACGTGACCCTCACGGCCACGGTCTCCGGGACTGCGACGGGGCTCATCAGTTACAAGTTCTGGTGGAACTGCAACGATCCCGGCACGGACGTCACCGCGGTCATCGCCGCGTGCGGTGACCCCGCGAACGCCAGCGTCGGCGCGCAATTCCCTGGCGTTGCGGAGACGACGCAGAGCGTAAGCCACACCTACCAGTCTCCGGCGACCTTCTACGCAAAGGTGATTGCGCTGCGCGGAGGCCTGGCGGCGGAGGCGCGGACTTTGATTGCGGTAGCGGCCGGCACATCCAAGTCACCTTGACGGGGGGCTACCAGAATGCTGCCAGACCTGCGGTGTGCGAAGCGCTGGAAGGCGATTGTCTGCGCGCTTGCCCTCACGGCGGCGTACGCGAGCTCCGAGGGGCGTGCGCAGGGTGCGCGCCCGTTCACGCTGGAGCAGCTGGAGGAGATCGTAAAGTCGGGGCTCATCGCCGAGGCGAGACTCGTCACGCTTCTCGGCGAGCGGTGCGTTGACTTCGTCGCTGACGAAGCGAGCCTCACGCGCCTGCGCGCGGCCGGAGCGACAGACCCCGTCTTGGAGGCGGTGGGGCGCGCCTGTCGCGTACTCCCGGGCGAGGCGCGCTGGGTGCGCATCGAGCCCCGAAGAGCGGAGATCCGGGTCGGCAAGGCGCTCGCGCTGACAGCGGTCGTTCTGGCGGGCGATAGTTCAGAGATCCGGGACGCGTCGGTGCGTTGGGCCTCGTCCGACTCGACGAAAGTCGCTGTCGGACCGGACGGGCGCGTGACGGCAATGGGGCGCGGCGTGGCCGTCGTCACCGCGACGGCCCCCAGCGGCGTCGTGGACAGCGTCACGATCCGGGCCTTCACGGGGGCGCGCGTCGAGATCACACCGTACGCGGGCGTCTTCGTGCCGACGACCAGCGTCGTCGATCAGGCCGAGCTGCAGACGAAACACCAGGCCGCCGCGCTGTTTGGAGGACGGCTGACCGGCTGGCTTACGGACTGGCTCGGCCTCGAAGGGGCGCTGGCGTTCAGCCCGAGCAGCGCGGAGA
>JACQVD010000034.1 GCA_016209945.1 Gemmatimonadota bacterium
ATGAACGGGATGACGAAGACGCACACGAAGAACGCCACCGAGATCGGCGTCCAGGGAGCGGCCCAGCGCTTCTCGATGAAGATCGTCTCGCGTGGCAGGTTCCCGTACCAGATCGGGAGAAACTGCGAGAACCACAGGTAGGCCCAGAACACGCAGAAGGCGAAGACGAGCTTCCCCAGGTCGTGCAAGTGCCGCGGCGTAAGCCCCAGATTCCAGCGCGGGTTCAGGATCGCCACCACGATGGCCGTCAGGGCGAGGGCGGAGAGCCAAGCGCCGACCACGAAGTACATGGGGAAGAGGACGCTGATCCAGCCCGGCTCGAGCGACATGATGAGGTCAATCGCCATCCCGCTGAGAAGAATGCACAGGAGCAGGATCGTGGGCGCCGCGATCTTCCCGAGGAT
Source organism: Gemmatimonadota bacterium (assembly GCA_016209945.1). Taxonomy (GTDB): domain Bacteria; phylum Gemmatimonadota; class Gemmatimonadetes; order Palauibacterales; family KS3-K002; genus JACQVD01. The sequence continues at coordinate 405 of JACQVD010000034.1, forward strand.
GCGTCGCGACCTCCTCGCCTCTTCGGCCACGCCGCGGAAGCCGCGGGTCCACCAGTCGGCGAGGCGCGCCCGCCATCCGGCGAGCGTCTCCCGCACGGCGCCGACATCCGGTCTCGCCTCGTAGTAAAGGAAGACCGCTAGAAGGGCGTACAGCACGAGGAGGAAGAGCCCGCCGCGCACGAAGACGCCCGACTCGCTGAGCCACGCCTTCCGGATCGGGTGGCCCTCGAACGTGACGTCCTGGCGGATCCACGGGAAGAGGTGCGCGCGGCCCAGGTAGAGGATCCAGAAGAGCACGTAGGAGACCGGAAGGAAGGCGCCAAACCCGAGCGGGATCCGGCGCAACGGCTTCCCCCAGTGCCCCTTCGCCACCTGGAGGATGAGGCCGAAGAGGACGCCCCCGGCCGCGAGCCCCGACCAGAAGACGAAGTTCACCAGGTACGCCTGCCAGGCGCGCTGCGCCTCTTCGCCGCGAGCGCCGGCGACGAAGGCGGCGGCACTCAGCACGACGAGCGCGAGGCAGAGCCACGGAAGCCAGCGCGGCGCGCGCTGCACGGGATCGGAGAGGACGACGGGCATTCGGCTACCTCGCTCCCGTCCCGCGGTTGTCGCGAGCCCCCGTCGCGACCTGGGCAGTCCGCTGGAGCGCGCGCACGTAGTTCACGATGTGCCAGCGATCCTCGGCCGGGATGCGCCGGTAGCTGGGCATGAGGCCACGCCCGTTCAGGATCATCCCGTACAGGTACCCGTCGGTGAGCGCCAGCGCGCGGGGTGTCGTGAGGCTGGGGATGAGGCCGGCCGGGAAGCCCGTCGCCGTCGCGACGTTCCCACCGCCTTTGCCCTCAGGCCCATGGCAGACCGCGCAGAAGACGTCGTACTGCGTCTTCCCGCGGGCGAGCGACTCCGGCGTCGGAGGGTTGGGGTTCGTCTTGATCTTCTCCGCTTCCGCCAGCGGGAGCGGGAACACGCCCTCGATCGGGAGCGTGCCGGGGACGGGCATGCGCGCGGGCTCCTCGTAGGGCTCCACCGACGGCTGCCTCCGCATGGCGCTGAACCACTCGACCTCCGCGACGTACTGCTCGAGCGTGCGGGGATCGCGCTCGCTGCACGCCGCGACGGCGAGGAGCGCTGCCACGAGCGCGCGGCGGGGTCCGCCGAGCTGAACTCGGCAACGGTGAAGCGAGGCGGATCCCCGCCGCGCGCTAACCAACCCGCACTTCCACAGCACCGGCCTCACGCAGGGTCCTCTCGATCCCCGGCGCCTCGGCCGGTCCGCACTGCACGACGATCCCGAAGCGGTCGCCTGTGAACCGCGGATCGAAGTCGTCGCGCAGCCTGAGCCTCGGCATCCGGTTGTGGAGCGAGAGTGCCACGATGCACGCGATCCCCGTGAAGAGGATCGTCAGCTCGAAGGCGATGATCACGTACGGCGGGATCGATCCGATCGGTTTGCCGCCGGTCACGAGCGGGTACGCGTACGACGACCAGAGAGTGAGCGCGAACCCCGAGAGGCATCCCACGATGCCGCCCAGGAGCGCGTACCGGCGCACGATGCTCACCTCGCCGCCGGTCGCCTCGATGACGTCGGGCTCCGGGATCGGCGAGTAGACCGTGACATCGCCGACACGCTGCTTGCGAAGCTGCTCGATGGCGTGCACGACGGCATGGGGCTCGTCGAAGAGCGCCGTCACCCGCCTTCTCGCGCCCGCAGGAGCCATCTCAGACCTTCTCCTCGGGGGCCCGCCCCGGCCGCCAGTAGCCCTCCGCCGCGGCCTCCTTGATCTCCGCGATCGAGACGGCCGGCAGCGTCTTCGCGAAGAGCATGAACCACATGATGAACCACGCGAAGGCGCCCGCGGTGATCCCGAGCTCCACCCAGGTGGGCTTGTAGTACGCCCACGACGAGGGGACGAACTCGTGGGCGAGGGAGCCGACGATGATGACGAACCGCTCGTACCACATCCCCAGGTTCACGAACAGCGAGATGACGAACATCCCCCAGATGCTCCGCCGCACCCTCTTCGACCAGCAGAGCTGCGGGATCACGGAGTTGCACAGCATCATGATCGCGAACGGGATCTTGTAGTCGCCCGTCGCGCGCCAGACGAAGGACGCCCACTCGATCGGATCGCCGGAGTACCACGCCATGAAGTACTCGAAGATGTAGGCGTAGGTGACGATCCAGCAGGTGAGGAGCAGCACCTTCGCCATGTTCTCGACGTGGTACTCGTTGATGTAGTCGTCGAGCCCGAACGCAAACCGCATGGGGATCACGAGCGTCATCACCATCGCGATCCCGCTGAAGATGGCGCCGGCGACGAAGTAGGGTGCGAAGATCGTGGAGTGCCACCCGGGGACGATCGCCATGGCGAAGTCCCAGGAGACGACGCTGTGCACGCTCAAGACGAGCGGCGTCGCGATCGCGGCCATGTAGAGGTAGGCCTTCCGGTAGTTCCGCCACTCGGTGACCGTGCCCTGCCAGCCGAGGGAGAGGAGGCCGTAGATCTTCTTCTTGATTCCGGTGGCGCGGTCGCGGATTGTCGCCAGGTCCGGGACGAGACCCGTGAACCAGAAGATGAGCGAGATCGTGAAGTACGTGCCGATCGCGAAGAAGTCCCAGATGAGCGGTGACTTGAAGTTCGGCCAGATCGTGCGCTCGTTGGGGTACGGGATGAGGTAGAAGAAGTACCACGGCCGGCCGAGGTGGATGATGGGGAAGAGGCCGGCCGTCATGACCGCGAAGATCGTCATCGCCTCGGCCGAGCGGTTGATCGTCGTGCGCCAGCCGGAGCGGAAGAGATAGAGGATCGCGGAGATGAGGGTCCCGGAGTGGGCGATCCCGACCCAGAAGACGAAGTTCGTGATGTAGACCGCCCACATGACCGCCGGCGCGTAGCCCGCGACGCCGAGCCCCACCTTGATCTGGTAGATCCAGCAGAAGATCCCGAAGCCGAGGGTGGCCAATACGCCGGCCATGACGAGCCGGTAGCGCCAGCCCGGGGCCCACAGGGTCCGCACGATGTCCCGATCAACCTTCGCGAAGATCGAGCCGGCCGCAGGAGCGACGGTGGCCACTTCAGCCCTCCGACTGCGCGGCACGTTGCGGGGGCCGCGGAGCCGGACTCGGCAACGGTGAGGCAGAGCGGCCCCCGCCGTGCCGCGCGTGGGTTGCCGAGGCCTTCGCCACCGCCTCGTTGTGCGTCACTTCCTTGAGGTACGTGATCGCCGGCCGCGTGTTCAGCTCCTCGAGCACGTGGTAGCGGCGGCCGCCACGCGCGAGCTGCGAGACCTTCGAGTTCGGGTCGCGCAGGTTGCCGAACACGATCGCCTCAGTCGGGCACGTCTGCGCGCACGCAGGCACGATCTCGCCGTCGCGCACGAACCGCCCGTCGGCGCGGGCCTGGTTCTTCGCCGCGTTGATCCGCTGCACGCAGAACGTGCACTTCTCCATCACCCCTTTGTCGCGGACCGTCACGTCGGGGTTCAGGAGCAGGTTCAACGGGAACGGGAACTCCGGCTCCACCTCGAACCAGTTGAACCGCCGCACCTTGTACGGGCAGTTGTTCGAGCAGTAGCGGGTGCCGACGCAGCGGTTGTAGACCTGGACGTTCAGCCCCTCGGGGTTGTGGTACGTGGCGAAGACGGGACATACGGGCTCGCACGGCGCGTTCCCACAGTGCTGGCAGAGCATGGGGAGGTGCACGGTCTGGAAGGCGCCGTTCTCGCCCCCCTCGAAATAGCGGTCGATCCGGATCCACGACATCTCGCGCCGCTTGAGACACTGCTCCTCGCCGACCGTGGGCACGTTGTTCTCCAGCGAGCAGGCGACCACGCACGCGTTGCAGCCGATGCACGAGGAGAGATCGATCGCCATCCCCCAGCGGTACGGGCTCTTCGGGTCGGCGTCCTCCGCCGCTTCCGCTAGCGCTTCCGGATGCTGCTCGACGTCGCGCCGGGCGTGGTCTTCCGCTTCCCGAGCGTCGGCGACGCAAATGATCTCGGCGATCTCGCGACCGAAGTCCTCGTCCGCGCCCTGGAGGATCGGAAGCGGCCGGCGGGCGCCCGTGCGGCCGACGCGCACCTTCGTGACGAGCCAGGCGCGGGCGCCGGAGACCTCATCACGCGCGGCGGGGAGGAGCGCGAGCGGCGTGGCAGAGCGGTTCGTCGCGTAGCGCCCAAAGTTCGTGTGCCCCTGCCCGATCGGGATGGCGACCGTGTCGGCCCGCACGCCGCGGTACACGTATGCGGGGAGCTCGATCGAGCCCGCGGGCGACTCGATGCGCACGACGTCGCCGGTGCGGATCCCAAGGTGCCTGGCCGCCTCGGGATGGATCTCGGCCCAGGCGTTCCAGGCGACGCGCGTCATGGGATCGGGGAGCTCCTGGAGCCACGGCCGGTTCGCGCCGCGCCCGTCGTACAGGTAGGGGTGCGGGTACGCGACGAGGGTGAACGAACCCTCGCGCTCGCCGTCGAAGGCCGGCGGCTCGAACGTCACCTTCCGCAGCTCCTCCGGGTTGAGCCGCACGTTCGCCGCTCGCACGTCGGTCCACGTCCCGCCCCTGCGCAGGGCATCCGCCCAGAAGGCCTCGAAGTCGCGCCCGGGATCGACGCGGCGCGCGATCTCCCGCCAGCGGTCGCGGAGAACCATGTGGAAATCGGGCCACGCGAACCTCGCGGCCACCACCCCGCCGAGCTTCTTCGTCACGCTCAGGAGGACGTCGGCCGTCGCCTTCGTCTGAAAGACGGGTGACATGACGGGCTGCTGAAGCCCGTACACGCCCGGGCGCGTGTGGTGATCGCCCCACGCCTCCAGCGAGTGGTGATCCGGCAGGACGAGGTGCGCCTTCGCCGCCGTCTCGTCCAGGACCGTGGCGAAGCTGACGACGAGCGGCACCTTCTCGAGAGCCGCCTCGAAGCCCAGTTCGGTCGGGAGCGTGTGCGCCGGGTTCACGTCGTGGATGAGCAGGAGCTCCACCACGCCGCGCTTGAGCGCCTCGGTGAACTCACCGATCTCGCGGAAGGAGGATGTGCGGCCGCGGGCCGGGCCCAGGCCGAAGCGCACCGTCTTTCCGACGTTGCCCGCCACGTAGTTGAGAATGTTGACCGCGACGTTCGCGGACGTCGCGTTCCGGTGCCCGTTCGCCGTCCCGGCGGGGAGCGCGAGGCTCGCCTCAGCAGACGCGAACTCGCGGGCGAGACGGACGATGTCCTGGGCGGGAACCTCTGTCCGCTCCTCGACCAATTCGGGACTGTACGGGGCCAGCAGGTCGGCGAGCTCGCGGGCCGGGACGCGGGCCCACCCGCTCTCGACGATCGCGCGGGCCATCCCGAGGGCGAGGAACATCTCGGAACCGGGGCGCGTGGCGATCCACTCGTCCGCGTTCGC
>JACQVD010000037.1 GCA_016209945.1 Gemmatimonadota bacterium
CAGGAGCCGGCTCGTCTTCTTCACGGAGTTGAGGATCGTCTCGTCGTCCAGCGGGAGGAGCGTGCGGAGATCGATCACCTCGATCTGCGCGCCGTCCTCCTGGGCGATTGTCTGGGCCGCCTCCAGCGACTTGTGCACCATCGCCCCGAAGGTGACGATCGTGAGGTCCGCTCCCTCGCGGGCGATGCGCGCCTCCCCGATCGGCACGACGACCTCGCCGTCGGGCAGCACTTCCTTGATGCGCCGGTACAGGAACTTGTGCTCGAAGTAGAGCACGGGGTCCGGGTCGCGGATCGCGGCGATGAGGAGCCCCTTCGCGTCGTACGGCGTCGCGGGCGCCACCATCTTGAGGCCCGCCACGTTCATGAAGTACGACTCCACGTTCTGCGAGTGGAAGGGACCCCCGTGGCCGCCGCCGCCGCAGGGCCCCCGGATCACGATCGGCACCCCCGCGCCCCAGCGGTACCGGCTCTTCGCCGCGAAGTTCACGATCATGTCGTAGGCGGGCGCTATGAAATCGATGAACTGCATCTCGGCCACGGGCTTCAAGCCCATGTGGGCGGCGCCGATCGCCGCGCCCACGATCGCCGCTTCGGAGATGGGGGTGTCGATCACGCGCTCCTTTCCGAAGCGCGCCTGAAAGCCGTCCGTGAGTTTGAAGGCGCCGCCGTACCGGCCCACGTCTTCGCCCAGGATGAAGACGGTCGGATCGCGCTCCATCTCCTCCCAGAGCGCCTGCCGGATCGCCTCCAGGTAGGTGACGGCCACCTTCTCCGTCTTCCGCTCCGCCTCTTCGCGCGCCGGAACCCTCGTCTCTACCGTAGCCATTCGTGCGATGGGGTCTCCTTTAGAGCGTCCGGGCCCACGGCTTCTCCTGCACCGTGTCCGCGTAGACCCCGACGAGACAGTCTTCCGGATCCGGGACCGGGCTCTGCTCCGCCTCCTCGACCGCCTGGTCGAGCTCGGCCTCGATCCGGTGATCGATCTTCTGGATCTCGGCGTCGCTGGCGTGCTCGTTCTCCTTCAGGTGGGCGACGTACCGCGTGATCGGGTCGCGCGCCTCCCAGTACTCGAGCTCCTCGCGCGGCACGTACGTCTGGGGATCGTGCTGCGCATGTCCCAGCCGGCGATACGTCTCCACCTCGATGAGCGCCGTGCCGCCACCGTTCCGGGCGTGCTCCACCGCGCGCTTCGTCGCCTCGTACACGGCGATGACGTCGTTCCCGTCCACCTGTTCGCCGCGCACGCCGTACCCCTCCGCCATCTTCACCATGTGATCGGCGGCCATCTCCTCCTCGGAGCGCGTGGCGAAGGCCCAGCCGTTGTGCTCGAGGATGCAGATGAAGGGGAGACGCTGGACGGCTGCCAAGTTGATCCCCTCGTGCGCAGCACCTGTACGCGAGCCGCCGTCGCCGATGTAGGTGAGCACGACGTTCTTCTGACCCCGCATCTTGAGCGCGAGCGCGATCCCGGTCATGACGCACAGCGTGGTCCCGAGGGGTGAGACGGGACCGATGAGCCAGCGGTCGAAATCGCCGAAGTGCGTCGTGTTGTCCTTCCCACGCGTGGGCGCGTCGCGGCGCGCCATGTACTGGAGGAGCATCTCTTTGGGGGTGACGCCACGGACGAGAAGCGAGCCCAGGTTCCGGATCGCGGGCGCGAGCCAGTCGCCGTCCCGGAGCGCGTACGCGCTCCCCACAGACTCGGCCTCCTGGCCGAGCGAGCGGTAGAGCCCGCCCACGACTTTCCCCTGCTTGAAGAGCCGCTCGAACCGCTCCTCCAGCGACCGGGTGAGCCGCATGGTGTAGTAGAGGTCGAGCAACTGCGCGCGCGTCAAATCCGCCATTCCCCAGGCCTCTCGAACAAACGGCCCGCCCCCCCCGCCCCTAGGGTCGGGCCGGTATCCGGATCTACGTAGCGGCGCCCCGGGAAGACGGCCCCGGGGCGGCCTGGCAATGTAATCCCCGCCGCCTATCGGGGGAATGGGAGGCTCGTGACCTCAGCGTGGGCCGGGGAATCGGGCGTGCCCACCCGGACGCGCGCACCCACGGCGATCTCCCGGCGCACGGTGCCCAGGCCTATGGGGCCCAGGCGCGGTGAGACCACGGCGCTCGTCACGACGCCTACGGCCTTCTCGCCGTGGAAGAGGGACGTGCCGGCGGCCGCCGGTTCCGCGTCGAACCGGAGACCGCGCAGGAGGCGGTTGGCATGCCCGCGGTGCTCGACCCGCACCACGACCTCCTGCCCCACGAAACAGCCCTTGGTGTACGACACCGCGCGATCCTCCCACCCCGTCTCCTGGACGAGGTTCGCCTCGGTGACGTCCGTCCCGTACCGCGGCAGCCCGGCCTCGACCCGCAGCACATCGAACGTCGCCTCGTCCAAGCGCACACCACTCGAACGCGAGCCTTCCGCCGCCAGGGCCGACTCGAACGCTGCGATGGCGGCGCCGCCGGCGAAGATCTCGTAGCCGTTCAACCCGAGGACATCATCACGGAGCACGACGACCGGGGCTCCGTCTCGCTCGGCCTCGGCGAACTCGAGCGGCTCGCGGGGAGGGACGAGGCCCGTCACGGCGGCCACGGCAGCCTCCGATCGCGGGCCGTAGACGCCCAGCAACAGAGCGTCCGCTGACAGCTCGGCGCGGGCGAAGCGCGGAGGCAGGAACTTCTTGAACGCGGCGACGAGCCCATCGACCGCCGCCCGCGGCGCATCGAGCCACAGCTCGTTCCCGCGCCGAAGGATGCGGAGGTCCGCGATGATCTTCCCCTTGGGAGTGAGAAGGAACGCCCATACCGCGCGTCCCACGGGTGTGCCCTTCACGTCATTCGTCACGAGCCCGTTCAGCATGTCCACGTGACGTTCGCCGGACACGCGGAAGAGCGCGCGCTCGTCGCGCCGGGTCCAACCCCAGCGCTCCTGCAGCGCCTCGTAGATCTCGCGGTTCGCGATCGCGTCTGGCATTGCCTAGCCATCCCCGCGCTCATTCACGTACCAGTCCACCGCGCGCCGGATCGCCTCCGCCGGCCGAACGCGGGGCGTCCACCCGAGCTCCTGGCGCGCGCGGTCCGACACGAACGGATTCGGTCGCGCCATGAGCGCGATCGCCCGCGGCGTCAAGCGCACGCGCCGGCGGGAACCTCCTCGCACCCCTCGCACCCCCGTCGCGTGCCACAGCCAGCCGAGCGCATACGCGGCGGCGAACGGGACATGCACAAACCGCGGGCGCGTTCCCAACCCGCGCGCCAGCATGGCGAGAAATTCCTTCTGCGCCACGGGGAAATCGCTCGCGAGATTGTACGCGCGCCCGGACGCCTCCGGCCGCACGAGCGCCAGCACGGCCCCGTCCGCCACGTTCCCCGCATACACCACGGGTAGCGGGTTCGTCCCGCGCCCCACGATGAGGGTCACCGGCATTCGAAGGTAACGCGCCATGCGCGGGAGCACGATCCGGTCACGCTCGCCGTAGACGAGGCATGGGCGGATGACGCGGACGTCGAGCGCGCCCGCGCGATGAAGTCCCCACGCGACATCCTCCGCCATCCGTTTCGAGCGCGCGTAGACCTCGCGCTGGGCGAGCGGCGCATCGGTGGGCGCGTCCTCCGCGATCCGCCGCCACCTGCCGCCGAGCCCCCCGAGCCCCCCGAGCCCCCCATACACGGCGACCGTGCTCACGTGCAGCGCCCCGCGAACACCCGCGTTCGCGGCCGCCTCCAACACCACGCGCGTCCCCTGCACGTTCACCTCGCGGTAGGCCTCCCAGCCGGCCGGCTGCGTAACGAGCGCCGCCGCGTGCACGACCGCACCGCAGCGCCCGAGCGCGTCCCGGTAGGTCTCGGGAGCCAGAAGGTCGCCTTCGACGAGCTCGGCCCCGATCCGGCCGAGAAACCCGAGATCGCTCGTGGGCCGAACGAGTGCGACGACGTCATGGCCCGAGGCCTTGAGCCGTTCCGCTATGTGGCTCCCCAGCAGTCCCGTGCTGCCGGTGACGAAGACGCGCATCGCTCGCCCTCCGACCTCGCTATATTGTACATTCTACCAACATCACACCTCGGCCAAGGGGGTGGAGCCCATATGCCAACGGTCGAAGTCCCGGAATATAAGATCCTGGACCGGGTGGAGGTCGATCCTCGGCGCACGGCCCTCGTGATCGTAGACATGCAGAACGATTTCGTGAACCCCGAGGGGGCCCTCTCCGTCCGCTCAGCCCC
>JACQVD010000039.1 GCA_016209945.1 Gemmatimonadota bacterium
CCCCCCTACATCCCCGTCTTCGTCTCCGGCCGAACGAGGTTCGGCTGACCCTGAAGCCCCGGGAACACGACGAGCAGCTTCGCCGGCTTGTCGCCCTTGTTGATCCCGTTGTGCCAGGTGTTAAACACCTCGACGAATCCGGGATTCCCGCCAGCGGAGTAGACCACCGGCTTCTCCCCTTCCGCCTGCACCTCTATAGTGCCCTCCAGCACGTACACGAAGGGGGCAGCGGTCGGGTGCTTGTGCAGGCCCGTCTGACCGCCGGGCGCAATTTCGATCAACAACGCCGTGATCTCGGGCGTGCCACCCGTTGGGTAGGCGATGAGCTGCCGCGACGCCGTCGTGGTCGCCTGGAGAACGGCCATCGCCTTGAAGCCCATGGGCCCCTGGCCCATCTCCTGCGCGGGTCCCGGCCATGCCACCAGAGCCGCCGCAATGACGGCAGCGAGTCCAAGGATCGTCGGCGCTCTCATACGAGCCTCCTGGGAATAAGGGTGGTTCCTGCGATGGGAGTCGGTCTAGGCCCCGCCACAATACTCCACCCCGAACCCGGGCTCAAGGCGAGCCGTTGCCCGGCACCCGGCGGCCCACGTACCGTTCGGACTTCCACGCGACCTCGGCGTCTCGGCACCTCGCCACCGCGGACGACCGCGGTCCTTCTCCCGAACAACTTGCGTCTAGGAGGCATCCAATGATGCGATGGCTCTCGCCCACGGGAAGCGCGGCCCTCCTCGTGTCTGTGCCGGCGATCCTCGCCTCTATGACGACAGCGCCGACCCTGGATGCGGCGCCGACGCAGGAGCCGCCGCTCGTCGCCGTGCGGGCAGGCACGCTCATCGACGGGACGGGCCGTGAGCCCGCGAAGAACATGACGATCGTGATCGAGGGCGAGCGCATCCGGTCCGTCGAGCCCGGCGGGGCGATCCCGCGCGGCGCCCGGGTCATCGATCTCACGGGGTATACGGTGCTCCCGGGCTTCATCGATGCGCACACGCATCTCACGGGCCGCACGATCGGCGAGGGTGAGAACTGGGAGAACGCGGCGGTCCGCGATCTGCCGCAGGAGGACGCAATCCGGGGGGTGCGGAACGCCCGGCTCACCCTCGAGGCCGGGTTCACCAGCGTGCGCAACGTCGGCGCCGAGGATTTCAGCGACGTGGCCCTCCGGAACATGATCCACGCGGGCGTCGTCCTCGGGCCCCGGATGCTCGTCTCCGGCCACAGCCTGGGCATCACCGGGGGACACTGCGACACGAACGCCTACCGGCCGGGGCTCTTCGAGCCCGACATCGCGAGAGGGATCGCCGACGGCGCCGATCCGGTGCGCGCCGCCGTCCGCTACCAGATCAAATACGGCGCCGATGTCATCAAGACCTGCGCAACGGGCGGCGTGCTCTCGGAGGGCGACCCGGTGGGCGTGCAGCAGTACACGGAGGAGGAGCTCCGCATCATGGTGGAGGAGGCGACGAAACTGGAGCGCCGGGTCGCCGCCCACGCCCACGGGACGGAGGGGATCAAGGCGGCGGTCCGCGCGGGCGTCACCTCGATCGAGCACGGCTCCATGCTCGACGACGAAGCGATCGCGCTCATGAAGGAACACGGCACGTACCTCGTCCCAACCCTCATGGCGGGCGAAGCGGTGGAGCGGCAGGGCCGGGAGGGGATCCTGAAAGGCCTGCGGCGCGAGAAGGCGCTCACCATAGCGCCCATCGCGCGGCGCTCGTTCCGCAAGGCCGTCGAGTCGGGCGTGAAGATCGCGCTGGGGAGCGACGCCGGCGTCTTCCAGCACGGCACCCAGGGCCGCGAGTTCCTCCTGATGGTGGAGAACGGGATGACGCCGATGCAGGCGATCCTCGCCGGCACGCGCGAGGCGGCGGCGCTCTTGGGGATGGAGCATGACGTGGGCACCGTGGAGCCGGGGAAGTACGCCGACCTCGTGGCGGTACGCGGCGACCCGCTGCGCGACATCGCCATTCTCCAGCGGGTCGAGTTCGTTATGAAGAGCGGGGTCGTCGTCAAGGCGCGTGGTCTGGAGCAGGAGGGCGCAGCCCGAGCCAGGTAGAGCGCCGCAGCCTAGGCGGCGTGGCTTCCCACCGCTACGGGTTCCACCCTCACGGCCGCCGGGAAGCGGATCTCGAACCGGGCGCCGCGCTCGCCGCCGTCCGCCAGAACCAGATCGCCGCCGCACTCGCGCACCGAGCGCCGTGCCACCGCAAGTCCCAGACCGGTCCCCTCACCGACCGGCTTCGTCGTGAAGAACGGTTCGAAGATTCGCTCACGCTCGCGCGCGGGGACCCCGGGCCCATCATCGGCCACCGCGAGGACCACCGTGGCCCCGTCCTCATAGACCTCGACGCGCAGGGTGCCGCCCCCCGCGGCGCCGTGCATCGCCTGCTCCGCGTTCACGACGAGGTTCGCGACGGCCTGCTCCAGCGATTCCCGATCCGCGATTGCCTCCGGGATGTCCGGCTCGAATCGCGTGACCACGCGAATCCGACGCGCGGCGAGCGACGCCGACCGGCTCCGCAGCACGCTCCGCGCAACGTCGGCCAGCGAAACGCGGACGCTGCAACGCTCGGGGCGACGGGTGCGATCCAGGAGCTGCCTGGCGACCGAGGCGGCCCGGCGGGTCGCATGCTCCATCGCGTCCACCGACTCCCGCGCATCTGCGGGGAGGTCCGACATCCTGAGGAGCTCCGCGTGGGCCAGGAGACTCGTCAGAGGATTGTTCAGTTCGTGCACAATCCCCGCGATGACCTGGCCGATCTCCGTGAGGGCGCGGGTTCGCCGCTCCTCCTCAGAGCGCCGGATTTGTTCCGTGGCATCGCGCACGGCGACCATCCACCCGCAAGGCACGCCGCGATCGTCGCAGAGCCGGGTGGTCACAACTTCGCCCAGGAATGTCGAGCCGTCCACGCGGACTGCCGTCACGGGGTCGTGGTAGTCCACGAGCCTTTGGAGCGCGTCGGGCCTGCCGTCCACGTCCGGGATCAGGTGACCCATCGGAAGCCCGAAGAGACCGCTTGCCGTCGCTCGGAATAGCCGTCGCGCCGATTCGTTCGCGGCGACCACGCGCCCCTGTGGATCCACGAGGAGAACCGCGTCTGGCGACGCTGCCAGCGCCGCGACGACCGCACGGGCGAGCTGGTTGCGCTGAGCTTCGATCCGATGAATCCACAGGGCAAGTCCCCAGACAAGCAAGTCGGTGGATCCAACCGCGACCGCGAGGGCGCCGCGCGTGGAGATTGAAGCGGCCGCGCCGTAACCGGCCCCGAAGAGGCTCTCACCCGCCCAAACGGCCCCCACGCTCGCGACCACGCCGACCAGACCCGCCCGATGACCGAGCTGATAGGCAATGAGGTACCCTATCGCCGCCACGAGATACAAACCTCGCCGCGGAACCGGAAAGCCAGGGCCACGGAGGGCCAGTTCTTGGGCACCCATACTTCCCCGATTCCAGAAACGTCCCTGTGCGGCGCGGCGGTTCCCGCGAGCGCGGCGACTCTGCGGCCGAGAATTACGACCGGGCGTACACGCCCTTGAGCTGCGCCTCGCCGAGTACGTGGCCGCGGCTGGCGCGTTCCACGTCCTCCTTGCGGGCTCCAGGTTTCAAACCCAGCGGCGCGTCGAGCGCGTACAGCTTGAAGAAGTAGCGGTGCGGCTTCCCCGGCGGCGGGCACGGGCCGCCGTAGGCGTTGCGCCCGAAGTCGTTGCGGCCCTGCGTCGCACCCCCGAGCTGCGGAAGCGTGTCTTGCGCTGGAACTCCCTCCGGAAGGGATGCCACGTTCGCCGGCAGATCGTACAGGACCCAGTGCACCCAGG
>JACQVD010000042.1 GCA_016209945.1 Gemmatimonadota bacterium
CCCCCGCTCCCCCCGCTCCCGCTGCCCGTCTTGCGATCGCGTGATCACCGGCCCGACTCCACCGCCCGCTTGATCCCGCGAAGCGTGCGATCGGCGATCGCGTGGATGAAGACGGGCCCGATGACCCACCCGGCCGCCAGCCGGCCCACGAGCGGCCACCGCGGCCCACGCGGCCAGTCGTGGCGGATCTCGACGCGCGTCTGGCCGTCGCCCTGCGCGCGGAAGCGCCACTCGACATCCATGCCCTTCGTGATCCCCCGCACGTGCCGGAAGAGGATCGCCGGCCCGTCCGCTTGCACACGCATCTCGCTCGCCCACCACACCGGGTAAGCGACCGGCCCGAACGGCCGGCGGGCGGCCATCTCCACGAGCCCCGTCGCGAACCCATCCTTCCGGAGAAACCGCACCCAGCGGTAGTGGGAGAGGATCTGCGGCCAACGCTCCACATCGGCCGCCACTTGAAGGCAACGTTTCGGCGATGCCCGGATCACGATCTCGTTGTGGACGTTCACGCGTCCCCCAAGCGCCGGAGCAGCCAGCTCCCGAACCCCGGAGCGCGGTGAAACGCCCACGCAAAGGACGCGAGGAGCCCCGAGCGATTCACCACACCGAGGACGAATCGTTCCAGCACGCGCCCGACGCGGAACTCCGCTCGCAGGACCCGGACGTACTCGGCCAGCGATAGGACGTCACCCGTCTCGAGGTACTCGAGCGCGTAGGGCTCTGCGAGCTCCGCGCTGCGAAGCGCCCGATAGATCCCCTCGCCGGTAAAGGGGTCATAGTAGCCCGCGGCGTCTCCCACGAGCAACGCGCCCGGCCAGAAAGCGCGTTGCACCGGACGATCGAAGGGGCCCGACGCCAGAATCTCCCCGTCGCGCTCGCAACCGTCGAGACGCCGTGCCAGGCCCGGGAACCTCTGAAGCAGCTCTCGCCACGCCGAGCGCCTGAGCGGCGACTCCGACTCCGCTCCCGGGTTCCGCTCCACATCACGCACGAGCGTCAGATTCGCCGAGCCGTCGCCCAGGGGTGCCAGCCCCGCACAGGCCCCGGGCGTCACCCAGAGCTCCCCCAGACCATCGAGAGCGCTCGCCGCGCCCGCTAGGTGCACGACGAGCGCAACCTTCCTCCGACCGGAGCCGGTGATCGCCAGGCCCAGGCGCCGGGCCACGACCGACCTCAGACCGTCGGCGCCGACCACGAGACGCGCCCGCACGGAGCGGAACCGCCCGTCCACACGGGTCAGGACGCCCGAGACGCGCGGCCCCGAGCGCAGAACCTCAACCACCCTCGCGCGCGGGAGGAAGCGCGTGCCCCGCCCCTTCGCATAATCCAGCATCGCGGCATCGAAGTCGCGCCGGCGAACCCCCCACCCCTCGAGCCCCCGCCCGTACTCCGCCGAGAAGCCCGGGCCCTGCGCCGTCCGCACGCTCCAGCCGCGGAGCGGGCGCCGCTCGAGACCGGATGCGGCCAGGTCGAACGCCTGGAGCCGCCGCAGAGCCGCGACGCCGCCCGGGTTCAGGCAGTCACCGCACGCCTTCTCCCGGGGGAACTCCTCGGAATCGAGACACAGGACCTGGCGCCCCTGCGAGGCGAGCCGCGCTGAAAGGGCCGATCCCGCAGGACCCGCCCCGACGACGGCAACCTCAGCCTCGCGAATCATGGCGCTCCGATCCGCACGACGAGCCGAAAAAAGCGGTGCCGCTCGACGAACCCACTCAGACCCGCTCGTGCGAGGAGCGCGCGCACCTCGGGAGGCGTATAGGCGCGCCGGAATGACACCGGTCCATCGTGACGGGCGTACCGGTGCCCGCGCCACCACGTCGCGGCCAGGGCTCGCGTCGCCAGATAGCCTGAGCGGCTCCGGCGAAGATCTCCGACCACGACGCCTTTTCGCGCCACGCGGCGCAACTCCCGCAAAAAACGGATCGCATCCTCGCCACTGAAATGGTGCAGCGTGGTGTTCGAGATCGCCACGTCGAAGGCTCCGTCTCGAAACGGAAGCACGAGCGCGTCGCCCCGCACAAGGCGCAACGCGCCGCCCGCCCCGGTACGCGCACGGGCGACGGCGATCGCCGCTGCGCCGCGGTCCAACCCCAGCGCCCACGCGGCCCAGCCCCGCCGTCGCGCCCATCGAACGAGCGCCGCCGGCACGTCCCCCGCGCCCGTCCCGACGTCGAGAAGGCGCAAGCGTGCGCCCAGCGCGGAGCCCGCGAGGAGTCTCGCCACATGCCGCCGCACGCTCGCGGTGCCGCCGAACAAGCGATTGGCGGCTGTGAGATCCTCGAGGCTCAGCCGGACTTCGCGGGGATCGGCGCCCGGCAAATCCATGAGCTCAGGCCGATCCACGCGGGGGAAGCAGAAAAGCCCCAATGCAACTCTTGGAATACGGGCCTCTTGCGTTTTGGCGGCCCTAAAGGTAAAATTAGCCTCGCCTAAATTCCGGCGACCGATTCTCCTTGCGCACCAACACTGTCATGGAAGACCACGGACGAAACAGCCTAAGCCTTTCGCGCCGCTCCTGGCTCAAGATCTCGGCCGGGCTCGCCTCGCTCTTCGGAGGCGCGGCCCTCTTCGGCGCGAGGTCACAGGGACGATACCGCCAAGCGGCGACGCCTGAGGCTCTCGGCATTCACCCGTCCATGACCGTCGGCGAGGTCGATACCTCCCGCTTCGACCCCCTGGCTTACCTCAGCGAGTTCGACTATGGGCGCGCCACGAAGCTCGCCGACGGGAGGACTTTGCGCGAGTACACTCTAATCGCGGTTGACACCCGGATCGAGGTCGCGTCCGGCGTCTACTTCGACGCCATGACCTACAACGGCCGGGTGCCCGGCCCGACCATCCGCTGCACCGAGGGCGATCTCCTGCGCGTCCACTTCACGAACGCCGCCCGTCATGCCCACACGGTCCACTTCCACGGGACCCACCCGCCGGAGATGGACGGCCTCTTCCCGCAGCTGCGGCCGGGCGAATCGTTCACGTACGAGTTCGAGGCGCGGCCTTTCGGCCTGCACCTCTACCACTGCCACGTCATGCCGTTGAAGAGACACATCCACAAGGGCCTCTACGGCGTCTTCATCATCGATCCGCCGAAGCCGCGGCCTCCCGCCCGTGAGCTCGTCATGGTGATGAATGGGTTCGACACGAACTACGACGGCGAGAACGAGGTGTATGCCGTCAATACCGTCGCGTTCCACTATCAGAAGCACCCGATCCCCGTGAAGGTCGGCGAGCCGATCCGCGTGTATCTGGCGAACCTCACCGAGTTCGATCCCGTGAACTCCCTGCACCTGCACGCGGCGATGTTCCGGCTCTACCGCACGGGGACCGATCTCGAGCACTACGAGCTGACCGACACCGTCCTCATGTGTCAGGGCGAGCGCCACATCCTGGAGTTCACCCTGGAGCGGCCCGGGCTGCACCTGTTCCACGCCCACCAGAGCGAGTTCGCCGAGCTCGGCTGGCTAGGCTTCTTCGACGCGCAAACTGCGGAATCGATGGCCGGAGCGCAGCACGGCCCACACCGCGCGGCCTGACATCTCGCCGCTCATGACAACCCCGGTGACCCCCGCTCGTTCGAGTCGCGCCCGCACGTGGATCCTGGGCCTCGGGCCCCTCGTGATCCTCGCCGGCCTGGTGGCGCTCTTTCTCCGCTTCGGGCCGCTCGGCGTGTTCCGCGCGGCGTTCCCACCGGTGGAGGAGCTCACGATCGAGCGGGTCCTCTTCCCGACGGAGGACCTGATCGAGGTGCGCGTTGTGAACGGCGGCCCGCAGGCGGTGACGGTGAGCCAGGTGATGGTGGACGAGGCGTACTGGATGTTCCAGATCAGGCCCGGTGCGACGATCCCAAGGCTCGGACGCGCGACGGTCACGCTCGCGTACCCCTGGGTGGCCGGCGAGCCGCTGGAGATCAAGCTCGTCTCCTCGACCGGGCTCACGTTCGCGGAGGAGGTCGCGGTCGCCACCGAGAGCCCGCGGCCCGACGCGCGCTACTTCAGCACGTTCACGCTCCTTGGCGTGTATGCCGGGGTCGTCCCCGTTTTCCTGGGGCTGCTGTGGTATCCCTTCCTCAGGGGTGTCTCGCGCCGCTGGATGCACTTCTTCCTCAGCCTCACCGTAGGGCTCCTCATCTTTCTAGCCGTTGACGCGCTGCACGAGGCGCTGGAGACGGCGGCCCGCGTCCCTGCGGCCTTCCAGGGCGTGGGGCTCGTGGCCCTCGGCACCCTGGGTGCGATCCTGGCGCTCGTCGCCGTGGGCCGGTGGCTGCGTGCGCATGGCCGAGGCGGCGATGCGCGCCGGGAGCGGCTCTCGCTGGCCTACCTGATCGCACTGGGGATCGGGCTCCACAATCTGGGCGAGGGACTCGCCATCGGGGCCGCGTACGCGATCGGCGAGATCGCGCTCGGCGCGTTCCTCGTGATCGGGTTCGCGATCCACAACACGACGGAGGGCTTCGGCATCGTGGCGCCCGTGGCCCAGGAGCGACCCGCCGTGGCGCAGCTGGCGCTCATGGGTGCCCTTGCCGGGGTGCCGACCATCCTGGGCACCTGGATCGGCGGGTTCACCTACTCGCCCATCCTCGCCACCGCGTTCCTGGCCCTGGGCGCCGGAGCGATCCTTCAGGTCGTGTACGAGATCGGGCGGCTCATCGCCCGGGAGACGGAAGCGGGCTGGGGCGCGTGGGCGAGTGTGACGAACGCGGCCGGGCTCGTGCTGGGTCTCGTGATCATGTACAGCACGGCCCTCCTGGTCGTTGCGTGAGGGCGGCGGCGATCCTCGCCTGGATGGCGGTTTTCGCGCACGGCGCGCACGCTGCGGCTCAACCCCCATCCGAGCGTGAACGGGCGAACCGTGCGCCCGCCGAGCGCGCATCGACCGCGCCCTTCCAGATCGTAGACAACTCGTTCTTCATCGAGGAAGCGTTCAACCAGGAGCCGGGCATCTTCCAGAACATCCTGGGGCTCCTGAGGTCCGATGAGGGCACCTGGGAGCTCGCCTTCACGCAAGAGTGGCCGGCGGGCACCCAGCGGCACCAGCTCTCATACACGCTTCCGTTCGCAGGCGGAGGCGGCGCCTCAGGGATCGGCGATATCTTTGTTCACTATCGCCTGCAAGCGCTCACGGAAACCGAGCAGCGGCCCGCGTTCGCCCCGAGGCTGAGCCTCATCCTTCCGAGCGGCGACGAGGACGAAGGCTTCGGCAGTGGGCACGTCGGGGCGCAGACGAACCTCCCATTCAGCAAGCAGGTCGGCGACGTGTACTTGCACTGGAACGCCGGCTTGACCTACGCCCGCGACGATGGGGAGTCCCTCTGGACGCCGAACCTCGGCGCCAGCGCCATCTGGCGCGCGGGCCCTATGCTGAACGTCATGCTGGAGACGGTGGCGCACTTCGAGGAGCGAATCGTGGGGCCGGGCGCGACCCATCGGGAGACGACGTGGCTCCTGGCCCCCGGTGTTCGCGGGGGCTGGAACCTCGGGGACCACCAACTAATCATCGGCGGAGCCGCAGCCGTCGGACTCACCGACACTTCGGATGACTTCTCAGTCTTCGCCTATTTTTCCTACGAATTGCCGTTCCGGAGGTGACTCTCGGCCGTCTTCCTCAGGCCGCCGGGCCCTTTTCTTTCTCGAGAAGTGCCTGAAAACGCGGATGCCCACGCAGCGGAGCCCAGGTGGGATCGAGTCGAAGCCAGGGAACCGAGATCTCGCTGGGAACCGAGAGTAGAAACTCGAGCTGATCGATCGCGGCGTCGTGTTCGCCGACCATCACGTAGACCTGAGCCAAATCCCGGATTCGATACTGACCTCTCCATGCCTCCTTGCTGACGGGGAGAAGCTCCACGCCTCTCTTCGCTTCCCGGATCGCGTCCTCCTTACGGCCCAGGCCCGCGTACGCGATGCCGAGCGCGCCGTGGAGTCGCGCGTCCTCGGGCTGCGCTCGCAGCACGGTTTCCACGACGGCCCGTGCGCTGTCGTAGTAGGCCAGCCCGAGCTGCGGCTTGCCCATCAACGTATAGACCTGCGCGTAGATTTGAGCCTTGGGGATGAAGTAATATTGTGTATTGAACCCTTCGAGGGCCGCAGAAGCGAGGCGGCTCACCACATCCTGGTACTTCCCATCGAAGAGATCGACCAGCGTCGTCGCGTAGACGATGTCCGGATCTTGCGTAGGCCCGACGTTCCGCAACGCCTGGTCCAGTACGGCCCGCGCCTTGCCCGTGTTGCCCTCCGAGATAAGATAGAGCCGAGCCCAGTTGGCGTAGGCCAGTGTCCAGTCGGGACGCAACGAAACCGTGCGCTCCCAGTAGCGCTCGGCTTCAGCGTAGTCCCGTAGGAGAACGTAAGTCTCCGCTGTATTGACGAGCAGTTCTGCCGAGCGCGGGTCGATCTTTAAAGCCTCCTCGAGAGTCGCGAGCGCCTCCTCAAATTTCCCCTGCCGCCGACGGACGAACCCGATCCCCGCGAGAGCGCGGGCGTTGCTGGACTGGCTTCTGTGGGCAATCGCGAACTGCTCGACGGCGCGGTCGTAGTCCAGGAAACCCCAGTAGTAGTAATAGCCGAGCGCCTGGTGAGCCTCCGGCAGACCGGGCTGAAGCGCGAACGCCTTGTCCACCGCTGCCTTGGCTGTGACCAGCCGCTCCCCCGAGCGGTCGTAGTGAAACCAATACATACCGGAGTGCGCTTCCGAGAGCTTCGCCCACGCCAGAGCGAAGGCGGGGTCGAGCTGAACGGCTTTCTCGTACATCTGGATGGCAAGCCGGATGTCCTGCTCGAGATAGGTTCGAGCGAAGTACTCGTTGCCGCGCAGATAATAGTCGTAGGCCTCCAGATTCTCCGTTGGCCTGGCTTCGAGGGAGCGGCGCTCAGGCTCGAGAAGAGCGATGTCAAGCGCCTTCGTCACCCGCTGGGCCACGTCCGACTGGATCTGGAAGATGTCGGCGAGGACGGCATCATAACTTTCGGACCACAGATGGGTGGCATCCACTACCCGAATGAGCTGAGGAGTCACGCGGACGCGGCTTGGGCCTTCGGCAAGACGCTGCCAGCGGACAGTTCCCTCCAGCACATAGTCCACGCCCAGATCTTTGCCGATCTCCTCGATGGTCTTCGGCGTGTTCTTGTACTGGATCGCGGTGGTGCGCGCGATGACTCCCAGCCCATGCACACCGGCGAGCCGCGACATGATCTCCTCGGTGACCCCGTCCGCGAAGTACTCATCCTCAGCCGCACCGAGATTCTGGAAGGGGAGAACGAGCAGCATCGCCTTCTCCGCAGCCGACGCTCCAACACCTCGCTCTTTCAGCAGCACGTAGACACCCGCGGCCCCGAATAGAAGAGAGAAAGCAACCACGCCGCCCAGGATGGTCCGGGCCCAGGTGGGGTGCGGCAGTCGCCCTCTCGAGACCGACCTCGCCAGTCCTTTCAGGTCAAGCTCCCAGGCCGCCGGAAGCTCTCCCGCCTTCGCCTTGGTGAGGGGGTGCGATTGAATCCAGGCCGTGGCCGAGATGATGACAAGGCCGATGAGCAGCAGAGCGACCGCGACCGGCGTTAGCCAACGGGGAAGCTGGAGCTCGTTTTTAAGGAGTGTTATGACCTGAAGGATGAGCCACGAGGCCGCAAGGTAGAACACAAGGACGCGGAAGAGGCGCGCCTCGCCGACACGGGCCCAAAGGCCGTGCGCCATTTGGCTTTCCCCGCTAGCGCAAAGGAGGATGCGGCCGCGCTTGGCATTCTACGACGCACCTCCGGAGGCGTCAATCGGCGTGGCGGCCGTATGGCTTGCGCCGCGGCACCCCAATCGCGCAAATGGTGGTGCCGCCTAAGCGGGCGGAACGACGGATGGACCCCAAATGAAGATCCCGATCTATCAGATCGACGCGTTCACAAGTCGCGTGTTCAGTGGCAACCCCGCGGCGGTGTGCATCCTGGACGGGCCTGCCGACGAGGAATGGATGCGCGCCGTGGCGCGCGAGATGAACCTCTCGGAGACGGCGTTCCTCCTCAAGCGGGCCGACGCGTGGGCGCTGCGCTGGTTC
The DNA here is from genome assembly GCA_016209945.1 of Gemmatimonadota bacterium. GTDB lineage: Bacteria > Gemmatimonadota > Gemmatimonadetes > Palauibacterales > KS3-K002 > JACQVD01. The sequence goes on from JACQVD010000042.1 coordinate 8,039, forward strand.
ACGCCGA
>JACQVD010000044.1 GCA_016209945.1 Gemmatimonadota bacterium
GCGGAGCTTGCTCAGGACGGACGCCGAGATACCGTGGTCGTTATTTATCGTCGGCCGAATCCTCTTCCCGCTGGCCTTCGCATGGATCTACACGAAGGGCTACGAGCCCGCGAAGGCGCCCTTGGGGCAGGGGATTCGGTACGGACTCGCCGTCGGGGGCGTCTACGCAGGGTACGGCGCGTGGGTGGGCTATGCGGTGACGCCCTTGGCGCTGTCGCTGACCTTGAAGACATTCCTCTTGGGGATAGTTGAGATGGCGATCCTCGGGGTGCTGGTCGCGCTGGTCTACGGCCGACGCGCGGCCCCCGCTTCGGCTGGGTAGCAGGAGCGTCAGCGGGCATAGCCTGCCGAGCGGGCGGTGCTTTTGGGCGCCGCCCGCTCGTTTTGCGCTCTCGACCGTTCCGTCGCGGAAGGCCGACCTGGGAACCCACCGGGCTATCTGCGCGTTCTGTCCCCCGCTGACATGTATTGGGTACCACAACGGAAAAGGAGTGAGCAGATGCACAAGATTGTGACACGCGGTTTCCTCGTGGCTCTTTCCGCGGCCCTCGTGGCCGCGGCGCCGGCGGTCAACCTCGAGCGTTTCGAGATCGATCCCGCGCACACGTACATCGGCTTCAACGTGAAGCACATGCTGTTCTCCACGGTGAAGGGGAAGTTCACCGAGTACGACGCGAAGATCTGGATCGATCCAGAGGATATCACGCGCTCACGGCTCCTCGTCGTGATCGATGCGAAGAGCCTGGAGACCGGAAACGAGAAGCGGGACGCGCACCTCCGAAGCCCCGAGTTCTTCGACGTCCAGCGGTTCCGCGCGATCCGCTTCGCCGGCAAGCGGGTGGTCCGCCAGGGCAACGGGGTCGTGGTGGTGGGCGATCTCACGATCAGAGGCGTCACCCGCGAGGTTTCGATCCCCTTCCGGGTCGTCGGGCCCGTCACGCTGCCGAACGGCGAGCGCCGTCTCGGTGCCGAGGGGACGCTGGTCGTGGATCGGCGCGACTTCGGGCTTACGTGGAACAAGGTGATGGAGGGAATCGGTGCCGTGGGCGACGAGGTCGAGATCGAGCTCCAGGTGGAGGCCGTTCAGCCCGCCGCCTGAGCATCGCCGAAACGCTAGGAACTCGAGCCGGGCGAGGCCGCTCTCAGGTGGCCGCGCCCGGTTTTGTGTTCTACCCAACGTACGCCATCTGTCTCAACCGCTGAACCCGCTTCTCGATCGGCGGGTGCGTGCTGAAGAGATCGGCCCAGAAGCCTTCGCGGTTGTCCAGTTTGCGCTCCAGGGGATCGTGGATGAAGAGATGCGCCGTCCCGCGGGTCGCGCGCTTCAGGGGACTGTGATGGCTCGCGATCTCCTCGAGCGCACGGGCGAGCCCCAGAGGGTTCCGGGTGAACTCGGTGCCGCCGGCGTCGGCCAGGTACTCCCGCTGGCGCGACACGGCCATCGCCACGAGCCGTGAGAGGAGCGGCGCCACGATCATGAGGAGGATCGTGAGAAGGAGAAGGATTCCAGCCGCACCACCGCCGCCGCCTCTCTTCCCGGCCCGCCGGGCTCCCGCCACCCGGCCGCCGTAGCGGAGGCTCCGGAGCGACCAATCCGCCAGGAGCACCACGACGCCGAAGAGGGCCGCCACGAGCGTCATCGTGCGGATGTCGTAGTTCTTAATGTGGGCCATCTCGTGGGCGATGACGCCCTGCGTCTGCTCGCGGTCGAGGACCTCCAGGAGGCCTCTCGTGACGCCGATGGACGCGTGTTCGGGATCGCGCCCGGTGGCGAAGGCGTTCGGCGCCGGGTCGTCGATCACGTAGACCTTGGGAGGGGTGAGCCCCGAGGCGATCGACATCTCGGTCACGATGTTGAAGAGCTCACGCTCCTCGCGATCGCCCATGGGGTTCAGCGGCTTCGCCTTGAGCGCCCGCAGGATCGAGCGATCGCCGTAGAAGTACGCGTTCACGGACTGGAGAGAAGCGACGGCGACGGCGAGGGCGGAGACGATCGGGAAGCCGCCCGCGCCCGGCCGGTAGGAGCCGAACACGAAGAGATCCGCGGCCAGCCCCACGAGCGCCGCGAGGACGAGGAAGGTCAGCACGAGCGTCCACGTCCACCGGCGGTTGGCGGCCTGCCGGGCGTAGAAATCGACCCGCTCAGTCACCGGGCGCCTCTCCGCGGGCGGCGTTCGGCCTTACGAGCCGGGCCGAGGGGCGTCCTCCGCCTGGCCGGGGGGGACGGGGGGGGCGGGCGTGGCACTCCCGCGGCGCAGCGTCAGATCCACCTTGGGGACTTCCCGGGCCGCCACCGGGGCCTCAAAGTACTCCGCGGGGTGGAACCCGAGCATGCGGGCGAACAGATTGGTCGGGAACACCTGCTGCTTCGTGTTGAACCGCATCACCATGTCGTTGTAGAACTGGCGCGAGAACCCGATCTGGTTCTCGGTCGTCGTCAGCTGCTCCTGGAGCTGGAGCACGTTGTCGTTGGCGCGGAGCTGCGGGTAGTTCTCGGCGAGCGCGAAGAGCCGGCCGAGGGCCTGGGTGAGCTCGCCCTCCGCGGCGGCCTTGGCGCCCACGCCCGTTGCCGCGACGGCCTTGGCCCGGGCCTCGATGACGCGCTGGAGCGTGTCCTGCTCGTACTGCATGTACCCGCGGACCGCCTCCACCAGGTTCGGGATGAGGTCGTGCCGGCGCTGGAGCTGGACGTCGATCTGCTTCCATGCGTTCGCCACGATCTGCTTCAGCCGGACCAGAGCGTTGAAGGTGACGCTGAGGTATCCGGCCACGAGGATCACGAGGGCCAGGAGGATCCAGCTCATATTCGTCTTGGCTCCTTTCTCAGGATGGCGGGACGTCGTGGCTCAGGCGATGAGTGTCCGGTTCTTCCTCGCCACTTCAAGGAAGGGCGCCCGCGCGCCGGCCGCGGGCGCGAGCGGGAACAAGCGATCCGGAGGAGAGGCATGAAAGCGCGACCGCGCCCGATCCGCAGCGCACTCGTCCTCGGGGCGATCCTCTGGTCGGCGAGTGCCGCCCATCCGTGGGTCGCCGGCGCGCGGCCGCAGCAAGGGCTCCGGGCGACGGGGGCGGAGACGCCGCCGCATCCCGCGTCCGTCTTCGGGTTCGAGCCGGGCGCGGATCACAAGCTCGCCGATTATTCGGCAATTCTTGAATATTTTCGCGCGCTCGACGCGGCGAGCGCGCGCGTCCGCGAGGAAGAGATCGGGCGATCGGTCCTGGGGCGGCCGCTGATCCTCGCGGTCATCTCGAGCGAGGAGAACCTCCGGCAGATCGAGCGCTGGCGCTCGATCAGCGAACGGCTCGCCCGCGCCGTGGGCCTCTCCGACGAGGAGGCCCGGCGGCTCGCCGGGGAGGGTCGTGCGGTGGTTTGGATCGATGGCGGCCTGCACGCGACCGAGGTCGCCGGCGCGCAACACACGCCGCTCCTCGCGTACACGGTGGCCACGGACACCTCCCAGGCGATGCAGCGCGTTCGCGAGAACGTCGTGCTCCTCCTCATGCCGGTCATGAATCCGGACGGGCTCGACATCGTCGCGGAGTGGTACCGGCGGAACCTGGGCACGCCGTACGAGACGGCGGACCTCCCGTGGCTCTACCACCACTACGTGGGACACGACAACAACCGGGACTGGTACATGATCACGCAGCCGGAGACGGAGGCGGTTGCGCGCATCCTGTACCACGAGTGGTACCCGCAGATCGTGTACAACCATCACCAGACGGGCCCGTTTCCGGCGCGGATCTTCGTGCCGCCGTTCGCCGAGCCCGTGAGCCCTCACATCCCTCCGCTCGTGATCCGGGGGGTGAACCTGGTCGGGAGCGCCATGGCGAACCGGTTCGCTCGCGAAGGGAAGCCGGGCGTCGTCTCCCGCGTCGTCTACAACGCGTGGTGGAACGGGGGGATGAGGACCGCCCCGTACTTCCACAACATGATCGGGATCCTTACGGAGACCGCGCTCTACGAGTACGCGACGCCGAGGTACTACACGCCCGACTCGCTCCCCCCGACGTTCCGCAGCGCGCCGACGCTCTCCACCGTCCAGCCGAGCACCTTCTACCCCGACCCGTGGAAGGGCGGCTGGTGGCGACTGCGCGACGCCGTGGACTACATGATGACGGGCTCCCACGCCCTGCTGGAGATCGCGGCGGCGCGGAAGGACGACTGGCTGTACGGGATCTACCAGATGGGCCGCGAGGCGATCGAGAAGGGGCGGGCCGGGAACCCGTTCGCCTACGTGATCGCGCCGGGCGAGCAGTGGGACGCCGGTGAGGCGGTCCAGCTCGTGAACGTGCTCCGGCGGGGTGGGGTCGAGGTCCACCGGGCGACCGAGCCGTTCCAGGCCGGTGGGCGGGAGTACCCGAGCGGTTCCTACGTGGTCTACGCTGCGCAGGCGTTCCGCCCGCACGTCCTCGATCTCCTGGAGAGGCAGGTCTACCCCGACCGGCGCCTGTACCCCGGCGGGCCGCGCGAGCCTCCCTACGACATCGCCGGCTGGACGCTCCCCATACAGATGGGGGTCGCGATGAGGCGTGTGGAGGAGCCGTTCGTGGCGCGCTCGGAGGCCGTGGATGTGGCGCGGGTGGAGCCCGGGCAGGTGGTGGGTCACGCCGGCTACGGGTATCTCCTCTCCCATCGGCCGAACACGAGCGTGCTCGCGGTGAACAGACTTCTGAAGGACGGGGAACGCGTGGGCCTGGCGGCCGCGGGGTTCGAAGCCGCGGGCGAGCGGTTCGATGCGGGTACGATCGTGATCCGGAACGGCGGCCGGCGCACTCGCCAGCGGATCGAGGCCCTGGCCCGCGACCAGGGGCTCGAGTTCGTCGCCTTGGCGCGGCCGCCGGGCGTGCGGGTGGACGACCTGCGGCTTCCGCGTGTGGGGCTCTACGGCTCGTGGGTCGCGAACATGGACGAGGGGTGGACCCGCTGGATCCTGGACCGCTACGAGTTCCCGTTCGACCGGCTCCGAGACACCGACCTTCGCCGCGGCAACCTCCACCGCTACGACGCGATCATCCTCGCGAGCCAGGATCCCTTCCGGATCCTCGGGGGCCACACCCCCGGGACGATGCCGCCCGAGTATGTGGGCGGCCTAGGCCCGGAGGGCGCAGCGGCGCTGAAGCGATACGTGCAAGCGGGCGGCAGCCTCGTGGCGCTCGACAGCGCGGCCGACTTCGCGATCGCGCAGTTCGGGTTGCCGGTGGAAAATTCCGCGGCCAGAGTGCCACGGGACAGCTTCTACATTCCGGGCTCCCTCGTAGCGCTTCGCTTGAACACGGCCCACGCGCTCGCGTATGGGATGCCGGACAGCGCCGCCGCGTTCTTCGTGGAGAGCCGCGCCTTCAAACTCGTGAAGCCCGCGGGCGGGGAGACCGGGCGAGCGCAGGGCCCGCAGGTCGAGGTCGTGGCCCGCTACGGAGACGGCGACCCGCTCCTCAGTGGTTGGGCCGTGGGTGCCGAGAGATACCTGGCCGGAAACCCCGCCGTTGTGCGCGTTCCATTGGGGAAGGGGAGTGTCGTGTTGATCGGTTTTCGCGCCCAGTTCCGCGGCCAGCCACGAGCCACCTTCAAGTTGCTCTTCAATGCTCTGCATGCCGCGACGGTCAATCGCGCCCCCACGAACCGATAGGTCGGCGTTTGGCGGCTGGCCCCAGGCGGACCTCCCGTGGTAGAGTGAGGCGCAGCGGGTGCCTCATGGAGCGAGGACGCCTTCTCAAGGCGAGCGCGGCCTGGGCCGCGCTCATGCTCGTCGCCGCATGCCGGGAGACGACGGCGCCGACGGATGTCGTGACGCTCCCTGCGGCGATCGCCTTCGACTCGAATCGGTCGGGGAACCGCGATGTCTTCGTCCTCGGGCCCGACGGGCGGGTGACACAGGTGACGGACCACCCGGGCTTCGACGGGGCGGCCGACTGGTCGCCGGACGGCCGGTCGCTCGCGTTCTATACGATCCGCGACGGGAACCACGACATCACCATCGTGGACGCCGACGGCTCGAACCTCCGGCGCCTCACCGACCACCCGGCGGCCGACGCGTACCCCGACTGGTCACCCGACGGAACGAAGATCGCCTTCCACTCGGACCGCGACGGCGACTTCGATGTCTGGGTGGTGAATGCGGACGGCTCCGAGCCCGTGAACCTCACGAGGGAGATCTCCGGCGACCAGGGCTTCGCGGCGTGGTCCCCCGACGGGAGCCGGATCGCGTTCCACTCGAGCCTGGGCGAGGAGGTGGCGCACATCTACGTGATGAATGCGGATGGCAGCGGGGCGGTGCAGCTCACGCGCGTCCGGGCCTTGAACAGGCGGCCGGCATGGTCGCCCGACGGATCGCAGATCGTCTTCGACTCGAACCAGAACGGCGTGTCGGACATCTACATCATGCGCGCCGACGGGGCGGATCTGCGCAACCTCACACAGGACGCTTTCGTGGACGGCATGCCCGCCTGGTCGCCGGACGGCGAGTGGATCGCCTACGCGAGGTTGCGGGACGACAACGCGGACATCTTCGTGATCCGACCCGACGGGAGCCGGCGGGTGAACATGACGCGGCACTCGGCCTTCGACGCGTGGCCCGACTGGCAGCCGCTACCGTGAGGAGCCTCACGGGCGGGTTCCAAGCGGGAAGGGAAGCGCCGGAGCCCTAGGGAGCCCGGGATCGCGACTCCGCGACCTCCCTGAGGGCCCCTTCCCAGCGATCCAGCATCGTCGGCAGCGAGAAGCGCGCCTCGGCCGCGCGGCGCGCCGCGGTGCCGATTCTCCGGCGCAGCGCGGGATCGTCCTGGAGGAGTTGGAGGATCTGAGCCAGAGCATCCGCGCTTTCCGGCTCGAACAGGAATCCGGTCTCGCCGTCCTCGATGAGTTCGGGGAGGCTGCACGCGCCGGCCGCCGCCACGGGCCGGCCGCAGCCCATCGCCTCGGCCACCGCGAATCCGAAGCTCTCGCCGATCGAGGGATGGACGACGACATCGCACGCGTTCATGAGGTCCGGGACATCCGTTCGGAACCCGGTGAAGATCGCCGGCACCGCAAGCGCCGCCGTCTGCCTGCGCAGCGTCGCGTCCTCCGGTCCGGCTCCCACGATGAGAAGCGCCGCGTCCCGGCCGCGCCCACGTAGCATCTCGGCGGCTCGGACCAACACCTCGACGCGTTTCCGCCGCTCGATCTGGCCGAAGTAGCCGACGACGAACGCAGAGGCCGCGAGGCCGAGTTCGGCCCGCGCCCGCGCGCCGCGGTCGGCATCCGGCCGGAAGCGGTTCAGGTCGATCCCGTTCGGGATGACCGTGATCGAGAGGTCGCTCATCCAGGGCGTGTTCTCGAGGAGCTGGCGCCGCTTGTACTCGGAAGGGACGACCGTGAGGGCCACGCAC
>JACQVD010000002.1 GCA_016209945.1 Gemmatimonadota bacterium
CGCTAAGGGCGATGGCGGTCTCCGCCGACGGCCAGGTGCGCGGGACCGGCAGCCCCGCTCCCGCGAGGCGCCTGGATAGCGCTAACTTGTCGCTCGTGAGGCGGACCGCCGCCGCGCTCGACCCGACCGGCGTCGCGCCGAGTCTTTCAGCAAGTTCCGTGAGACGGGCCAGGCGGCCCCCGGTCTCCGGCGCGATGATCCACACATGGCCCGCGGCGGCCGCCAACTTGCGGAAGGCCGGCTCGTGCGAACCGGCGGCCACCGGGATGACTTCGACGCCGCGCGGCAGCGGCGGGGACAGGCGGTCGTCGATCGTCATCAGGATGCGCCGGCCGCCGGTCTCGGCCAGGTCCGACAGAACAGCCTGCAGCATCGCCAGCCCTTCCGACAGGAGGCCGTCAGGCAGTGGCGCTCCCGCGAATCCGCCGCCTGCCACGAACTCGTGGATGAATACGGTGCGCATCTCGCGATGCAGGTGATCGCCGTTCTCGACCTATGGGCCGGTCAGGCGGTCCACGCAAGCGGCGGCGACCGCCGCCGCTACCGGCCAGTGAAGAGCGCCCTGGCACCGGGATCCGACCCGGTCTCGCTTGCCCGCGCGTTTCGGGATCATCTGGGTATCCAAACGTGTTATCTGGCCGACCTGGGAGCGATCGCGGGCGGGCCAACGGACCTGCGGATCGTCCGGACGATCGCCGATCAAGGGCTCAAGCTATGGGTGGACGCCGCGATCCGCGACGCCGCCACGGCCGGCCGCGTCCTCGCGGCCGGGGCGAGCCGCGCCGTCATCGGCCTCGAGACGCTGCCCGATCCGAGCGCCCTCGCTTCGGTTGGGGCCGCCCTGCCCTCCGAGCGCCTTGCCTTCAGCCTCGATCTGCGCGCGGGCCGCCCCGTCGCCGCGGCGCCGGTGCTGGCCGGCGAGACGCCGCTCCAGCTTGCGGGTCGTGCGTTCGAGGCGGGCTACCGCACGCTGATCCTTCTGGATCTGGCCCGCGTAGGCGCCCTGGGAGGGCCGTACGACGAGCTCCTCCCTCCCCTTCGCGCCCGCTATCCGCAGATGTCCGTGGTGATCGGCGGCGGCGTCCGCGATCGCGACGATCTCCGTCGGCTGGCAGACCTCGGATGCGCAGCTGTCCTGGTCGGCACCGCTCTCCACGCCGGCCGGATCACCCGCGCGGACATCAGAACGGTGGAAGCGGTTTAGCCGAGGGACTCCCGGTACAAGGCCGATTGGCCGAACGATTCCTCGACCTCGACGGCGATTCCGGTCAGATGCGTGGCGCCCTCCGCGGACAGCGCGTCCTTGAGCCGCCCCGCCAGGTAACGGGCCAGCATCTCGGCCGTCGTGTTGGGCACCGGCACGAAGACGAGGTCCTCCCGTGGGAAAAGGTACTTGCGGTCCCTGTAGCGCACGCTGACCGACCCACCCTCTTCACTCAGCTCCAGCAGCGGATTGTGCTCCGGCAGCAGCATCTTATGGTCGAGCTCGCCGACGATCTCCCGCATGATATTCTTGAGCGTCACAAAGTCGAAGACGTAGTGGTTCTCGTCGACATCGCCCTCGACCACAACGGAGGCCCGGTAGTTGTGGCCATGCAACGACTCGCACTGCCCGCTGGTTGTGATGAAATGGCCGGCGGCGAATACCAGGTAGTCCTTCGACACCCGCACTTCGAACCGGCTCATAGACGTTCTCCGGACTCCGTGAGTACGACGAAGAGTGCGGCCGCCATGAGGTCGGCCGTCGTCCCCGGGTTGCGTTCGTTCTGCGGGTCGCGGAGCTCTCGATCGAGAAGCGCAATAGCGCGCCGCCCCTCCTCCGTCTCGACGCCCCCCGCGGCCAGCGCTTCGCGCGCCGCGTGGCTGACCTGCTGGGCGACCGCTTTCCCCAGCTTGCGAGCGATCAACGTGTCCGGCACCTCGGCCAGCACGTCCAGGTACGCCTGCACGACCGCCTCCGACCAGCCCAGCCCCGACCGGCGCGCCGCCACGAGAGCTGGAGCGGCCTTCTCGAACGTGGTGCCGAAGTCTGTCACGTACTCGCTCGCGATCGTGTCGCGGTCCGCGGCGAGGGCCATGGCCGCGCGCAACGTCACGGTGGGCCGCTCCCGCACATCCTGCTCGGGCAGCGCACCCAGGCCCGCTGGCGCGGCCTCCCGGATCGCCGCGTAGGCTTCCTCCGCATCCTTCACGCTGAGCCCGGCGAGGACATTTGCCAGCCGCCGCCGGAGAGGGCCGCCGAGCGCGGCCGCCGCCTTGGCCAGCGGTGCGAGGAGGAGGATGATGCCGAGGTTCGTGTTGACCGCCACGTGCTTGCGGGTCTCACGCACCGCCGCGTGGATGGTTGCGCCCACGCCCCGACCCCCGGCCGCCGCCATCGCCGGCCCGATCGCGGCCGCGCTGGCCAGGTAGTGCTCGAAGCGCGCGTCTCCGAAGCCCGACGACGGATGGACGTTCCCGGGCTTGGGAGCGGTGACCTCCAGGAGGCAAGCGATCTGGACGGTGACGGCGATCTCGGGATCGTAGGTCATGCCTCGCGGGGCGACGCCATCCGCGCCGCCAGGTGATCGACGATGGCGCCCGCGATATCGACCCGGGTCGTCGATTGCAGGCCCCGCCATCCGGGACTGCCGTTCACCTCCAGCACGTAGAGTTCGCCTGATCGTGCGGGAAGAAGGTCGACCCCCGCGTACTCCGCGCCTACAGCCGCCGCGGCGCGTAGGCTCAGAGCCTCCCATTCTTGCGGAAGCTCCACGCGCTCGGCCACGCCGCCGCGCGAGATGTTCGTGCGCCAGCCTGTGGCCCGCCGCGTCGCCGCCGCCACCACCCGGCCGCCCACTACGAACGCGCGCACGTCGCAGCCGTCGTGAGGGATCGTTTTTTGAATGTAGTAGATCGCGCGATCCAGCTCTAGGGCGCGGAACACGCGGTAGGCAATCTCCTCGTCCTCAACCCGCACCATCCCCCGCCCATTCGACCCGAACAGCGGCTTGACGATGGCGTCCCCGAATGAGCGAAAGGCGGCCATGGCGTCGTCCAGGCGCTCGGCCACCACCGTTGCAGGGGTCGGGATTCCCGCGTCCTCAAGGAGAGTCGAAGTATAGTACTTGTCCACGGTCCGCTCGATCGTCCCCGGCGGGTTCACCACGGGCACGCCGAGCCGCTCCAGCCGGTGAAGCGCATCGACTCGGAAGATGATCTGGTCGAGCGAGCCCCGGGGGATGGTCCGGACCAGCACGCCGTGGACCTCGTCGAGCGCGCGGCCGCCCGCCGCCAGGCGCGGCGCACAGCCCGTGCGGCCCACCAGCGCGTCGACCGGCAGGACGGCCGACTCCAGCCCGCGCACGGCCAGCGCGCGCTCTAGCGCATCCGTGTGCCAGCCCCGGCATCCTGCGAGGATAGCGACGTTCATGAGAGGAGCGAGGCCCGCAGCACCTCGGGGTTGACCCGGCCCGCCTGGAAGGTGCGTCCGCTGGCCACGTTGGTGAGATAGATCGCCGCCGGGCTGAACAGGTGCGGGTCGATCTTGTAGAAGTCGCCGCCGTACCGTTGGAAAATCTCGTAGAAGGGCGTGCCGTAGTCAGAGGAGGCCGAGGACGGAACCCGCGGCGCCAGCTCAGCCAGCGTCTCGTCTTCCGCACGCAGCGTGAAGTGCGCGCGGCCTCCGTACAGCACGCAGTCGTTGGTGCGCCCGATCGCCCTGAGGTCGCTCTTGGCGACGGGCGGCAGCGGAGCGGTGCCGAGCCCGCTCAGGATGCCGGAGATGTCGAAGCCCAGCTCCGCCATCTTATGCAGTGCGGTCTCGAGGACGCGGGCAGAGATCTGCACCCCACCCGCCAGGCTGGCCGTCGGCGCGATCAGGAAAGTCAGGCGGTCGGGGGAAAGACCGGATTTCACCGCCACGTACTCGGCGACCTCTTCATCCGGCATCTGCCGCCCCTCGAGTACGAGCACGCCACGGTCCGGGCGCTCTTCATACCTCAGCTTCTCGTACAGCCCCTTTTCCACCCGGGCGGCCGCGCGGAGCGGCCCCGAGCCCATCGCGAAGTAGCCTTGGGGATCGATCTTCCACCCCGCGTATTGCGCCGCCATGCAGCTCTCAGCCGGGTGGTCCGTCGTCACGGTGAGCCCAGGCAGCCAGAGGTCGCCGAACTCCAGGTGGGTGAAAGTGATTTCCCCGAGGCCGCCCATGCAGGCCTCGGCCAGCCGCCGGCCCGCCGCCAGCCCGCCGGGGACCTCGACGCCCGCGTCGATGACGCGGGTCCCATGGTCGAGCCGCTTGACCGCCACCCGCAAGGCGTCGGCCTCTTCCTCCATCGCGTCGGCGATGCGCGCGGCTCGCTCGTTCAGTCCGAGGTCCATATCAAGATCTCTCCCCTCCCCAGCTCCGCGAAGTCGCCGCTGTAGCGCCGGTACAAGCCACTCACGTAGCGCGCATCGATCGCGAAGCCAAAGAGATCGCGGAGCGTCCGCAGGAGAAGCGCGAGAAATTCGGGCCGGTACGTGCAGGCGTAGCGGAAGGTGGGCAGTAGCTCGAGCGACCGAAACGCAACCAGGCTGCCGCGCTTCATTCCTGCCGCGGTCCGCCGGCCGGCGCCTCCGCACAGCACGATCGAACCCGCGATCATGTTGAATCCCGAGTAATCGCCAGCCGAGCCACGGACCGCGATGAGCCCGCGACGCATCACACCGCCGAGCTCCCTCCCGGCGTTCCCGCCCACCAGAAGCGCGCCCCCGGTCATCCCGCGCCGGCTCCCCGGGTACGCCGCGCCCGCGTGATCTCCCGCGCTACCTCCGATGCGCAAGACGCCGCCCACCATCTCCGCGCCCGCCCACGCGCCCGCATCGCCCATCACCACCAGCTCGCCGCCGCGCATCCGCGCGCCCGCGTGCATCCCCACCCCCCCCTCTACCACCAGTCGCCCGCGCGTCATCCCGGCACCGATCCCTTTGACGCGGCTGACGTCACCGTCGATCCGGATCTCGTCCGAGCCCGCCCCACGCACCCGGAAGAACTCCCCCAGTTGGGCGGTCGCGTTGCCGATCTGCACCGGCAGGAGTGCCACCTCCCGCTCGGACCGGCCGGCCAGCCGCTCGGGGGCTATGGCCTCGGCCTCGAGGGGGACGCGCGGCAGGTCGAGCGGCGTGAGCACCGTCGCGGTCATGCGGGCACGCCCTCCAGAAGCTTCCGGAGGTGCAGCGCGTACTGGCCCAGCTTCCCCCCGTAGTTCCCTGCGGAGATCGAATGCACGCCCGGGCGGCACGCGGCGGGGATGCCCACCCGCATCGCTTCCTCGACCGCCTCGACGGTGAGGCCGTCGATCACGATCTCCAGCACTGAGTTGACGCCGTCGGGGAGCGCACTCTCGACCATCCCGCGGAGCGTAGGGCAGTAGGCATCGTTGGTCGTGGCCTTGAGCGAATAGTGCCGTGACCCGACCTTGCTGCCGCTCCGCACGATGCCGCCGGGAAAGGGGAGGATGACGCCACGCACCCTGCCCATCGCGGCCACGGCCGCCTCCGCCGCGGCGAGCGCCGCATCGGCCGATTCGCCGAGGATGAGGAAGTTACCCCCGCCCACGGCGGGGCGAGCGCCGAATGTCTCCTCAACGAGGAACTCGCCCTCCATGACCGGCACGCGCCAGTAGCGGCGGCCGTCGATCACCTTGCTGAGCTGGAACTTGTCGCCGAAGTACCGGAGCTGGCCGCCTACCGAGATGCGCACGGGCTCCTCGGCCAGCCCATCGTAGCAGGCCGTCGTCGGGCAGGTGAGCACGCACTGGCCGATCCGTTCCACGATCCGGGTCTGGACCCCTTCCGGGTTGAAGGCGAACAGGAGAACGCTCGTGCCCGGCCGGCCGTCCGGGGTGGCGTCCGCGGGGAGGTCACCCTCGATCCCCGCCTCGCACTTGCAGCCGATTACGGAGGTGGCAAACCCGGTCATCCGGGTGGCCGCCTCGCGCGCCCATGCCTGCGTGCGGCCGGTGATCACCGCCCGCGCCCCCGACATCGCGAACGCCTCGGCAAAGGTGTCCTCGATGAAGACGCCGTTCAGCCTCATGGCCTGTCGACCTCGTCGTCAGCGATCGCGAAGTTGTCGAACTGAATGGTGCCGTAGCGATCGAAGAACGCTCGCACATCGTGCTCGATGGCCCGGTCGTAGGACGGCGCGGCCCGCAGCGTGCGGCCGAAGACTTGCGAGCGGAGCTGCCCCTCCTCGACGACGAGACGGCCACCCTTCAGCACGTAGCGCGGCGCGCGGAACATCGCCTCGCGATCCGCGGGATTGTCCTCGTAGAGCGCGACGTCCGCATCGGCCCCCGGACCCAGGTGGCCCTTGCGGGCCTGAAGGCCGAGCAGCCGCGCGGGCGCCGCCCGCGTGATGATCGCGATCTCGTAGAGCGAGTACTCCCGGTCCAGCCCATCCTTGAGGGACGTCCCCTCAAGCCCGTTGGCCTTCACCTTCTTGATCTCCTCATCACGGAACGCCCGGTCCATCAGCAGTCGCATGAGGCGGGGGTACGAGAGGAACGAGCCGCCGTTGGGGTGGTCGGTCGAGAGTACCACGCGCCACAGGTCGCGGGCCGTGAGGAAGATCTCGAGGCCTATGGCCCACTGGAGTACGTGGATCGTGCGGCGATCTTTGTACTCGTACGGGACTATGCCACACCCGGTCTCGAGCTCGACATCCACGTTGACCCACTTCCGGCCCGTGAGCTGGTGCAACAGGTGACCGACCGGCCCGTCCGCCGTCATCGCCGTCGCCGGTCCGAACATGACCTGGCCCACGTCCACGCTGATGTTCGGGTGCGAGTTCACGTACTCCATCACCTCGGCCGCCTTCGACGACGGCCGGCCGCCCGGTTCCCCTCCGTAGCTGTGGAACTGGAGATGGGTGAAGTGGGCGCGCCGCCCTTCCACCGCGCGCATCGTCTCGAGCGTGGTCGCCGCGTTCCCCGCGATCCCCAGGTTATTGCAGTGGATGTGCACGGGGTGCGGCAAGGCCAGCTCTTCGGCCGCCGCCGCCAGCGTCCGCACGATCTGCCGAGGCGTCACCCCCAGCCCATCGACCGGATCGTCCAGCCCCCGAACGTCCGCCCGACGCGACTTCCAGGCGGCCACGCCGCCCGGGTTGACGATCTTGATCGCGTAGGCTTTGGCCGCGCAGATCAGCCAGCCCGCAAAGTCGCGCGCGCTCCCCGCTTCGCCACGCGCGATTGCGCGCATCAAGTATTCGTTGTTGCCCATGAGGACGTAAAAACCCTTGTCCACGATCGGCGTCTCGCGCAACTCGGCGTGCGCGCTCCGCGCGCCCGAGGGCGGAACCGCAGCCTCCATCACCGTCGTGTAGCCGAGGCCGGCATACCGATAGCCCGTCGTCCACGTCGAGGGCACGGTGCCCCCGGTGCCCGATCTCAACGCACCGGTCCGCGGCTGAGGATCGTCCCGATGATCTTCGGGCTGAAGCTTTCTGGCGAGATTCACCTTCGGGCCAGCGATGTGGGAGTGCATGTCAACCCCGCCCGGCATCGCCACAAGCCCTCGCGCATCCAGAGTGGGCGCATCCCCGGGCAGCCGCTCCACGATCCGCCCATCCTCGATGCAGAGATCACGGACATCGCCGTCCACGCCGCGCAGCGGATCGTACATCCGCGCGCCTGCGATGCGCAGCCTGACGGTCACGGCCTGCCGTCTGCCGGCCGGAGCGCGCGCACGCGATCGGCCAGGCGGCCGAGCACATCGGCGTCCGAGGGGAGCTGCGACTCGAGGGCGGCTCGCGCGCGGAGCGCCATCTCGTCCATGCGATAGACCGTGGCGGGCGCGGCGACCCCGTAGGTCGCGGTGAGGATCGCGGCGCGCGCCCGCCGCGCTAGCGGGGAATCTCGGAAATCCACCACGGCGGTGGGGACACGCGCCAGCACGTGGAGCGCAGGCTCCGGCAGGTGCTCGGTCGGGTCGCAACCGACGATCAGCGCGGCGTCGGCCTCCCCTCGCGTAAGCACCTCCGGCGCCGTGAACTCACCGGGCCCAAAGCGTGGATAGCCCCGGCCGAAGTTCACGGCGAACGGGTAACCGGTGTTAGACGCGACAACGCTCTCGGCACCCACGCGATTGCCCCGGCCCCGCAGGCCGAGGGCAGCGAAGGGCACGTGTTCGTTCAGGGCCTCCGCGAGCGCGAGGATTGCATGCGCCCGCCCGGGGTCGCGGCGCTCGGCCGGCGGCTCCGCATCGTAGACCCACACGCCGTATCGGCACCGCTTGAGCTGCGCGGCCAGCTCCTCGAGCTCGGCGACGGGAAGCCCGATCGCGGCTTCAGCTTCCGGACCCAGCCGCCGGCCCCGAACGATCGCGCGCAACGCCCAGAGCGTCTCGAACTCGCGTTCCACGGGGATCGGTATCGTCCGGTCCGCCTCGCGCGAGGCCGCGGCCCCGGCGTCGGCCACGGCGATTACGGTGCGCGGCCCGGAAACGTAGAGTCCGGCGGCACGCACGAACCGCTCGAAGAATCGCGGGTGCGAACTCTCGGGTGCCACGCCCCAGAGCACGACACAGTCCGCTCGGTTCTTGATCTCGCCCAAGGTCGCCGATGTCTTGCCGCGATGCTGGAACGCGCACATCGACGCCTCGTGCGCGGCCGACGAGGCCGTATCGAGGGTCGCGCCCAGAAGGTCCGCCACGGCGACGGCGGCCGCTTGCCCTTCCCCGCTTGCGTCGACGAGCCCGTAGATCAGTGGAGAACGGGCAGCCGCAAGCATGCGCGCGGCCGCGTCGATCGCCTCCTCGGCCGTCGCGGGCCGACCCTCGACGCGCGCTGCCAGGCCGTCCGTCGCGGGCTGGCCACGGAACCAGTCGTCACCGAGTGCACAGGTGCGCCGCGCCTCGACGATCCGCCCGCCCTCCACCCGCAGGGCGATGTCGTCGCAGGTGCAGCCGCAGAACGTGCACACCGCGTTCTCCACCGTACGGGCCACGCCCGGGCCCGCTGCCCTCACGAGGCCTTGCGGCTCGCGCGTCCCCGCGCGATCGCCCCCTCCCAAACCCTGGCCTGCCGGTGAAGCTCGCGCTCGCAGGCGCGCGGCTCGCGCGCGCGCGCGAAAAGCGTGCAGATCGGTGACCGCGCGGCGATGCTCGCGCCCGGCCGCGGGATGTCGCGAACGCCGAGACGGAGCCACGGCCGCGTGTCCCCGAGCGCTACGCGGCGCCGCGCAAAAAGGATGGCTTTGCCGAAGGCGCTGCCCGCGGCCCAGCGGCGGGAGAGGTCGAACTCCGGCAGCCATCCCCGGCACGCGCGCACGTGAACGTCGAAGATGGAGATCCCGTAGGCCTGCTCGACCAGTTCCATCGAAGCCGTGCAGCGCGGGTTGATCTCGAGCACGTGGATGGCACCGTCCCTGACCACGAAGTCGATACCGCACACCCCCCGGAGCGCGAACGCGGCTGCCGCCGCCTGGGCGGCCATCTGAACCTGACACAGAACGCCGCAGAACTCGGCACCGTCGTCCGTCAGCGGCAGCACGCTGCCGCAGTAACGGAAGCCCGCGGCCCCGAACGCCCCGTCGCCGATCAACTGCCGACTTACACCCAGGACGAGGGCGCGACGGCCATCGGCCACAAAGACCGCTGCGCCCGGCGTCCCGTCAACGAACTCTTGCAGCACCTCATCCGGCCGCAGGCGCTGGCCGGGCTGCCATCGCACAATCCCGATCCCGCCGCCGCTCCGCCGGCGCTTCCGAAGCCAGCGTCCTAGCAGCTCGGCCTCCCCCGCCGCCTGCCCCGGCAGCGTCCGCGGGACCGCGATCCCAGCGGTCGCCATGACGGCCGCCAGCTCGTTGACGTCCCGGGCTCGTGCCAGCGTCTCCGCCGCATTTCCCAGGAGCTCGCGGCCGGAGGCCAGCCGAGCCACCGCCGCCGGATGGTTCTCGAGGTCCGCACCATACACGACGGAGTCCGCCGAGATGCCTTCCGCGGCGCGAACCAGCGCCTTCGCCGAATACGGCTGCCCCAGGTCGGGGCCGAGAGCCACGTTGGGGGCGATCGCCTTCTGATCGAGATCGCCAAAATAATCGACCGTCGTGCACGCGTAGCCCGCCCGCACTGCCGACTCCGCTGCGGCACGCGTGGAGACGCCGACGATCAAGATGAGCCCGCTCGTCGCGCCAGCTCCTGCCGGAGCGTCTCCGCACCGGCGACATGAAGATAATCGAACACCGTGCCCGAAGCCCCACGGATCTCCATCGTCTCGACCAGTCTTCGGCGTCTGCCACCCACCAGCCCGTCCGCCAGCAGCGCCGCCCCCTGGGCCGCCTCCTTGGCCACCCGCGCGAACCCACTCACGGTTCGAACGGTGCCGAACTGCGAAAGCGCGTCTCTCATCCCGGACTCTACCCAGCCCACCCTCGCCAGTCGACCCGAGAGAAGAATCTCGCGGGCGCCGGGCACCAGCACACGTTCCGCCGCCACTGCCTTGACCACGGCCTCGACAAGAGCCTCCCGCGCCTCCCGGGCAGCCCGGTCCGTTCTCCGGCCCAGCTCCTCGGGTGCGGCCTCCGGCGAGCCCGCCAGATAGGCCGCGCCCCCGGAGAAGAGGGCCCCCTTCGAGAACTTGCCGAGGACGTAGGCCAGCTCGCCGTCCATCGCGCCGAGCGCGCGGTACCCCATGGGGCCACTCGACCCGCCCTGACCATCCACGATGCGTCCGCCCTCGACGGCCAACACGGCGGTGAACGCGCCTCCCAATTCGGCCAGCACGAAGCACGTCTCCTCGTACTCCACCCCCAGATGCGTCGCCTGATCCTCGATCGCCAGCGCGGCCGCGCAGACCTTGTCGGCCGTACCCATATCGAGCCGGTTCGCCTTGCGGTGCGCCGGCACCGATGGCAGGTGAACGACGCCGGGCGTGAAGACAACCGGTAGGCCGGCGCTTTTCAACGCGCCAGCCACGCGTCGAAGCCCGCCGATCCCTCCGGTCTCACCGGCGTCGCGCGGCAGGTAAGCGAGGAAGATCTCGCGTTCGGTCAGATGTTCGATGGGGACCAGCGGCAGCCCGTAGCCTGAGGGCCCCGCGATCAGGTCCAGCGGCATCGCCGCGGTGAGGAGACCGACTAGGGATTCAGGGTCGGCCGTGACCTCGGCAGCGGGCAACGACCGGTCGAGAAAGACCCGGTCGTCCTCCAGTCCGCACAGATCGAAGCTGAGTGTGCCGGGATCGATGCCGATGACGCGAGCCATGCCCCCTCACAAGGATTCGGCTACCTCGTAGATGGTCTCGGCGTCCAGGATCAGGTCGTTTGTCTCGAAGAGTCGCGCGATGCACGCCTTGTGCAGCTTCATCTTGAGGCCCCCGATCCCCAGCGCGCCGAACGTTCTGGCTCCGTCCCTCTCCGTCCCGTCGTCGGCCGCTTCGACGCCCCCGATCCCAAAAGGCGGCACCGCGTTGACGTCGCCTAGCACGCGCGCACGGCGCCCCTCCACCCACGCCTCTCGTTTCACAAGCTGAACCCCGGGCGGCCCCGTCGCCAGCACCAGGTCGGGCCCGTCAACCACGGAGCCCCGCCCAAGCGGATACCCCACCGCCACCGCCGACATCTGGCACCCGAAACGTTCCTCGACCGCCGCGCGCGCCTGGTCCGCCGCGGCCCGCTCGCGCGAGGTGATCGTTACCTCGGCACCCGCGCGCGCCAAGAGCCCCGCCGCGCGCGTCCCCACTGGGCCGGTGCCAGCCACGACCACCGCACGCTTCCCCTTCACTCCCCCCGCCGCGTGGATCAGCTTGACCACCGCCGCCACCGCCGTCGTGTTCGAGCCGTTCGAGTCCAGCATCAGCGAAACCTTGAACGGGCCGAAGAACGCTTTGCGCGCCTCCTCCAGCAACTGCTCGCCGACGCGGATGTCCGCGCCCCCCACGAAGACGGCCGTGTTATTCAGATCCTTCGGGCCGCGGGTAAAGATGGCCCCGTAGACGAGGTCCCGGACATCCTTGGGCGTGACCGCGCCGTAGCTGAGCACTTCCTCCGCCCCCGCGTCGTAACCGACAATTCGGTCGAACGAGCTGGGCAGACGATCGCTGTCAAGCTGGATGAGGAGCTTCTTCATTCGGACTGCGGAGGGGCGGTGCGCCCCGCCCCTACCTCACCCTATTCTCAAGCCGTACTTGAGAGTCCTACTTGGCAGCCTTCGCCTCAGCACCGGCCGCGAAGGGATGGCGAGCCGCCTTCTTCTTCGATAGAACGCTGTCAACACTCGGCTCGTTCCTCAGCGCCCGCTTGATCGATTCCTTCGTCGCCTGGTAGTTGTAGTCGAAGATCTTCTGATCGTTCGCCGCTTCCCAGTGGATGAACACCCCGGCGAGGATGCAGAGGTCATCGACCTGGTTCTTCGGAATGATCCCCTCCTCGACGCTGTCTACCACCGCGCGCGCCACCGCCGCTTGCGCCGGCCCGAACATCTGCACAGCCTGCTTCGCGCCTTTGATCGTCACCTTGTTGAACAGCAGGGTGTCGGGCTTCGCCGGGAGGTTCGGCTCGACGAGCGCCAGCAGCGCGTTATGCCCCTCGCGCTGCGAGGACAGACAGGCCGCGAACGCCTGCCCCGCGGGTCCGTCCTTCGGACCGATGATGAGGTCCACGTGGGCGACTTCGTTCCCCTCGCCTACTAGTGACTCGCCCATCATGAAGGAGCGCATGTCTGGCCTCCTTTAGGAAAGGTAAACGGTGGATAGCTCCTGACACCGAATCCGCGACATGATGGAAAAATCGCCCCTCTGCTACACTACGGAGAGGCGCGCCCGCTCGCTGAAGGCCGCCCGCTCTTTGGGCTTAGTTTTTGAGGTCGCTGTCACTCTACCCCCGGCTATCCCCCGTGTCAAGAAGCAAAGCGCCGCTGGGTTGACGGCAGCCGAAAGCGACATCCGGTGGGAACCCGACAGCCGTGAGCGAGGATCAACCTGCCCTTCAGCGCCGGTTCAATGATGGAGGGCTTGGGCTGGTCGCCTTCTCAGCCCGAAGGGAGCAAAGCCTAAGCGCGGGGCCAGGATGCAGGTCGCCAAGCCCCACGTATTTCAATAGCGATTTGAACAGGGCGGCTGCGAGGGTCTTGCGTGCGGGGCCTTCTCTTCGCTATCGTATTTTGGTTTCCAAGAAGGGCTCTGACACGTGGGGGGTTTGCCTGGGTGGTGAATGGGGTCAAACCCTAGCACAGCGGCGACCCATTGGGTCCTGAGCCTTCAAGAGAGCCGTTCCGGTGCAGGGGTGGGGCGTCGGCGCTTAACACAGCCGACGATGTTGAGACGTGTGTCATGCACGCGCGCGCCCACGATTCCCACTGCTCCAGTCCTCTCACCCCTCTCACTCAGATCAGAGCCTCCAACGTCGGTCACCAGCGGCCGCAAGAGCGCAGCCATGACCGTGAGAGGGGACGCAGTCGCGCGCCCCCTCACCGATCGACCCGGGGCGCGCGGCCCAGGATTGCAACCGGTATCCGCTTCCGCATGCACTAGCCAATCAACCTCAACCAGCAGGAGCCAGCTATGAACCGTTTCATCCACTGGACCTGTTCCGGGGGGCTGGCCGCGAGCCTTGTGTTGCTCGTGGCCGCGCCAGTCGGCGCTGGCCAGGACCTTACGATGATGCAGAAGGACCCTGGCACCTGGGTATTGCCGGGCAAGGATTACGGCGTGACGCGCTACAGCCCTCTGGACCAGATCAACAGCGCGAACGTCAAGGATCTCGAGGTGGCCTGGACGTTCTCGACGGGGACCCTGCAGGGGCTTGAGGGTGCGCCGCTCGTCCTCAACAACACGATGTATTTCGTCACCTCGTTTCCCAACATCGTGTATGCCCTGGACCTGACGAAGGCGGGGGCCCCGATGAAGTGGAAGTACACGCCAAAGCAGGACCCGACGGTACCGGGGGTCGCCTGCTGCGACCTGGTCAACCGCGGGGTGGCGTACGCCGATGGGAAGATCTTCTTTAACCAGCTTGACGCGACCACAGTGGCGCTCGATGCCAGGACGGGAAAGGTCGTCTGGTCTGCCAAGCAGGGCGATCCCAAAAAGGGTCAGACGATTACGGGCGCCCCCCTGGTGATCAAGGATAAGGTGTTTACGGGGATCAGCGGTGGGGAGTTCGGGGTGCGGGGCTTCATCACCGCCAACGACATCAAGACCGGCAGGCAGATCTGGCGGATGTACAGCGCGGGCCCCGACTCGGACGTCGGCATCGGCGCGAACTTCAAGCCGTTTTACAAGGACCACAAGGGCAAGGACCTGGGAGTGACGACCTGGAAGGGCGATGAGTGGACGCGGGGCGGCGGCACCACCTGGGGTTGGTACTCTTACGATCCGGAGCTCGATCTGTTCTACTACAACACCGGAAACCCCGGAAGCTGGAACCCGGATCAGCGCCCCGGTGACAACAAGTGGTCGATGACGATGTGGGCGCGCGACCCAGACGATGGGATGGCCGTCTGGGCTTACCAGATGACCCCGCATGACGCGTGGGACTACGACGGGGTGAACGAGAGCATCCTGGCGGACCTTGAGGTCGGTGGGACGCTGAGGAAGGTCGCGGTCCACTTCGACCGGAACGGCTTCGCGTACACGGTTGACCGCACGAGCGGCGAGGTCCTGGTGGCTCAGCCGTACGGGCCGGTCAACTGGGCGAAGGGCGTAGACCTGAAGACAGGGCGGCCCATCGAGGATCCGACCAAGCGGACGAAGCAGGGGCAGAACACCACCGACATCTGCCCGTCGGCCATGGGATTCAAGGACCAGCAGCCCGCTGCGTTCTCGCCCCGGACGAAGCTGTTCTACGTGCCTACCAACAACCTCTGCATGGACTATGAGGGGGTTGAGGTGAGCTACACCGCAGGGCTGCCGTACGTCGGCGCGATTGTGAAGACCTACGCCGGTCCGGGCGGCCACCGCGGCGCGTTCATCGCCTGGGATGCCACAACGGGGAAGAAGGTGTGGGAGATCAAGGAGCCCTTCTCGGCCTGGGGTGGCGCACTTGTGACGGCAAGCGACATCGTGTTCTACGGCACCATGGAGGGCTGGTTCAAGGCGGTCGATGCCCGTAGCGGTCGGGAGCTGTGGAAGTTCAAGACCGGCGCCGGCATCATCGGAGCCCCGATGACCTACATCGGTCCCGATGGTAAGCAGTACGTGGCGATCCTCGCCGGGGTCGGCGGTTGGTCGGGGGCCACCGTCTCGCTGGACCTGTCTTTGGATGACCCGACCGCAGCGCTCGGAGCAGTGAACGCATTCAAGGATCTGGGCGACTATGTAGCCAAGAGCGGCATGCTGTTCGTGTTCGCTCTCGATTAGACCAAGAGGCCGGCCGGGCATCGGAGAGAGAATCCTCCGGTGCCCGGGTCGGGCCGCTCAGTCCGTCCCCGAACCGCGCCCGCCCAAGCGGGCGCGGTTTCTTCGGGCCTGTGTGGCCGTACGCAAACGCAAAGAACGAAGCGTCATGTTGACTCCTGGACTCCGAACTATCCTGGGCCGAGGCGCGTTCCTGCTCTGCCCGTGCGTCCTCGCCACCGCGGGATCGGTGCTCACGACGGGTGCGGAGGCAGGGCGAGCGGGTCAGCACAACGAGTTCCGGGTCTGCGCCGACCCGAACAACCTTCCTTTTTCCAATGAGCGGCGGGAAGGGTTCGAAAACAAGATCGCGGAACTTATCGCCGCGGAGCTGAATGCCACCGTTACATACACCTGGTGGCCCCAACGACGCGGGTTCATCCGCAACACGTTGAGGCAGCGGGTTTGCGATGTCGTGATGGGCATCCCCAGCAGCTATGAGCTCGTCCTGCCGACCAAGCCCTATTACCGCTCCACGTATGTGTTCGTTTATCGCAAAGACAAAGGGTTTGAGATTCGCTCCCTGGACGACCCCATCTTGCGAACGGTCAAGATCGGCGTGCACGTCATCGGAGACGACTACGCGAACAGCCCGCCCGCCCACGCCCTCGGGACCCGGAACATCGTTCAGAACGTGGTCGGGTACAGTGTGTACGGCGACTACAGTGAGGAGAATCCGCCGGCCAGGATCGTCGACGCGGTGGCCGCGGGCGAGATCGACGTCGCGATCGTCTGGGGACCGATCGCCGGGTATTTCGCCAAACGGCAGTCCGTGCCTCTGGAACTCGCACCCGTAACGCCGACCATCGATCTCCCCTTCTTGCCCTTTGTCTATGACATCTCAATGGGGGTCCGGCGGGAGGACGAGGCGCTGAAGGCGGAGTTGGAAGAGGTCCTTGACAGGAAAGGGGCCGAGATCAGGAAGATCCTGGAAGACTACGGTGTCCCCTTTGTCGAAGTAGCCAGACGGCCCTAGTTTCTTGTCGGAAGAAAGGAAGACGTCATGCTACGGGGAATCTGGATCGGCGGAACGCTGCTGCTGGGGTTGGAGCTCGGCTTCAGCGGCGCTGCGAACGCTCAGACTCCGGACAGCGCCCGGGCGGATTCGACGGCCGCATTGCCGAAGAAGCTCAACCCCTACACCGGCAATCCCGAGCAGACCGCGGAGGGGAGAAAGCTATACCTGAAGTGGAACTGTTACGGCTGCCACGGGACTCAGGGCGGGGGAGGCATAGGAAAGCCCTTGAACGACACGGACTGGGCCTACGGCGGCGATGACGCCGCCGTCTTCGAGACGATCTTGGAAGGCCGCTCGGGCGGGATGCCCAAGTTCGGCGAACTGGTCAA
>JACQVD010000043.1 GCA_016209945.1 Gemmatimonadota bacterium
CCCAACACTCCATATCAGCCCTCTGAGAACGACGCGCCGTCGAACGCCCATACCCCGACCTCCGCGCGAACGATCAGAACCGTGTCACGCCCGTCCCAGGAACCCCGAGCTCCCCCCAGAGGACGGCGACGAAGAGCGCCGCCGACAGGGACACCACGGTGACCAGGGCCGCCGCCGCACGCACGAAATCCGTACGGTGCATCTCCCGGAGGCCGACCGCCGCGACCCCGAGCCCCCAGAGCGCTCCCATCCACGCGCCCACGACCGGCACAACCGAGAAGACCGCAGGGCCCGCGGAGTACGCGAGCGCGCGGAACGTCGCGTGCAAGCCCGCTTCCCCATCGCCGAACAGTCTCAGCAGGACGTGCGTCAGCGCCGCAGCGACCCAGAGCCACAGGAGGGAGACCGGGATGCTGAAGAGCCAGGCGCCTACGGCCGCGATCAGGAAGAGCGCGCCGGGAAGCGCCGCGTCGCCCCACGGGCCCGGCATCTCCGGCGGCCCGGAAACCGCCGCGAAGACGACCGCCCAGTAGAAACCGAAGAAGCCGCCCGCCGCCACGCACGCGGTCGCGTACCCGAGCGCCTTCCCGGCGCCGGCCGGCGCCTCGCGGAAGAAGCGGCGCGGATGGAGCGTGCTCTCCACCCAGATCCGCGCAAGCCCACGACGCGGGGTCGAACCCAAGATCGCGCTCCCTAGCACGCGGCCTGGGTCAGGTCAGGGGGCGCAGCAACACGCGCGCGTCCACGGCCGCCGACGGCCCGCCGGGCTCGAAGGCGAGGAAAGGGTTCATCTCCATCTCCCGGATCTCGGGGTGCTCCGACACGAGCTGGCTCACCCGCTGGATCACCTCCTGGAGGAGTCCGAGGTCCACGCCCTTCTCACCGCGTACGCCTTCCAAGAGCTTGAACCCGCGCACCTGCCGGATCATCTCCGCGGCGTCGAGATCGCTCACCGGCTGGATCCGAAACGCGACATCCTGAATCGCCTCGACGTAGACGCCACCGAGCCCGAACATGAGGAGCGGCCCGAAGTTCTGGTCGGTGGTCATCCCGATGATGGTCTCCCTTCCACCCGGCAGCATCTTCTGAACGAGCACGCCCTCCACGCCCGCGCCCAACGTGAGCCCCCGTGTTTCGAGCCGATCGAGGAGCGCGTCAAACCCGCGCCGGAGCTCCTGCTCGTTCCGGAGCCCCAGGATCACACCGCCCACATCCGTTTTGTGCACCACCTCGGTCGCCACCACCTTGAGGGCCACCGGGCAGCCGATCGCGCGGGCCGCCGCTTCGGCGTCCTCGCTTGTCTTTACAAGCCGATACGGCGCCACGGGGATCCCGTACGCCGCGAAGAGCGCCAGCGCCTCGTGCTCCAGGAGACGATCGCGGCCCGCGCGCCGGGTGGCCTCGACGAGGCACGCGCCCGCTTCCCGGTCCGCCGGGAACTCCGCAACGCGCCCCGGGGGCCGCTCGAGCCAGCGGCGGTAGCGGCACATGGCGGCGAGCGCCCGGACGGCGGACTCCGGGAAGATGTAGACCGGCACCCGCGCCTCGTGGAGCAGCGCCATTCCCTGGGGGAGCCCCTGCCGGCCCATGAGGACGGCGAGCACAGGCTTCTCCCCGCGCGACCCGACCTTGGCGATCACCCGGGCCACGTCCTCCGCCTGCACGCCGAGCGGGGGCACGAATGCCGCGATCACGGCATCCACGTTCGGGTCGGGGACGACCGTGTTCAGGACCGCTCGGTAGGCCGCCGCGTCTGCGCTCGCGATCATGTCCACCGGATTCCCGACGGCCGCCTCTTCCGGAAGGAGTTCCCGCAGCGTCCGGCGCGTGGCCTCGCTCAGCTCAGTCACGACGAGCCCGAGCGCTTCGCAGGCGTCGGCGATGATGATCCCCGGACCGCCCGCGTTCGTGACGATCGCGACGCGCTCGCCCCGCGGTAGCCTCGCGTTCGCGAATGCCATCGCCATGTCGAAGAGCTCTTCGACCGTATCCGCGCGCAGGGCACCACACTGGGCGAGGAGCGCGTCCGTCGCCACGTCCAGCTCCGCGAGCGCTCCCGTGTGGCTCGAGCCCGCACGGGCGCCTGCCCGGCTCCGCGCCGCCTTCACGACCACGATGGGCTTCTCGCGGCTCGTCTCCCGGGCGATCCGCGTGAAGTGCTTCGGATTCCCGAAATTCTCCAGGTACATGAGAACCACGCGGGTCGCGGCGTCGTCGCGCCAGTACGCGAGCACATCATTCGCCGAGACGTCGGGCTTGTTGCCGAGGGAGATGAACTTCGAGACGCCGATCCCGTACTCGCTCGCGTAGTCGAGGATCGTCACGCCCATGGCGCCGGACTGGCTCAGGAAGGCGACGCTCCCGGGCGGCGGCGTCGTGGGCGCGAACGTCGCGTTCATGGACACGCCGGGCTCGGTGTTGAGCGCGCCCATGCAGTTGGGGCCCACCAACCGCATCCCGTATCGCCGAACGACCTCCATGAGCCTGCGCTCGCGCTCGACCCCCAGGCCGCCCACTTCCTTGAAGCCCGCCGTGATCACGACGAGCGCCTTCACGCCGCGGCGACCGCACTCCTCCGCCACGGCGATCACGTGCTCTTTCGGCACCACGATGACCGCGAGATCCACGGGGTCCGGCACATCGGCGACGGACGGGTAGGCCCGCACGGAGTGGATGACGCTCGCGTGCGGGTTCACCGGATAGACCGGGCCCGTGAACCCGTTCTTCAAGAGGTTGTCGAGGATTTGCCAGCCGATGGTACCGGCGCGGCGACTCGCCCCGATCACCGCGATGGAGCGCGGCTGAAAGACGGCTTGGAGGTCGTGCGGAGACGCGCCGGCCATGCGGCGCAAACTACCGGCCGCGGCCTCCCCCGCAACGCGCCGCGCTCACGGAGCCCGCACGGAAGGCCCCAGCGTGAGCGCCAGGGTGGCCGCCGCGCTCCGGAGTCGGCCGAGGAGCGCGAGCCCGTAGAGGCTCCCGCCCACCGCGATCACCCACAGATAGGCTTCTAGCGCGGAGTCCAGGGCGCGGAACCCGAGCAGCGTGAAGAGATCGAGGATGAGGATCTGGATGCCCGGGCCGAGCGCGCTCACCGCCGTGAGGAACCCGCGGTCGTCTCGCAGTGCAGCCGCCTCCGGGAGCCGGCCGAACGCCACGAGCGGCCCCACTGCCCACCGATCGAGCGCGGCCACGAGCCTGTCCTGCCATCCGTAGACCACCTGATACAAGGCGAGGAGCGCCGCGAGGAGCCGTGCGGCCGCCGGCACGTCAGCGTACGTCTCCCGATCCTCCTCGGTGAAGGACTCCTCCAGGCGGCTCGTGGGATCGCCGCCGTAACGGCGCCGGTACCTCACGTAGTAGAAGTTGAAGACGGAGCTCTGAAGAAGCCCCGCCACGAGCGCGGCCAGCGCGAGGGCCCAAGCGTACAGGCCGGGACGCTCCTGGCTGAGCGCCACGGCGATGGCTACGTAGAGGGCGAGTGCCACGGCGGCGTCACACAGCGAATCCAGGAAACGGCCGATGCGGGACGGCCGGTTCTGAAGGCGGGCCAGGGAGCCATCGACCGCGTCCACGATGTTCTTCGCCTGGAGCGAGGCCGCCCCCAGGAGCGCCCAGCCAACCTCGCCCAGGCTGTAGAACCACGCACCGGCGCAGCCCACGACGAGGAAGACCAGGGTGACGTGGGGAGCGCGCACGCCCGTGTCCTGAAACTTCGATGCGATCCAGACGGCGACCGGGCGCGCATAGTCGCTCAGGTCGGTGAACCGTCTCTCGTGGGGGCCCTTCTGCGGCGTGGCCTCGCGGTGCATACGCCCCTATGATATCCAGAGCGAAACGTTCAAAGGTCCGGGAGGAGATCCTGCGGCCCCCGACCACTCCAACCCCCATCATCTTAGAGGGGTACGACATCGGAGGGCAATGTGCATGCCGGTTTAACGTCCAGCCGCCGAAAGGCGTCTAAGCTAGACTTGCGTATGACCCGCGCCATTGGGGTGTGCCTCTTTCTCTTGGTCGCCGGCGCCTGCCGCCGGAGCGAACCCGTCCGTCCCTTCGACGTCGCGGTGGTCCAGCGTCGCGATCTCGAGATCAGCGCCGAGGCGTCGGGCGTCATCGAGCCGATCGCCGCCGTCGAGGTCAAGTCCAAGGCCTCGGGCGAGATCATCGCGATGCCGGTGGAGGTGGGCGACGAGGTGAAACGGGGCCAGCTCCTCGTCCAGGTCGAGCAGACCGACGCCCGCCAGACCTATGCACAGGCCGTCGCCGACCTCGAGGTCGCCCGGGCGAGCCTCACCACCACGGAGGCGGCGCTCCGCCGGGCGCAGGAGATGTTCAAGGCCGGGCTCATCACAGAGCAGGAGCACGAGCAGGCGCTCCTGACGCACGCGAACGCGAAGGCGCAGCTCGTGCGCGCCGAAGCGGCGCTGGAGCTGGCCAAGGAACGGCTCGCGGAGACGACGGTCCGCGCGGCCATCGACGGCACGATCATCGAGAAGACCGCGGAGGTCGGCCAGGTGATCTCGTCGCCCACGCGCGACGTGGGCGGCGGCTCCCTCCTTCTCCGGATGGCGGACCTGAACCAGGTGCAGGTGCGCACCCTCGTGGACGAGACGGACATCGGGAAGATCCGCCCCGGCATCGGCACGGAGACCCGCGTGGAAGCGTTCCCGGATCGCCTCTTTGAGGGCGCGGTCCTGAAGATCGAGCCGCAGGCCGTCGTCCAGCAGAACGTCACGATGTTCCCCGTGATCGTGCGCATCGACAACCGGGGGCGGCTGCTGAACCCCGGGATGACCGCGGAGGTCAAGTTCCTCGTCGCGCGGCGCCCGAACGTGCTCGCCGTGCCGAACCAGGCGGTGCACACGCCCGGCGACGCGCGCACCGTGGCGGAGTTCGTGCTCGGGCTTTCGGCGGCGGAATTCGAGGGCGCGCTTCGAGAGACGCGGGTCGCCGGCGCGGCTCCGGGCGCCTCCGGCGAAGGGCCACGGCCGGGCGACGCCCAGGCCGCAGAAGCGCCTACGCGGCTGAGCCCCGCGCAACGCGATTCGCTGCGCGCCCGTTTCCGGCGCGGCGAGGTCTCCCCGGAGGAGCTCCGGCAGATGCGGGCCCGCTTCCAGGGCGCGGGCGCTGGAGCCCCGCCCTCGGCCGGGTCTCCCGCCGCCTCCCCCACGAGCTCCAGCGCCGGCTCCAGGGACGGCGTCGCCTTCACTCTCCGCAACGGCGTCCTCAGGCCCGTGCCGGTCCGCCTCGGGCTCACCGACTGGGACTACACGGAGGCGGTTCACGGGCTGCAAGCGGGCGACACCGTGGCGCTCCTCCCGTCCGCCGGCCTCCTGCGCGACCAGGCGGATCTCCAGCGGCGCTTCCAGCGGTTCCAGCAGGGCGTCCCCGGCATGCGCCGCACAGGCAGCTAGGGGGAGGGCGGAAGGGGGGAAGGAAGACCGTGCAACTTCGCGAGACCCTCGGCGTCGCGTGGGCAGCCATTCGGACGCACCCGCTCCGCTCGTTCCTCACAATGTTGGGGATCATCATCGGCGTCGGCTCGGTCATCACGATGCTCGCGCTCGGTGAGGGCGCCCAGCGTGCCGTGCAGCAGCAGATCCAGGCCCTCGGCACGAATCTCCTCACTGTCTGGTCCGGCCAGCGCTGGTGGCGCGGCGTCGCCGCCACCGCCCCCACCCTCCTCACCGTGGACGACGCCGAGGCGCTGGCCCGCGATGCCCGCTACGTCACCGCCGTCGTGCCGGAGATGCAGCGGGAGTTGCCCGTCGAGTACCTGAACCGGAACGCCAGCGTCGAGGTCATCGGGACGACGCCCGAGTACACGCGCGTGAACCGCCACGAGCCCGCGCTCGGGCGCTTCTTCTCGCGCCGCGATCTGGAGGCGCGCGCGACGGTCGCCGTGCTCGGCCATCGCATCCCGCTGCATCTCAACGCGCGACCCGAGGACCTCGTCGGTCGCACGCTCAAGATCGGCGGGATCGGCTTCGAGGTGATCGGCGTCCTCCGCGAGAAGGGCCTCCAGGGGATGCGCAGCGTGGACGATCGGATCGTGATCCCGCTCACCACGGCGCAGTACCGCCTCCTGGGCTCCGACCGTCTGCGCCTCATCACGGTCGAGGTGACGAAGCCCGAGCGGCTGAACCTCGCCCTGGTCGATGTGGAGCGCGTCCTGCGGCGCGAGCATCGCCTGCGCCCGGGCCAGGACAACGATTTCATGATCCGCAACCAGACCGACCTGCTTCAGACGTTCGAGGAGACGACCCGCACGTTCTCGCTGCTCCTGGCGGCCATCGCCGCGGTCAGCCTGCTGGTGGGCGGGATCGGGATCATGAACATCATGCTGGTCTCCGTGACCGAGCGGACCCGTGAGATCGGCGTGCGCAAGGCGCTGGGCGCCACACGGCGCAACATCCTCCTCCAGTTTCTCGTGGAATCGCTCACGGTGGCGCTGCTCGGCGGCGTTCTGGGCCTCCTCGGCGGCGCGGGCGCCGCGCTCGCCATGGCGCGGTTCGCGGACTGGAACACCGCGGTGGCG
>JACQVD010000045.1 GCA_016209945.1 Gemmatimonadota bacterium
CGCCCCGATCTCATACTGACCCAGGCGGTCTGCGAGGTGTGCGCCGTGCCGACCGCGTCCGCGCAGGAAGCGGCGGCTTCCCTCGACTACGAGCCGCGGATCCTCTCGCTGGATGCGCACGATCTCGAGGGGATCCTCCAGACGGTTCTCGATGTGGGGGCGGCGGCCGGTGTCGCACAGCGAGCCGAAGGCACCGTGGCGACCCTGCGCCGGCGAATCGAAGCGGTGCGCAACGCGGTCGAAGGACGGCCGCGCCCCAGGGTGTTGGCCCTCGAGTGGCTACACCCGCCCTTCGCACCCGGCCACTGGGTGCCGGAGATGGTCGAGGTGGCGGGGGGCACCATCCTCTTCGGGAAGGCCGCTGCACGTTCCTACGAACTTGCGTGGGACGAGATCGAGGGCGCGGGGCCCGACGTGCTGGTCGTCATGCCCTGCGGATTCGGCCTCGAGGAGTCGCGGGCGGACGCGTCTCGTCACGCCGAGCAGCTGCGCCGCGCGGCCGGGCGAGCCATCGACTCCGGGCGCGCGTACGTCGTGGACGCGTCGTCGTACTTCAACCGCTCGGGGCCACGGGTTGTGGACGGGACCGAGATCCTCACCGCGATTCTCCACCCCGACGCCTTTCCGGGCGTCGATCTCGGGGGACGTGCCGAGCGCTGGCCGTAGGCCCGGCGCGTCGCCGCACCGGCGGCGTATTGACAAGGCACGCCCGGCCGCGCATCTGTCCGGGCCGGTCACGGTGTCGGCCTACAGGACAGAAGAGGAGGCGAAGCGATGAGCTTGAGGCGAGGCAAACTTCTGGCAGCGACGCTCGTTACGTTCGCCGCCATCGGGTCCGCGCTCGCAGGCTGTGCGCGCGTGAAATCCGAGCAACTGGACGCGGCGCTGGCGAAGGTTCGCGACGAGTACACGGCCGCCGATCAGGAGCTCGCCGGCCGGATCAATCAGGTGTCTGGACGCGTGGACCGGCTGGAGCGCGAGATCGAGTCGCTCCGCAGCGACTTCAACGTCTCGGTCGAACGCCTTCAGGGAATGATCCGGTTCAACGTCCCCGTCCACTTCGAATTCGACAAGGCCACGCTGCGCGAGCCGGACAAGCCGGTGCTCGACCGGTTCGCCGGCGTCGTGAAGGAGTTCTATCCCCAGGCGCTCATCACCGTCGAGGGATTCGCCGACCCGATCGGGAGCGCTTCCTACAACCTGCGGCTGGGGAAGCGGCGTGCGGAGGCCGTGCAGCAACACCTGGTCGGCACCGGGGCTCTCCAGTCCGATCGAGTGCGGACCGTGAGCTACGGGGAGGCGCGCGACCGGCAGGTCGTACCCGGCGCAGGCGGTCCCGGCACCAAGGGCACGGAGAACCGCCGGGTCGCGCTCGTGATCGACTACTCGGGTGAGGCCGGCCGGGTCGCGGGACCGTAGCGGGGCGAGCGCGGGCGGAGCGCAGGGGAGCGCAGGGGAGCGCGGCACAGCCAGGCTCTGCACAGGCAGCAACACAGGGAGCAACGAGGCGTGTGAGATGAGGCCCGCCCGATCCTCGGGCGGGCTCTTTCTTTCCAAGGACTGAGCGCGGGCTTTACCTGCCGCGCGCGGGAACGCGAGGGCGGCAGAGCCACGATCCGGCCCCTGACCCTGCATTCGGAGGAACCGACATGCTGACCCGCCGCACCTTCTTCTCGAAGGTCCTCGCCGGAGCGGCCGCCGCTGCCCTGGCGCCCGCGGATGCTCTGGCAATGCCCGGACGCGCAGGCACATGGACAGGCCGGGCGTCTCTCGTCCCGTTCGGCGACGTGCCGGAGGATGAGTTCTGGAAGGAGCTCCGGAAGGAGTTCCCGATCCCCACCGAGGAGGCATTCTTCAACACGGGGACGCTCGGCGTCAGTCCCCGCCCCGTCCTGGACGCGGTGATCCAGCACATGAGGTGGGTCGAGGAGTCCGTCGCCCACTGGGACTACAAGCCGACCCAAGCCGAGTGGATGACGGGCTACCAAGAGGAAGTCTGGGTGCGGGAGAAACTCGCCACGCTCGTCGGCGCCAAGACCGAAGAGATCGCCCTCACTCAGAACGCCACCTTCGGCATGAACTTCGTGGCGAACGGGCTCGCGCTCCACCCGGGAGACGAAGTCCTGATGACCAATCAGGAGCACCCCGGCGGCAGCATGGGGTGGCAACTCAAGTCGAAGCGCTACGGGATCTACGTGAAGCAGCTCCCGGTGCCGATCCCTCCGGAGGACCCTCAGCAGCTGATCGACCTCTACGTGAACGCCACTACACCCCAGACGCGGGTCTGGGCGATCCCGCACGTCACGAGCCAGCTCGCGATCACCTTTCCCGTGAAGGAGCTCTGCCACCTGGCGCGCGACCGCGGCATCTTCACCGCCGTGGACGGCGCCCAGGTCGTCGGGCACCTGAAGGTGGACGTCAAGAAGATCGGTTGCGACGCGTACTTCTCGAGCCCACACAAGTGGCTCCTGGCGCCCAAAGGGACGGGGTTCCTTTACGTTCGGAGCGACCGCCTGGAGGAGGTCTGGACGACCCTGGCGAGCACCGAGTGGGACAACCACCGGGTGGGCGCGTACCGGCTCATGCAATACGGAACGGGAAATTTCTCCGTCCTCAAGGGGCTGGAGAAAGCGATCGACTTCCACATGGCGATCGGCTCCGAGCGCATCGAACGCAGGATTCGCGGGCTGGCGGACCGCCTGCGTTCCGGGCTCCGGGAGATCCCCGGTGCGACGATCCGGTCCCCCACGCATCCCGCGCTCACCTGCGCCACGACGGTGTACGCCCTCGACGGCTGGCGCGCCGAAGCCCTCATGGACGCCCTGTGGGAGCGCGCGAAGGTGCGCGTGCGGTCGATGGGCGACCCGTGGGGCGTGCGCCACTGCTGCCACATCTACAATCTCGAGGAGGAAGTGGACCGCACCCTGGAGACCCTGCGTGCGATGGGCGCCGAACGACGATAGAGGTTCACTATATCATGCGCTCCTCTGAGCTGCCGCCCGAGAAACTCGCTGCACGAGAGACCAGGACCGCCCTGGTAGGCGCTGGAAGTCTTCTGGTGGCACTCCTTGCGGCGTCTGGCGGCGCGAAAGCGCTCTTCGCTCCGGAACTCGAAGTCCCCGAGCTCGCACCGGCGATCGTGACAGGCCGGTGGGCCGGGTTCTGGGCCGACACGTCGCAGCCCTACCACCCCGCAGTTCGTCGGGGTTAAGGGAGATTGGCTGGTGTTCCCGGTGGACCGATAGCCTCTCCTATGCCACAACGCTCCGCGGCGGGTCCTGTGCTCCTGTCGCTCTGAGGCCTCGGGAGTAGGCTGCCGCTTCGCGCTCTGGCCTGTCGGCTCCCTCGAAGCCAGTTTTCTCGCGTATGCGCCGCTATCATATTGAGACGACGACGGCGCCGGATGTCGCGCCGCACCCGAGCCGCTTCCGCGTGAAGGTCAAGAAGCACCGGCTCGCGCTGCTCCTGCTGCAAGAACTCCGGCACTACGGGCTGAACAAGGAAGTCCTGCTGAGCCGACCGTGCATCTACGGGGTGTTCTCGGGCCCGGTCGGGGGCTTCGCGCCGCGCGAGCACCTCTGCGTCGGGTGCCTGCGTTGTACGACCGAGCACCCCGATGTCGTCCAGATCCACCGCAACCCGGAGCATGCGCGCCTCGGCGACTCGTACTTCACGGCGGAGCACGTCGAGACCGTCGCGTACGAGGCGCGGACGGGCACGATCCCGGTGCGGGGCGCGGGCTATCGGGGACCGTTCGGCGGCGAGGGATGGGACGGCATGTGGACCGATATGTCTGAGATCGTGCGTCCCACCCGAGACGGGATCCACGGCCGCGAGTTCATCTCGACCGTCGTGGACATCGGGAGCAGGCCGCCCTTCCTCGAGTTCGACGCGTCCGGTCTCCTGAACGGCGAGCTTCCGCAGACGTTCTCGCTGCCGATCCCGATGCTCTTCGACGCGCCACCGCCGTCGCTCATGTCGAGGAGGCTCGCGACGGTCCTCGTGGAAGCCGCCCGCGCCACCGAGACGGTCACGATCCTCCCCGCGTCCGCCATCGTAAAGTTCGGGCTCCGCGCTCGAGCGGCCATCCCGCTGGTCACACAAGAGGATGATGTCGCCTCCCTAGCGGGCCTGGGCTTTGAGCCGCTGATGATCGAAATGGCCGCGTGGGACGATCGCTTTTACCGAGAGATCAGGGCGCGCTTCCCGAACGGCCTCGTGGGCCTGCGACTCCGATACGC
>JACQVD010000046.1 GCA_016209945.1 Gemmatimonadota bacterium
GAGCCGGGCGAGCCGATGGAGCCGGGGGAGCGGCGGGAGGAGCGGCGGGAGGAGCCGCCGCGCCAGGAGGGGGCATAAGCGCAATACGAAAGCGGCCGGCCGGAGCGACCGGCAGGCCCGGCGCGCTGGCGCTGCACGCGGCGTGACCGTTTCCGCCAACCGCGTTTCCCTATGCCGCGGGCGGCTCACCCGGAGGGAGGTTCGGCGCGCCGTCCACGCCGCCTTCCGCGCCCGTCGGGCCCGACCCTTCCCCGTGTCCGTCACGTTCGTCAGCCGCCGGGAGATCGCGGCGCTCAACCGGCGGTTCCTCGGCCGGCGCGGCGCGACCGATGTGATCGCGTTCACGCTCAGGATGCCGGGTGGCGGCCGTGCGGGCGACATGTACATCTGCCCCGATGTCGCCCACGACTCGGCCCGCCGGTTCGGCGTGGCCCTGCGGCAAGAGCTGCTCAGGCTGGTCGTGCACGGGACGCTCCACGTTCTCGGGTACGACCATCCTGAGGGACGCGGGCACGAGAGGAGCGGCTTCTTTCGAGCGCAGGAGCGCATCGTCACGGACCTTGTATGAGGGCCCGCAGCCCGCGGTGTCCCCTGTGAGTGGGGCGCAAAACGGTCGTGTTCTTCGGATGAGGTGAGGTGACGCGATGTCGAAGGGAAAGGTGTGGTCGAGGGTTCGGCGCTCGCTCGTGATCGGCGTGATCGTGATCGCGCCGCTGTGGGTGACGGTCTTCGTTCTTCTCTGGATCTTCGAGAGGCTGGACTCGGTTCTCGGACGATACTTCGTCCCGTATCTGGGGACCGTGTGGGGAGTGCGGATTCCAGGCCTCGGGCTCGTCGCGCTTCTCCTGGTGGTGATGGCGGTCGGCTGGCTCGCCCAGAAGGCCGTGGGCCGTCAGATCATCGGGTGGTGGAACAGCCTCCTGGCGCGCCTCCCCTTAACACGGACGCTGTACAGCGCCGCGAGCCAGATCGTCCAGACGGTGCTCACCAAGGATCGGAAGCTGCTGAAGAGTTGCGTGTTGATCGAGTATCCGAGGCCGGGTTGCTGGGCTCTGGGGTTCCTGACGGAGCGGGGGGCGCGCGAGGTGTGCGACACCGTGGGCGCGGAGTGCGTGAGCGTCTTCCTCCCTACGGTGCCGAACCCCACGACCGGCTACATCCTCTTTCTCCCGAACGATCAGGTGCGGCCGCTGCGCATGAGCATCGAGGACGGCTTCAAGCTGGTCATCTCGGGCGGCGCGGTCGTGCCGGAGGCCCCGGGCCGGCTCGTGCGGGGTCTCGATCTCGAGACGCTGCTGCGCGAGGAACAGCTTCCTTGACCGCCTCTCGTGCCGGCGGCAGTTTTGGCGCTGTGGCGAGCACCGAGCTCCCGGTGAAGATCCGTGACCTCGTCGCCGCGTTCGACGCGGGCGATGCGGGCGCCCTCGCACGCGCGATCACCTGGGTCGAGACGGGGCGACCCGGGTTCGAGGATCTCCTGCGAGCCGTGCACCCCCGGGTGGGGCGCGCGCACAGGATCGGCATCACGGGCCCTCCGGGCGCGGGGAAGTCCACCCTCATCCTCCAACTCGTGCGCTGTCTTCGCGAGCGCGGTGAGCGGGTGGGGATCGTGGCCGTGGATCCCACCTCGCCGTTCACCGGAGGCGCGCTCCTCGGCGACCGGATCCGCATGAACGAGGTGTCCACGGATTCCGGCGTCTTCATCCGGTCGATGGCGAGCCGCGGGTCTCTGGGCGGGCTCGCCATGGCGACGCGGGAGGCCGCCGACCTCCTCGACGCCTTCGGATTCGAGCGCGTGATCGTGGAGACCGTGGGCGTCGGGCAGACCGAGCTGGAGGTCGTGCGCGCAGCGGACACGACGGTCGTCGTTCTCGTGCCCGAGTCGGGCGACTCGATCCAGGCGATGAAGGCGGGCCTCATGGAGATCGCAGACCTGTACGCGGTCAACAAGGCGGACCGCCCGGACGCCGATCGCCTGGCCAGGGAGATCGAGGTCGTGCTTCACCTGCGGGCGGGCGCCGCGCTGCGGGGGATCCCCGCGCATCACGGCGTGGACCTGAGTGCCATCGGCGAGCGAGGGAAAGCGGGCCGCCCGTCGGGAGGCGCGGGCGGCAGCGTCGGAGGGAGCGTGGGGTCGAGCGCGGGCCCGGAGGAGCGCGCCGGTCGCAGCGGGGTTGAGCCTTCGGCGGCGTGGCGCCCCCCGGTGCTGAAGACGGTCGCACGCAGCGGTGAGGCCGTCACTGACCTCCTGGATGCGATGGATCGTCATCGGGCGTGGCTCGCGGAGACGGGGCTCTTGGAGGCCCGCCGCCGCGAGAGGCTCGCGGAGCACGTCCGCGCGGTTGTGCAGCGACGCCTCCACGAGCGAGTCTGGAACCGGCTGGGCGGCGACGCCATACTGGCAGAGCGGCTGGCCGCCCTTTCACGCGGCGAGACGACACCCTACGAGGTGGCGGACCTCATCCTGGCCCGACTCCGATGAGCTAAGCCGACATGAGCGCGAGAGACCTGATCAGAGAGCTCCAGCAGAAGGAACGCGAGGTGGCCGAGCTGCGGCGACGGCTCCGGGAATGGGAGCGCAAGTTCGGGGCGGCCGAGAAGCGTGACGACATCCTCTTCACCACGATCTCGGGGCGCCCCGTCAAGCCGCTCTA
Organism: Gemmatimonadota bacterium; assembly: GCA_016209945.1. Taxonomy (GTDB): domain Bacteria; phylum Gemmatimonadota; class Gemmatimonadetes; order Palauibacterales; family KS3-K002; genus JACQVD01. The sequence continues at coordinate 2,655 of JACQVD010000046.1, forward strand.
CACGCCGCTCGACATCGAAGGGCTCGATTACGAGCACGATCTCGGCTTGCCCGGGGAGTACCCGTTTGCCCGCGGGCCGTACCGCACGATGTACCGGACGAAGCTGTGGACGATGCGCCAGTTCGCGGGCTTCGGGACGGCCGCGGAGTCGAATCGGCGGTTCCAGTACCTGCTGGAGCACGGCCAGACCGGCCTCTCCGTCGCCTTCGACTTCCCAACCCTGATGGGCTACGACTCGGACCAGCCGCGTGCCGAAGGCGAGGTCGGGAGGTGCGGGGTCGCGATCTCCTCGCTGGAGGACATGGAGAGCCTCTTCGACGGGATCCCGCTGGACAAGGTCTCGGTCTCCATGACGATCAACGGCCCCGCCATCATGCTCTACTGCTTCCTCCTGGCGACGGCCGAAAAACAGGGCGTCCCGTTCGAGCGCGTCCGCGGGACGATCCAGAACGACATCCTGAAGGAGTACATGGCGCAGCACGCCTGGATCTTCCCACCGGAACCTGCGCTCAAGATCATCACCGACATCTTCGAGTGGTCGTCGAAGCGCGCGCCGAAGTTCAACACGATCTCCATCAGCGGGTACCACATCCGCGAGGCGGGCGCCACGGCGGTCCAGGAGCTGGCCTACACGCTCAAGAACGGGTTCACCTACGTGGAGAAGGGGATCGAGCGCGGGCTCGACGTGGACGACTTTGCGCCCCGCCTCTCCTTCTTCTTCGACGTGCACAACGACTTCTTCGAGGAGGTCGCCAAGTTCCGCGCCGCCCGGCGCATCTGGGCCCGGCACATGAACGAGCGCTACGGGGCGAAGCGGGAGGAGTCATGGCGGCTGCGCACGCACGCCCAGACCGCGGGCGTGAGCCTCGTGGCGCAGCAGCCGGAGAACAACATCGTCCGCGTCGCCTACCAGGCCCTCGCCGCGGTGCTCGGCGGGACCCAATCACTGCACACGAACTCGATGGACGAGACGCTCGCGCTGCCGACGGAGGAGGCGGTCCGCATCGCGCTCCGGACCCAGCAGATCCTCGCCTACGAGACGGGCGTCGCGAACACCGCCGACCCCCTGGCCGGCTCCTACTTCGTGGAGCACCTCACGAATGCGATGGAGGAGGCGGCGGAGGACATCTTCGAGGAGATCGATCGGATCGGCGGCGTCGTCCGCGGGATCGAGACGGGCTACTTCCAGCGGCAGATCGCCGCGTCGGCCCAGCGCTTCCAGGAGGAAGTGGAGCGGGGCGCGCGCCTCATCGTGGGCGTGAACGCGTTCACCGAGGGGAACGAGGAATCGGAGATCGAGGTCCTGAAGATCGGGCCCGAGTGCGAGATCGGGCAGCGGCGGCGGCTGGCGGCGCTCAGGAAGCGGCGCGACTCGAAGCGGGTCGCCGCGACGCTCGCTCGGCTCGGCGACGCGGCCCGCCAGGGCGAGAACGTCATGGAGCCGATGCTCGACGCGGTGCGCGCGTATGCGACGCTCGGCGAGCTGCGTGAGGCGCTCGTGAACGTGTACGCCGAGTTCCACGAGCCGGTGTCGTTCTAGGGAAGCATTCTCGAACGGCGCGGCGTCCGGCCGCGGCCGTCTCTCCCCTGTCCGGTCCTCTATGCCGTCCTCGGGTACCTCTTCGTGGCAATCGGCTGCGGGCTCTACAACCTCGTCGCGCGCCCGATCTCGCGCTCGAAGAACCCGCGCTCCTTGAAGAGCCCATCGACTCGCTGGATGTAGTCCTCGACGGAGACGAACAACGCCCGGGGTCTCGTCTCACCTTGAGGAGCGCCCACGGGGATCATTCGCGCGTCCGGACGGAAGAGGGAGCGGAAGCGATCCCAGTCGCGCCCCTGTCCCGCCGGCCCGGAGATCACGTCGTAGATCGCCGGGAGGACGGCGTCCAGCGAGGCCACGTCGGCGGGACTGGCGCGCGGAGCCGCCGCTGGCGGCTGACCGGGATGGGAGACGGGGTTTCATGGTCCCTCCGCGAGTCCGTCAGTTCCGGTTGACCACACCCTGTTCGAGCCATAGGTGCTCGCCTCTGAGCACCTCCTGGGCGAGGCCGTACGTCGGCACGTCGTCGTTGCTCCACAACCCTTTGAATTTCAGCCTCACGCGCCGCCGCGCGTGCTGACAGAAGAGGTCCGCGATCCGCACGGCGCGCTCGCCCGCGGCCCCGTCGGATCGGAGCAGCATCTGGGCGCGGGCGCACACAGCGGCCATGGCGAAGAGCTCCGCTCCCACGTCCACCAGGCGGAAGAGGAGCGCCTGCCTGTGCTCGAGCTTCGGCCCGTGCCGGACCATGCAGTGAAAGACGCCGCGGGCAAGACGCCGGGCGCTGCGCTCTACGAAGCGGAGGTGGCCGGCGAGGGTTCCGAACTCGCGGTAGCGCGGCCACCGGCTCCAACCGAGCCAGCGCGAGGGATACCACCACGCGTAGAAGAGCGCCGCCCGGACGAACGCACGCAGTTTCTCGCTTCCCGATGTGCCGGGGACGATGAGGTCGCCGGCGATCTGAAGGTGTCTATCGAGGGCCTCGCGCGCGATGAAGAGGTGCATGATCTCGCTCGACCCCTCGAAGATCAGGTTGATGCGGAAATCGCGCATGATCCGCTCGACCGGGACGGGCTTCTCGCCCCGGGCGCGCAGCGAGTCCGCGGTCTCGTAGCCCCGGCCGCCTCGGATCTGCACCGTGTCGTCGATGATCCGCCATCCCGTCTCGGAGTTGTAGAGCTTCGCGATCGCGGCCTCCAGCCGGATGTCGTAGCCGCGCTCGGAGAGGAAGCCGCACAGCTCCGCGACCGCCTCGGCTGCGAAGGTGCTGGCGGCCATGGCGCCGATCTTCTGCGCGATCGCGTCGTGCTTCCCGATGGGGCGGCCCCACTGCACCCGCTCGGCGGCCCACTCGCGCGAGATCCGCAGGCAGTTCTTTCCGGCGGCGACGGTCGTGATCGGAAGAGTCAGGCGCCCCGTGTTCAACGTGACGAGCGCCAGCTTGAGGCCTTTCCCTTCTCCCCACAGCACGTTCTCCCTGGGGACGCGGACGTTGTGGAAGCGGAGGGCCCCGTTGTACATGGCCTTCAGACCCATGAAGTCGCAGCGGTGGCCGACCTCGACTCCCGGCCAGCTCGTGTCCACGAGGAAGGCCGTGATCTGCCGCTTCTCTTTGCCGTCCACGATCTTGGACGGCGTCCGCGCCATGACGACGACCAGGTCCGCGACGGGGCCGTTCGTGCACCAGAGCTTCTCGCCGTTCAGGATCCACGCCGTCCCGTCCTCGCTGGGCACCGCCGTGGTCTCCATCGCCGCGGGATCGGAGCCGACGCCGGGCTCGGTCAGCGCGAACGCGGAGACGGCGCCGCGGGCGAGACGCGGGAAGTACGTCTTCTTCTGCTCCTCCGTGCCGAACAGCTTGAGCGGCTGCGGAACCCCGATCGATTGGTGCGCCGAGAGGAGCGCCGTGAGCGAGCCGCAGACGCTCGCTACGAGCTCCATGGCGCGCATGTAGGAGATCTGGGAGAGGCCGAGACCGCCGTACTCGCGGGGGATCTTGATCCCGAACGCACCCAGCTCCTTGAGCCCCGCGATGACCTCCGGTGGGATCTCGCCCTCGCGATCGATGCGATCCGCGTCCACCTTCTCGCGCAGGAACTTCTCCAGGGCCGCGAGAAAAGGCCGCGCGCGCGCATCCTCCTCGGGGTCGGTTTGCGGGTAGGGGTGGATGAGGTCCACCCGGAACTTCCCGAGGAAGAGGTCGCGCACGAAACTCGCCGCGGCCCACTCTTTTTCACGCGCCGCCTCCGCCACTTCCCGGGCCTCGGCCGCGCTCACCCTGCGCCCAACCTGTTCGACCGTCGCCATGGCTGCTGACCCGCCTTTCGAGTGTCTGTTCCGCCAACCGCACGCCGAACCAAGATACTGCCGCGCTCCCGCACCCGCATGGAACGTTCCAGCCGGCCAAATGGTTCAGCGACCGCCCCGCCAGGCTGCGGGCGCTGCAACTCCCAGGCCCTCTCAATTGATCGGGGGGCGCCGGAGCCGTATTCTTCTTTCGACCTGAAGGCCGGAGAGCTCATGACGGAACGCAAGATCCGCGTCCTCGTCGCCAAGCCCGGGCTCGACGGGCACGACCGGGGTGCCAAGGTCATCGCCAGCGCCTTCCGCGACGCTGGGATGGAGGTCGTCTACACGGGCCTCCACCAGACCCCTGAGATGATCGCGAGCGCCGCGATCCAGGAGGACGTGGACGTGGTGGCGCTGTCGATCCTTTCCGGCGCCCACATGACGCTCTTCCCCCGAGTTCTGCAGCTTCTCCGGGAGCGCGGCCGCGGCGAGATCCTGGTGACGGGCGGCGGGATCATCCCGAAGGAGGACATGGAGGAGTTGCAGAAGATGGGCGTGGGCCGGCTCTTCGGACCCGGTACGCCGACCTCGAACGCCGTCGCCTACATCCAGGAGTGGTTCGCGAAGGGCCGCGCCCGCGAGGAGGCCGCGGAGGCCGCGGAGGCCCCGGACGCCGCAGTGCCGCCCGTGGGCGCAAAGCGCAAGCCAGCGGGCGGCAGACGGGGAGGCCGCAAGCGCTCGTGAGCGGGAAGACGGCCCAGGCCATGCGGACCAGCACGCGCATGCGTCGCATCGCGGACGAGATGCGCGCGCTGGAGGCGCGCCTGCGCGAGGGCGGCGGCCCCGAGAAGATCGCGCGGCAGCACAAGGCTGGAAAGCTCACCGCCCGCGAACGCGTCAAGCTCCTCCTCGACTCTGACAGCTACTTCCTCGAGGTGGGTCTCCTGGTCGCGCACGACAAGTACGACGGCCAGGCGCCGGCGGCCGGTGTCGTGACCGGCGTCGGCATGTGCCAGGGCCGCGAGATCGTGGTCGTGGCGAATGACGCGACGGTGAAGGCGGGCGCCTGGTGGCCCGAGACGATCGGGAAGATGCTGCGCGCGCAGGAGATCGCCATGCGCTGCCGCGTCCCGATCGTGTATCTCGTGGACTCGGCGGGCGTGAATCTTCCCTACCAGGGCGGCGTCTTTCCCGGCCAGTACGGCGCGAGCCGCATCTTCTACTACAACTCGCTCATGCGCCGCTATCTCAAGATCCCGCAGGTCGCGGCGGTCATGGGGCCGTGCATCGCGGGCGGCGCGTACCTCCCCGCGCTCTCCGACGTGATGCTCATGGTGGAGGGGACGTCGTTCATGGGGCTCGGCGGCCCGAACCTCGTGAAGGGTGCGATCGGCCAGGAGGTGGACGCCCAGGTGCTCGGTGGCGCCGCCACGCACGTCGAGATCTCCGGCGTCGCCCATCGCAAGGCGAAAAACGATGAGGAGTGCATCACGCGCATTCGGGAGATGATCGCCGATCTCCCGCGCACGACGTCGGCGCTCCCCCTCCGCGAGGAGCAGCCGCCGGGCCGCCGGCCGGCCGATGCGTACGATCTCGTCCCCGACGACCACCGCGCCGCGTACCCCATGCGCGAGCTCCTGGCGACGATCCTCGACAGCGGCGCACTCGACGAGTTCCAGCCGGGCCACGCGCCGGAGATGATCTGCGGGGACGCCTACCTGGGCGGGATCCCCGTAGGCGTCCTCGCCAACGACCGGGGGATGTTCAAGGAATCGCGGGGCGGCCCGCCGAAGTTCGGCGGCATTCTGTACACCGACAGCGCCGAGAAGTGCGCCTACTTCATCGAGACGTGCGACCGGCACCGCCGCCCGCTCCTCTTCGTACAGGACGTCTCCGGCTTCATGGTCGGCACGGAGGCGGAGCACTCGGGGATCATCCGCGCGGGCGCCCGCATGGTCGAGGCGATGGCGTGCGCGACGGTCCCGAAGATGGTCCTCACGGTGAACCACGCGAGCGGGGCCGGCTACTATGCCATGGCCGGGCAGGGGTTCGAGCCTGACTTCCTCTTCTCGTGGCCGACGGGGCGCATGGGGGTGATGGAGGGCGAGTCGGCGGTCGAGGCGCTCTTCGGGCCGGACCTCGAGGAGGCGAAGCAGAAGGGCGGGATGGACGAGGCGCTCCGGATCGCGGTGGAGAAGACCCGCCAGGACTACGAGCGGCAGCTCGACGCCCGCTACGCCGCCGCCCGCGGCTTCGTGGACGCCATCTTGCTGCCGGAAGACACGCGGCCCGCGCTCATCCTGGCGCTGAAGGCCTGCCTGAACAATCCGGGCTCGCACATCGGCCCGTTCGTGTTGCAGGGTTAAGGTGCGGACCTAGCTCCGCCGTACACGAATGCAGATTTCTTGCACGAGGCGAACGACTTCGTCAGGAGGACTCCTGAATCCCAGGCACCACGAGCACCGCCAGCGAGTCAGTCTCATGGAAGAAGTCGTACACATGGTCTGCGGGCACCCCCGCATTTGCGTCGCCTTCGAGGACGGTAGGCCGTGGCGGCGTCCGTGTGGTAGCGCGGTTGGGCGGTATGCGTGAGAGGGGGCGGCGATATGCGCGATGCCCACGATTGCGGCACCAGCGCTGGGTGTGCGGCCTGCCCCGTCCCCCACACGGGGCTGTAGACGAACCCGGACCTTGCGTGTCACAGGAACCTCAAGTATTATTTGAGGTATGAATGACACGCATGCACGGGGACCGGACCACACTTGCCTGTTCGAGACAGCATCTGAGCAGGGCGGCTACTTCACCTCAAGACAGGCGCGCGACTGCGGGTTTAGCTGGGCAGTTCTTTCCCATCACGTTGCCACCGCCCGTTTTGTTCGGGTCCGTCGCGGTCTTTACCGTCTGAAGGAGTACCCGTCGTCTCCGCGGGAAGAAGTCATCTGTGCGTGGCTCGCCGTAGGGAAGGACACGGCTGTCGTGTCGCACGAGAGTGCCCTCGAGCTTCTCGGGCTCTCTGACGTGCTGCCCGACGAGGTCCACGTGACGCTACCCCGTACGCGGCGGGGCCGGTCCCAAGTGCCGGGGGTCCGCCTTCATACCACGACGATCCCTCCAGCGGGGGACGAGATGATGGTGGTCGACGGTGTTCGTATCACTTCCCCGGCTAGATCCATCGCGGATGCCGCGGCCGTGGGCGCATCCCCGGAGCACGTTCTTGCAGCCGCGCGGCAGGCGCTGGCCCGAGGGATGGTCACGCGCGGGCAGCTCGAGCGCGCCGCCCGGCGACGCGGAGCCTCCGTGGAGCGCATCATCCGTCAGGTGCTGGACGGGGCGGGCCGGTCTTGAGGTTCCGCTCCGCAGCAGCATTTCGGTCCGCTCTAGAGCAACGGCTGCGACAGCGCGCCGAGAGCACGGGGACGTCGCTCTTGCGGCTGAGGAAGCAGGTCGTGTTCGACCGTCTCCTGGCCAGGCTCGTTTATGCCGCTCCCGGCAGGTGGATTCTGAAGGGAGCCCTCGCTCTCGATCTGCGGCTGGCGGCGCGGGCCCGCGCGACGAAAGACATGGATCTCGGGCGCTCCGACGGGGAGGAGAAGGCGACCGCGGACCTGCTGGCCGCTACGGCCCTCGACCTCGGCGATTTCTTCGTCTTCCGATCCGAGCGGGCCAGAGATCTGGATGAGCTCCCGGAGGGAGCCGCCGTGCGCTATCGAGTGCGGGCCGAGCTGGCGGGTCGACTCTTCGAGGACGTGGTTATTGACGTGGGATTCTCGCCTGGCCCGCTGCCCCCGGCGGACAAGCTACACGGGTTCGATCTCCTCGAATTTGCTGGCCTCGGCCCTGTGGAAGTTCCGGTGATCCCTCTGGCGCGTCACGTCGCCGAGAAGGTGCACGCATATACGCGGACGTATGGGGGGGACCGCTCGAGCACGCGGGTCAAGGATCTGGTGGGTATTCTGCTGATCGCGCTTTCCTGTCCCGTGGGCAGCGCCGACGTTCGTGAGGCGCTCGAGGCGACTTTCGAGGAACGTTCGTCGCACCCGCTGCCCGATCGTCTGCCTCCGCCGCCGAAGGAATGGGCGCGTCCCTACGGCGGTCTCGCCAAGGACCTCGATATACCGCCCGCTCTGGACGAAGGTCACGCGGTGGCGGCCCGCTTCGTCGACTCCGTGCTCCAGGGAGAAAGGGTCGGGCGCTGGGACCCGGGCCGAGCGCGGTGGACCCGTGCCTAATGGTCCAGCGTGAACTCCAGGCGCCTGGGGCGGCCAGCATTTTGGTCAGTGGATTGAGCAATTTTGCTCACGCCAATGAGTAAATCGTCCAGGTGGGTGACTCCATGACGCCGCTGCAAAGACTCCAGGACCTCTTCCGCGAGCTCTTCCAGCTCGACCTCGCCGACCTCGACTTCGGCATCTACCGGCTTCTCCACCTCAAACGCGACGAAGTGGAGGCGTTCCTGACCGAGCAGTTGCCGCGGCGGGTGTGGGAGGCCTTCGTCGGCATGGCCGAAGGCGAGAAGGCCGCGCTCGAGCGCTCGGTCGCCGAACTCCAGGCCCCGCGATTTCGGGCAGGACGAGCTCACGGTGCGGCCTTCACGGCTCGCCGGAAGCGAGAGGCGGTTCTTGGAACACCTGAAGGGATTTTGGCAGACGCACCACGATTCGGAGGACTTTGCCCATACCGAGGTGTACGTGCTCCGAAACCGGAGCGGGACTACCCTCTCCTTCGGCAGGATGACGACGGCGCATACATCTCCAAGGTCCTCGCCGTGTGACGCTCTGGGGGTCCACATTCGGCTTTCCCGTGCGCGCGATCTTCGTTAGTCTTTCTCGGACAATTCGGTAGCCTGTGAATTCGAAATGGGAGGGCGTGGATGATGCAGATATCCCGCTTTCAATACGTCGCCGTGACAGGCCTCTTCGTGCTGTCGGCCTGCCGCCGGGAGCGGCCGGCGGAGAAGCCTGCGGAGGAGGCGCCCGCGATGCTCGGCCGGGCCACGATCCTGTTGCCTGTGGATGGCGACACGGTCGGGCCCGATAGCGTGCGCGTCGTGCTCGCCGCCGAAGGCGTCATCGTGGAGCCGGCCACGGGCGAGCGGATCGAAGGGCGAGGCCACCATCACATCTTCGTGGACAAGGACGTGACACCGGACACGGCGGCGATCCCGAAGGATGTGGAGGGGATCATCCATCTAGGCACGGGCGCGAGCGAGTTCACCGTGAAGGGCCTCACGCCCGGCGAGCATCGGCTCATCGCGGTCCTCGCCTACGGCGATCACGTGCCGATGGAGCGGGTGGCGTACGACACGCTGCGGATCTACGTGCGGGCGCCGTAGGCTCGCGCCGTCCAGCCGCCTGAGACTCGCGCGCGCCCGCAGCGCGTTGTGACTGAGCGTGAAGCGTTTCATCCGCATCGCGTCCGGCCAGGGCTTCTGGGGCGACTGGCTTGAGGCCCCCGTCCGCCAGGTCGAGGGCGGGCCGATTGACTACCTCATGCTCGACTACCTGGCCGAGATCACCATGTCGATCCTCCAGAAGCAGAAGGCCCGCGATCCGAAGATGGGCTACGCCCGGGACTTCGTGCCCCTCATGCAGCGGATTCTCCGCACATGCGCTGAGCGCGGGATCGCCGTGTGCACGAACGCGGGGGGCGTGAATCCCACGGCGTGCAGGGACGCTGTGGTGGAGGTCGCGCGCTCGTGCGGGCTCGCAGGGCGCGCGCGGATCGGCGTCGTCCTCGGCGACGATCTCATGGACCGGCTCGACGATCTCCTCGCTCGCGGCCATCGCCTGGAGAACCTCGAGACCGGCGAGCCACTCGAGCGCGTGCGCGACCGCGTGCAGGCCGCGAACGCCTACCTGGGCGCGCGGCCTCTGGTCGAGGCGTTGAAGCAGGGCGCCCACGTCGTCCTCGCTGGCCGCACGACGGACACGGCGATCACCTACGCGCCCATGATCCACGAGTTCGAGTGGCGCGGCGATGACTGGGACAGGATCGCGGCCGGGATCGTCGCGGGGCACATCAACGAGTGCGGGGCACAGGCCTCGGGCGGCAACACCGGCGTGGACTGGCAAACGATCGACTTCGTGAATATCGGCTATCCGATCATCGAGGCGTACCCCGATGGCAGCTTCGTCGTCACGAAGCACGCGGGGACGGGCGGTCGCGTGACGCGCGCGACGGTGACGGAACAACTCGTCTATGAGATGGGCGACCCGCGGGAGTACATCACCCCCGACGGGATCGCGGACTTCACGACGATCCGGCTGGACGAGATCGGCCGCGACCGCGTGCGCGTGTCTGGTATTCGCGGCCGGCCGGCGACGCAGCACCTGAAGGTCTCGATCGCCTACGGTGCGGGCTACAAGGCGGTGGGGACGCTCGTCTACTCTTGGCCCGACGCGTATGCCAAGGCGTCCGCCGCGGACCGTACGATCCGCGGGCGGTTGGAGAGGCTGGGCCTGCGATTCGACGAGATCCGCACGGAGATCATAGGTGCGGGCGCGTGCCACGGCCCGCTGGCCGGCGAGGCGTCGCCCGACCTCCCGGAGGTGGAACTTCGGATCGGCGTGCGCTCGGCCACCGATCAGCCAGCGGTCGAGCGCTTCACGAGAGAGATCGCGCCCTTGATCCTCGCCGGGCCGCCCACGGCCACAGGCTTTGCCGGCGGTCGGCCGAAGGTCGAGGAGATCGTCGCGTACTGGCCCGCGCTGATCCTGAAGTCCGAGGTGGAGCCGCACGTGCGCGTCGAGGTCGCGACCGCCTGAGGACACAGGGGACGCCATGCGCATGAAGCTCCTGCATCTCGCCCATGCCCGCTCGGGCGACAAAGGCGATACCGCCAACGTCGGCCTTATCGCCCTGCGGCCGGAGATCTATCCGATCCTCGAGCGCGAGGTGACGGCGGAGCGCGTGAAGGAGCATTTCCGAGGGATCTGCCTCGGGCCGGTGGAACGCTTCGAGCTGCCGAACCTGTACGCGCTGAATTTCCTGCTGCACAACGGGCTGGGTGGAGGCGGCACCGTGTCGCTCAAGACCGACGCCCAGGGGAAGACGTACGGCGCGGCGCTGCTGCGCATGGAGATCGACGTGCCCGACGACGTCGCACGCAAACTCGGCCTTTCTCAGTGAGGGCCACGTGAGCAGCACATATCAGCGCCTCACCGTCCGCGTGGACGAGGCCACGGGGATCTGCCAGATCACGCTCAACCGGCCGGAGAAGCGGAACGCGATCGACCCGCTCATGGTGGATGAGCTCACCGACGCCCTCGCCTGGGCGGACGCCGACGACCGGGTGCGCGTGGGCCTCCTGCGCGGTGCCGGCAGGGATTTCTGCGCCGGCCTCGACCTCACCGCGCTCGCCGAGATGAAGGAGGCGCAGATCGAGGAGCACCTGGCGGACGCGGACGCGCTGGGTGATCTCGTTCTCCTCATGCGCCGCGTGCGCATGCCGCTCATCGCCGGCGTGCACGGCAACGCGCTGGCGGGTGGCTGCGGGCTCGCCACCGCTTGCGACATCATCCTCGCGTCGGACGACGCGACCTTCGGGTATCCCGAAGTCAAGGTCGGGTTCGTACCCGCGATGGTGATGGCGATCCTGCGACGCGCCGTGGGCGAGAAGCGCGCGATCGAGCTGGCTCTGACGGGCCGGAGCTTGGACGCCCACGAGGCGCACCGGCTGGGGCTCGTGCATCATGTGTTCCCGGCGGCGGAGTTCGAGGAGCAGGTCGAGGCCTACGCGACGGAGTTGGCCGAGCGGAGTGCGACGGCGCTAGCGCTCACCAAGCGGCTCCTCTACGAGACCGATGCGGCGTCCTTCGAGGCCGCGATCCGTGCCGGCGCCGAGATGAACGCGCTTGCGCGCCAGACGGAGGACTTCCGGCAGGGCGTGGAGAAGTTCCTCAAAAGGAAGAGGTCTTGAAGGTGAGGCGGTACCTCGCCTGGAAACTCGGCCTTGGGGTAGCGGGCGCGGCGGCGGCGCTCGGCGGCGAACGGGTGGGCGCACCGTGGCTCTTCGCGCCGGGCCTGGGGCTCGTCCTCCTTGCCCTTCTTCTCCCCGCATATCGCGGCCAGACGCTACGCGAGAAGATCGACGCGTGGGCTCGCCACCTGCCCGGCGCTCGATGGCTTCGGCGCTGAACCTAACACACGCGCCTCCCCGTTAGCTCGGGCAGTCGGCAGGTCTCGCGAGTGGCGCGATCCCCGAGTTCCCGACGGCCGTAAGGTTGCTGCCCGCGATCGTCGTCACGCCGCAGAGCCCGTTGTTGAGCAGCACGGCCGAGCTGCCGTCGACGACCACGGCGCCCTCGACCCGGCTGAACGAGATGCCGGCGTCGCTGCCTGGAACGCTCAGACTCCCGGTGATCCGCGCGCCACGGATTCGGTTTCGGCTCCCGCTCACGGTCACATTCCCCACGAGCGTCACGCGTCCGCCGCGTTCACCCTCGCCGAAGAGTGTGACGTTGCTCCCGCTGAACGTGAGGTCGCCGGTGTACGTTCCCCCGCGGAAGAAGATGATGATGTTGCTCCGCTCGAGGAGGTCGTTCACCTGGGTGATGGGCGTCGAGGGCGTGACCTCCACAACCTCGCCGCCGAATCGGTAGACGACCTGCGTGATCAGGGCGGCGCCGCTCGACCCGAGCGCGATCGCTGCCTCTTGGAGATCCCGGTCGTCAATGTTCACAGAAACGCTCCCGCTCTGGCCGGGGGCGCTCAGCGAGATTCTCCGCGTCCCAGGGGCGACAGGAGCCAGGACTGCGATGCCGTTCGCGTCGGTCGTGCCGCTGGGCCCCCCGTCCACGGAGACCGTCACCCCCGAGCGCACCGTCCCAGGCTGGGGGACCGCTACCTCGTTGGCATCGTTCACGACTGGATTGACGACCACGACGAGCGTCGTCTCGCCGAACCTCACCTCCGGGGGCGCCGTGACATCACCGTCGTCCCCGCACGCGGCGACGGCCAGCAGGCATGCGCTCAGCAGGCCGCTTCCGACCCCGCTTTTCCTCCTCGCGCTCATCATCCCTCGCCCCCCTTCCTGGAAGAGATTCTCCCCACGGTGAGCTTCCTGTCGTACCGGATGGGGCCGGGTGTGGATGGCATTTCGGCAGGGGGGCAAAACGCAGGTTAACGCGACACCGGGGCGGCGTCAAGGTTCCGATGGACCTGCTTTGATACGCTGGTGATGCCCGCTGGCATGATGCTCTCAGCATGCGCGGCACGGCGGACCTCGACGCGGCGCTCGGCCTGCTCCGGCGCCATTACGGCTATCGTGCCTTTCGCCTAGGGCAGCGCGAGGCGGTCGAGGCGGCTCTCACGGGACAGGACGCGCTCGTCGTCATGCCGACGGGCGGGGGGAAGTCGGTCTGCTATCAGATCCCGGCCCAGATCCTCCAGGGAGTCACCCTCGTCGTCTCTCCCCTCATCGCGCTCCAGAAGGACCAGGTGGACGGGCTTCACGGCCGCGGGATCCCCGCCACCTACGTGAACTCGACACTGCGACGGCAGGAGATGGATCTCCGACTGGCCGAGATCGGCAGGGGCGCCATCAAGCTCCTCTACCTCGCGCCGGAACGGTTCGACGATCCGCGCTTCAGCGCCTGGCTCCAGACGGTCACGGTCTCGCTCCTCGCCGTGGACGAAGCGCATTGCGTGAGTGAGTGGGGCCACGACTTCCGGCCCTCGTACTTCCGGCTCGCCGATGTGCGCGAGCGCCTGGGCGGCGTTCCAATGGTGGCGCTCACGGCGACGGCGACGCCGGAGGTGCGGCGCGACATCGTGGGGCGCCTGCGGCTACGCGATCCCGTCATCCTCATCCGGGGGTTCGACCGCCCGAACTTGCACTGGCACGTGATGCGGGAGGAGCGGACCGGAGCGAAGAACGCGCTCCTCGTGCGGCTTCTCCACGCAGCGCCGCCGGACGCGCCGACGCTGGTCTACGCCTCGACCCGCAAGGCGGTGGTCGGGCTCGCTGCCCTTCTCAGGACGCACGGGCTCGCCGCGGGCGGTTACCACGGCGGGATGCCGTCGGTGCGGAGGCGGGAAGTGCAGGACGCGTTCGCGTGCGGTGACCTCCGGATGGTCGTCGCGACCAACGCGTTCGGCCTCGGGATCGATCTCGCGAACATTCGCCGCGTCATCCACTACCATATGCCCGGCTCGCTGGAAGCCTACTATCAGGAAGCGGGCCGCGCGGGGCGCGACGGCGAGCCCGCGGACTGCATCCTTCTGCATTCGTACCGTGACCGCTTCGTGCACGAGCACTTCATCGATGCGGCCCACCCGTCCCGGGAGACGATTCGCGCGGTGTGGACGGCGATGCGCGCGCGCGCCGATCCCTCGGGCCTCGTGCCCGGGCGCGTGGTCTCGTGGGCGCGCACGTGCCCCGGCGAACCGCACCAGGTGTACGCGAGCCTCCGGGTGCTCCAGCGCGCGGGGATCGTGGATCGGCTGCGTGGGCGGCGCGCCTGCTACGTGCGGGGGGTGGCGCGGCTTGACGCACCTCCGCTGGACGGCATCGACGAGGCTGCCCGGCAGGTATGGGAGCGGCTCGTGGAGACGGCGGGGGAGAGCCTGGTGCGCGGTGTGGTGGTGCCCAAGTCGTGGCTCGCGCGCTGGGCGGGCGGCGTGGAGCGCGGGCGCTGGGCGCTCGACAGGCTCCGGGCCTCGCAAGCCCTCGAGTGGTGCGATCTGGAGAGAGAAGGGGGATGCCGGCTGCTGGACACGCGACCCGAGTTCGACGGGCTCCCGATCGGCTGGACAAGTCTGCAAGCTCATCGCGAGCTCGAGCTGACGAAGCTTCGCCGGATGGAGCGCTACGCCTACCACAAGGGCTGCCGGCGCGCCTACCTCCTTCGCTACTTCGGCGAGCGCACACGCTCTTCCTGTCACGCGTGCGATGCCTGCGCGCGCACGCGCCCGTGGACCGCGCGGGATGAGCACCGGCGCCCCGTCCCGGAGGCCGCCGCGCTCCGCGCCCTGCGCGCGCTGCGCGGGCGACTGGCGGCGAGGCACCGGCTCCCTGCATACTTCGTCCTGGAGGATCGCGTCATCGTCGAGATCGCGAGACGGCGGCCGAGGAATTTGGAGGAACTCCTTGAAGTTCCGGGCGTGTCACGCGTCTTCGCCGAACGGTACGGCGCCGCGCTCCTGCGGACGTTGAAGGGCGCCGCGCGCGCCTGAGGGAGCTGCCCGGGCCCGGGCCGCGAACGACGCCGCCGCGGTCCCTGCGCAACTCGTACGGAAGGAGTCCCATGGAGCTCGTTTCCAGCGTGGACGATCGCTACCTCACCGACGAACACCGCACCATCCGCGACCTCGTGCAGGAGTTCGCCAGGGAGCGCGTGGCACCCGTGGCCCGCGATCTCGACATCCGCGCCGAGTTCCCCTGGGAGAACGTGGCCGAGATGGCGCGCATGGGCCTCTTCGGGATCCCGTTTCCGGAGGAGTGCGCCGGCGTCGGCCTCGACACGCTTGCCCTCCTTGTCGTCATCGAGGAGCTCGCGAAGGTGGACGCCTCCCATGCGATCGCGGTGGGAGCCCACACCTCTCTCTGTGCCGCGCCGATCTATCTCTTCGGCACGGAGGAGCAGCGGCACACCTACCTCACGCGGCTTGCGGCGGGGAAGGTGCTGGGTGGGTTTGGCCTCACCGAGCCGCAGGCCGGCTCCGACGCCGGCGCGAGCCGCACCCGCGCCGTCGAGAAGCGTGACCACTGGGTCCTGAACGGAAGCAAGATCTTCATCACGCACGGGGGCGTGGGCGAGATCTTCGTCATCACGGCCGTGACCGGCGGGACCGATGGGAACAAGGAGATCTCCTCCTTCATCCTCACGAAGGAGACGTGTGATCTCGACAGGGCCCGGGCCGTCGGGGTCGGCCACGACGACGCGCTCACGCCGATCCCGGGGTTCCGCTCCGGGAAGAAAGAGGACAAGCTCGGCTGGCGCGCGTCCGATACCCGGGAGCTCATCCTGGAGGACGCGATCGTCCCGAAAGAGAACCTGCTGGGGAAGCGGGGCGAAGGCTTCAAGAACTTTCTGAGGACCCTCGACTCCGGCCGCATCGGCATGGCCGCCCTCGCCCTGGGAATCGCCGAGGGCGCGCTGGAGCGGACCCTCGAGTACACGGGCCTGCGCCGCCAGTTCGGTCAGCGGATCTGCGACTTCCAGGCCGTACGGTTCGACTTGGCGGACATAGCGTTGGGGATCGAGGTGGGGAAGCACCTCACGTACCATGCCGCCACGCTGAAGGACGGGGGGAAGCCCTTCACCAGGGAGGCGAGCATGGCGAAGCTCTACTGCTCGGAGCTCGCCATGCGCGCCAGCATCAAGGCAGTCCAGCTCCACGGCGGCTACGGGTACACGACCGAGTACCCCGTCGAGCGCATGATGAGGGACGCGAAGATCTGCGAGATCGGCGAGGGGACGAGCGAGATCCAGCGGCTCGTCATCGCCCGTCAGATCCTCGGCGAGCCGGAGGAGATCATCGAGGGCGAGCGCTAGCGTTGGCCTTGGACAGTTTGCAGCCCGGCGGGTAGAATGGCAGGGACGAACGTTCTAACAGGGGCGACAGCGTGGGCGTGACCTTCGTGGAGGGAACTGTCCGGGGGGCCGATGGGGGGCAGGCCGATGTCCGGTTTCTTGTGGACAGCGGCGCGACCTATACCGTTCTCCCGCATGATGCGTGGCACGCGATCGGACTGACGGCGAAGCGGTCGGCCGTCTTCACACTGGCCGATGGGACGACGGTCGAGCGTGCCGTCTCGGAGTGCTACATCATCCTCCCGTTGGGCGAGGCCCACACCCCGGTGATCCTGGGTGAACCTGGCGACGAGGCGCTTCTGGGTGTCGTCACGCTGGAGATCCTTGGGCTCGTCCTGAACCCCTTCACCCGCCAGCTGCAACCGATGCGGTTGCTTCTGGCGCAGTCCCTCGCATAGATTTTTCACAGCCTTAGTACCAAACCCGTGGATTCCGGGGTCGGTTTGGGCCGGCCCCGATGCGCATTTGTGATTTCGTTCTTCCAAGGAGGGCCCGTGGCATCCGCGTACGCAGGGGACATGACTCTTCTCCGGAGCATGCCCGCATCTGTGGACGGGGCATGGCGCGGGCGTGTGTGGAATGAAGCGGCAGATCCTCATCAACGCGGCGTCCCACGAGACCCGCGTGGCGATCCTCGAGGACGGGGCCCTGGTCGAGCTCATGCTGGACCGGCCGGACTCCGCCCGCATGGTGGGAGACATCTACCTGGGCCGGGTGGAGGCGGTCCTCCCGGGCATCCAGGCGGCGTTCGTAGACATCGGGGCTGACAAGGCGGCGTTCCTCCACGTCTCCGACCTCGCGGACGAGGTCCGCGAGGAGAACGGCGAGGACGAATCGAACGGCCCGACGAGGCTCGTCGAACGGGGCCGGTACCCGGCCATCCAGACGCTGGCCAAGAAAGGCCAGCCGATCGTGGTCCAGGTCACCAAGGAGCCGATCGGCACGAAAGGCCCGCGCGTGACCGCTCAGATCTCGCTTCCCGGGCGCTTCCTCGTCTACATGCCGGAGAGCGAGCACATCGGCGTCTCCCGGAAGATCGAGGACCGCCCGGAGCGCGTCCGGCTCCGCAGCCTCGCCCGGGAGCTCCTCCCACCGGGGAAGGGCGGCGTCATCATCCGCACCGTGGGCGAGGAGCTGACCCGCGAGACGTTCCAGCGGGAACTCAGCCTGCTCACGAAGACGTGGGAGAAGATCCACCGGCGCGCGAGCCACCTGAAGCCGCCCACGCGGCTGCACCGCGAGGCGAAGCTCACCGCCGGCCTCATCCGCGACGTGTTCAGCGAGAAGGTGGATTCCCTTCTCATCGACAACCGCGACGTGTACCACGAGGTGCGCGCGTACCTGGAGAGCGTGGACCCCGACCTGCTCGACCGTGTGCAGCTGTACGACGAGGACGCGCCACTCTTCGACAGGCACGGGATCGAGGAGGAGATTCGGAAGGCGTTCGAGCGCAACGTGGATCTCCCGGGCGGCGGCTACATCGTGATCGAGCCTACGGAGGCGCTCGTCTCCATCGACGTGAACACGGGCCGGTACACGGGACGGAAGGAACCGGAGAAGACGATCCTGCGGACGAACCTCGAGGCGGCCCGTGAGATCGCGCGCGAGCTCCGGCTCCGCGACATCGGCGGGATCATCGTCTGCGACTTCATCGACATGGAGGATCCGGAGGATCGCGAGCGGGTGCTCCAGGAGCTGCGAACCCATCTCGGTCGGGACCGTGCACGGACGAAGGCCTTCGAGATCACGGAGCTGGGACTCGTGCAGATCACCCGCCAGCGGGTCCGGCCGAGCCTATACGACACGCTCACGCAGCCGTGTCCCTACTGCCGCGGGGGTGGTCGGGTCTTCACGCCGGCGACGGTGGTCCGGCGGATCGAGCGGGCCGTGCGCCGCGCAGCGGCGGCAGGGTCGGAAGGGCCGCTCGTCGTGCGCGTCCACCCCGCGGTGGCGCTGCACATCCTCGAGGAGGAGCCCGACTTCCTCCGGCGGCTCCGCTCGGAGGTCCGCGTGGATGTGCAGATGCGCGACGACCCGCTCGTGAAGGTGGACGAGTTCCGGCTGCTCTCCGGCCGTGCGGATGTGGATCTCACAGCGCGATACGCCGTGGCCTAGCGGTCCGCGCAGCGCACGGGGAGCGCGGGGCGAGCGCGGGCGAGCGCGGGGGAGCGCGGTTCCGTTGACAGGGTTCGGCTCACGGGATACACTGAAGCTCCCATGTACGCGATCTTCCGAGCCGCCGGGTTCCAGGTTCGGGCAGAGCCCGGGACTCTCTTGAAACTTCCGCCGCTTCCGGCCCAGGCCGGGGAGGTGGTCACGTTCGACGAGGTCCTCCTCGGTTCGACGGGGGAGGATGTGCTCGTCGGCCGGCCGCTCCTCCCGGGCGCGCGGGTCGATGCGGAGGTCCTTCGCCACGGCCGCGGGAAGAAGATCATCGTCTGGAAATTCCGGCGCCGCAAGAACTACCGGCGCAAGCGCGGCCACCGGCAGGGCTTCACTGAGGTCCGCGTGAGCCGGATTGACCTCGGCGACGGACGCGGCGCGGAAGGTCTTGCGCCGGCGGCTGAGGCGAAGGCGGCGTCACCGAAGGCCGAGGCTGGAGCGGCCGTGGCGCCTGCGAAGAAGAGGCGTGCGGCCCCGAGGGCGAAAGCGGAAGGGGCTGCGAAGCCCAAGACACGGGCGAAGGCGACCGGGGCGGCCTCGGAAAAAGAGAAGGGCGCAAAGAAGAAGACGAGCCCCCGCAAGGGGAAAAAGGAGTAACGTCGCATGGCTCACAAGAAGGGCCTTGGATCGAGCCGGAACGGGCGCGACTCCGCGGGTCGGCGCCTTGGCGTCAAGCGATTCGGCGGCCAGTGGGTCCGCGCCGGGAGCATCCTGGTACGGCAGCGCGGCACTCCCGTGCATCCCGGCCCGAACGTCGGGCGCGGCAGGGACGACACCCTGTTCGCGCTCGTGGACGGGGTTGTGCGTTTCGGCGAGAGCCGGGGGCGCAAGATCGTGGATGTGGTTCCCGCAGGCGAGGCGGTGGCTCAGGCGTAACAGCGATCAGGGCGCTCCGCGGACGCCCCTCCGCCAAAGAAAGCCCGGCTTGCGACCGGGCTTTTTCGCCTCGGTGCCTTCCGAATGAACGAGGAGAGGGAAAAGGCCCGGGACCTCTTCGAGCAGGCCTACCGGGCTCAAATGCGCGGCGAGCTGGACCGTGCGCTGGAGCTCTATCGCGCCTCGATCGCCCTCCACCCGACGGCGGAGGCGTGGACCTTCCTCGGGTGGACGCTGTCCTTCCAGGGCAGATTGCACGAGGCGATCGAGGCGTGTAGGAAGGCGATCGAGGTGGACCCGACGCTGGGGAACCCGTACAACGACATCGGCGCCTATCTTCTCGAAACGGGTCAGCCAGCGGACGCCGTTCCATGGCTTCTCAAGGCCACGGAGGCGGCCCGCTACGCGTCGTACCATTTCGCGTGGACGAACCTTGGGCGCGCCTACGAGCGCCTGGGTCGCTGGGAGGATGCGCTGAAGGCGTACGGGAAGGCGCTGGAGGTCGAGCGGGGCTACGACCCCGCGCTCACGGCACTGCGGGCCCTCCAGGCGCGAATGAACTGAGTCTGGGGTTCTAGCCGCCGAAGAGCTTCTTCGCGCGCTCCGCGATCTCGGCCGATGTCACATCTTCCTTGTGCGTGGCCAGGCTCCAGCGGTGACCGAACGGATCCTGGACGATCCCGTAGCGGTCGCCCCAGAAGGCGTCTTCGAGCGGATACAAGACCTTCGCGCCCGCCCTGTTGGCGCGATCCGACGCTGCGCCCGTCTCCACGGCCCCGAACGCCTTCTTGTAGAACTCGATGGCGGCGGCCGCACCGTTCACGACGAGGTGCGGCGTCACGGTCTGGTAGCCCTCGGGGATCGCTTTCACGTTCGCCATCCTCTTCGTGTACTTGATCTCCATCGTCTTCCACTCGCTACCATCCTCATTCACGAAGTACATCTCGTAGAGCTGCTCCGTGTCGCTGAGGATGGTCGTGATCCCTTTGAGCTTCATGACCTTCTTGGTGTAGGGATCCTGGTACTCCCCCGCCATGACCATCCTGCCCCCGTCGCTGAAGTTGCCGGTCATGGCGAGGATCCCCGTCCCCATGTTGTCCACCCATCTGACCCTGGACCTCCTCCACCAGATACCGGCCGCCCATGATCATCTTGCGCTCGCAGGTGGCGGTCGAGAGCTGCGCCGGCGCGCCGGGTTGCTGCCACCACTTCACGGTGAGGGTGTAGCGGCCGGCCAGCGAAGCCAGTTTCTCGTGCGCCGTTCCCGGCGTGGCAGCGGCTTGGTACGCGGCCATCATCGCCTTCTCTTCCTCCGTCATCTTCGGCTGGTCCTGGGCGGCGACCGCGGCCGGAAGGAGCGTGATCCCGCTGAAGAGGGCAGCAGCGACAAGGGTTCGGGGTCTCATACGCACCTCGCAGAGAATGGAGGGCGCGAGTTTTCCAGAGGAGGGCCTACCGGCCCTTGAACTGCGGCGTCCGTTTCTCCAGGAAGGCCTTCACACCCTCCTCCTTGTCCTCCGTCGAGAAGAGGAGTCCGAACAGGACCTTCTCGTATCTCAAGCCTTCTCCCAGCGGCATGCGGGCGGCGGCCTTCACGGCCTCCTTCGCCGCCTGAAGCGCGGCCGGACTCTTGGAGGCGATCCTTCGCGCCAGCTCCATGGTACGGGGACGGAGCTCCTCGTGCGGGACCACGTCGTCCACGAGGCCGATCTCCTTCCCCTGCGCCGCGTCGATCATCTCGCCCGTGTAGATGAGCCGGAGCGCCATCCCCTCGCCCACGAGGCGCGGAAGGCGCTGAGTCCCGCCGGCGCCGGGGATGATCCCCAGGCTGATTTCCGGCTGGCCGAGTTTCGCGCGGTCGCTCGCGATCCGGATGTCGCACGCCATGGCGAGCTCGCAGCCACCGCCGAGGCAGTACCCGTTGAGCATGGCGATCACGGGCTTCGGGAAGAGGTCGAAGACGGAGTACACATCGCCCGCCTGCATGGCACGGTACTGCTGCACGGCCGTGCGGCCCTCGAACTCCGCGATGTCGGAGCCCGCGATGAAGGCCTTGTCGCCCGCCCCCGTCAGGACGAGGACGCGCGCCTCGGCGTCGTCGCGCAGCGCCGCGAGGGCATCGAACATGGCACGCCGCACCTCCGCGTTCATCGCGTTCAATTTCTCGGGGCGGTTCACCGTCAGAGTAACGACGGGACCGTCACGCTCGATGAGAAGAACTTGGGATGACGCCATGGCTCAGGTCTCCGCCTCGGCCGATCCTGGCCGCTGTCCAAGAGTCGAGCGGGATCTGCGCTAAATCGGCGCAGGCTGGGGTTTCCCCGTCTCGTCCCAGCGATAGAAGCCCAGACCCGTCTTCTTCCCGAGCCGGCCCTGGCGCACGAGTCGCCGGAGGATTTCGGGCGGCCGGAAATGTTCAAGCCTCAGTTCCCGGTACAGGTACTCGGCGATGGCGAGCCGGACGTCGAGGCCGATGAGGTCGGAGAGCTTGAGCGGCCCCATCGGGTGCCGGTATCCGAGCTCCATCGCCGTGTCGATGTCCTGCGGGGCGGCGACCCCCTCCTCGACCGTCCGCATGGCTTCGAGTCCCAGCAGGACCCCGAGGCGCGTCGAGGCGAAGCCGGGCGAGTCGTCCACGAGCACCGGGGTCTTGCCGAGCCGGCGGACGAGATGGACGGCCGTCTCGATCGCGTACTGCGAGGTCTGCGGTCCGCGGACGACCTCCACGAGCGCCATGATGTGCGCGGGGTTGAAGAAGTGCAGGCCGAGCACGCGATCGGGGCGCTGCGCGGCCTGCGCCAGGGAGGCGATCCGGATCGACGAGGTGTTCGAGGCGAGGATCGCGCCCGGCCGGGTGAGCCGGTCGAGCTCGCGGAAGAGGTTGCGCTTGAGTTCGACGTCCTCGGGCACGCATTCGATGATGACGTCGGCGCCGCGTGCGGCGTCGGCGAGGTCGTTCACGGGCTCGATCCTCTGGAGCGCGGCCTGCGCGTCGCGCTTCGAGACTTTCCCGAGCTTCATGCCCTGTTCCAGGTTCGCCCGGATGCGCCGAAGCGCCGTTTGCAGCGCGGCGGCCAGGGCGTCGTGCAGGAGGACGCGGCAGCCGGCCATGGCGGCCACCTGGGCGACGCCGTGCCCCATCGTTCCCGCCCCGATGACGGCGAGCGTGACCGGCGGAGGAGGCGGCGTCTTGGCCGCCCTTGCCTTCGCTGCCGCTTTCGTCCGTTTCGGCTTCGAGGGCTGCGCGCGCTTCTTCGGCGCGGCCTTCGCCCTTCTCTTCGCGACCGTCGTGCTGGACTTACGTGCCACGGAACTTCGGCTCCCGCTTTTCGAGGAATGCGCGCACGCCCTCGCGGGCGTCCTCGCTGGCGAAGCATTCGGTCTGGGCGCGCAGCTCGAACTCCAGCATCCCCTCCAGGGTCGCGCCGAGGCTCTTGTTCAGCGCCTCTTTGGCCAGGGCGAGGGCGCGGGGAGGCCGTGCGGCCAACTGCCGGGCGAGGCCGCGCGTCTCGGCCATCAGCCGGTCCTGCGGGACGACGCGATCGAAGATGCCCAGCCGATGCGCCTCCTGCGCGTCGATCATGTCGCCCGAGAAGATGAGCTCGGCCGCCTTCGCGGGCCCCACGAGCCTCGGCAGGAAGTACGTCCCGCCCCAGTCGGGGTGCAGTCCCACGCGTCCGAACGTCTCCCCGATGGAAGCGCGATCGCTCGCGATGCGGATGTCACACGCGAGCGCCAGGTTCGCCCCGCCACCCGCGGCCGGGCCGTTCACGGCCGCGATCACCGGCTTCGGCGCGCGCCGGATCGCGGTGATCGCGCGGCGCCCCGCTTGGAGCAGTTTCGCCGCCTCGTCGAGGTTCCGCTCCTCGATGAGCCGTCCGAGGTAGTCGAGATCGGCGCCGGCGCAAAAGCCACGCCCTGCACCGGTGATGATGATGACCCGCACGTCCGCATCCGCTGCGAGCCGCTCCAGGGCATCCGGCATGTCGTCGCGCATCGTCCCGTCGAACGCGTTGAGCCGCTCCGGCCGATTGAGCGTGAGGGTGCCGATCTGCTCGGAGACCTCGACGAGCACGGATTGCTGCTTGTAGCTCACGCCTCGCGCTCCACGATCGTCGCGATCCCCTGGCCGACGCCGATGCACATGGTGCAGAGCCCGTAGCGTCCGCCGCGGCGCCGCATCTCGTGCACAAGCGTCGTCATGAGTCGCGCGCCCGTGCAGCCGATGGGGTGTCCCAGGGCGATGGCGCTGCCGTTCACGTTCGTCTTCTCCCAGGGGAGCCCCAACTCGCGCATGCAGGCGAGGGTCTGAGAGGCGAACGCCTCGTTCAGTTCGATGAGGTCGAAGTCGCCCAGGCGCAGCCCTGCGCGCTCCAGCACGCGGCGCGTGGCGGGGATCGGTCCGATTCCCATGCACGAAGGATCGACCCCGGCCACTGCCGACGCGACGATGCGGGCCACAGGCCGGAGCCCGAGCCTCTCCGCCGCCGACCGACTGACAACGAGCAGGGCCGCCGCGCCGTCGTTCAGGCCCGAGGCGTTCCCCGCAGTCACGGTTCCTCCGCCGCGGAACGCCGGCGGTAGGGCGGCAAGACGCTCGAGGCTCGTGTCGGGCCGCGGGTGCTCATCCTGCTCTACACGCACGGGCCGGCCCCGGGCGTCCACGGTCTCCACCGGCACGATCTCGTCCCGGAAGCACCCTTCGGTGGTCGCGCGCGCCGCGCGCCGCTGGCTCTCCAGCGCGAACTCGTCCTGCTCCTGTCGCGTGATCCCGTATTGCTCCGCGACGATCTCCGCTGTCTCCCCGAGGCTCACGGTCCACGGCGGTGGCATCTGCGGGTTCACGAACCGCCACCCGAGGACGGTGTCCGCGACCTCGGGAGTCCCACGGGCGAAGGGATGATCGGGTTTGAGCATGACGTACGGCGCCCGGCTCATGCTCTCCACGCCGCCCGCGATCACGACGTCCGCCTCGCCGGCCGCGATCGCGTGCGCCGCGCTCACGACCGCCTGGAGGCCTGATCCGCAGAGCCGGTTGACGGTGAACCCCGGCACCTCGACCGGCAGCCCGGCGCGGAGCGACGCCATGCGCGCCACGTTCCGGTTGTCCTCTCCTGCCTGGTTGGAGCACCCGGCGACCACATCGTCGATCTCCGTCACCGGGATGCCCGTCCGCTCCACCAGCGCCCTAATCGTGAGCGCGAGCAGATCGTCGGGCCGGACCCGGGCGAGCGCGCCGCCGTGACGGCCGACTGGGGTGCGCACGGCGTCGATGATGAGCGCGTCGCGCGGGCCCTTCACGAGAGATCCACCCAGACGCTCTTCACCTGGGTGTACTCGTTGAGCGCGTGCATCCCCAGGTCGCGCCCAAAGCCGCTCTGCTTGGTTCCGCCGAAGGGAGAGGCGGGGTCGTACCGGTTAAACGTATTGATCCACACGGTGCCGGCCTGGATCGCGCGCGCGACGCGGTGGGCTTTCTTCACGTCGCGGGTCCAGATGCCCGCGGCGAGCCCGTACATGGTGCGGTTCGCGATGGCGATCGCCTCTTCCTCGTCTTCGAAGGTGAGCGTGGCGAGCACGGGCCCGAAGATCTCCTCCTGGGCGATCGTCATGTCGGGTTGTACGCGATCAAAGACCGTCGCCGAGACGTAGTAGCCGCGCTCGCCCACGCGCGCGCCGCCGCACAGGAGCGTAGCGCCCTCGCGCTTCCCGGTATCGACGTAGCCGAGCACCCTCTGCATCTGCCGCTCGGAGACGAGCGCCCCGAGCCGGGTCTTCGGGTCGAGGGGGTCTCCCGGCACCGTCTTCTTCGCGCGCTCGACGAGCTTCTCCAGGAACACGTCGTGGATCGAGCGTTGCACGAGGAGGCGCGAGCCCGCCGAGCAGACCTCGCCTTTTCCGTAGAAGATGCCGACGGCGGCCCCGCGCACGGCCGCCTCCGGGTCGGCGTCGGCGAAGATGATGTTCGGGGACTTGCCGCCCAATTCGAGCTGCACGTTCTTGAGCGTCGCCGCCGCCTCGCGCATGATGATCCGGCCGGTCTCGGTGGAGCCCGTGAACGCGATCTTGTCCACACCGGGATGCCGCACGAGCGCGGCGCCCGTCACCTCACCATATCCAGGCACGACGTTCCAGACGCCGGGCGGGAAGCCGGCTTCGCGGGCCAGCGCCGCCAGGCGCAGCGTGGAGAGCGGCGTCTCCTCCGCAGGCTTCAGGATGACGGTGTTCCCACAGGCGAGCGCAGGGGCGATCTTCCACATGGCAATGACGATCGGGAAGTTCCACGGCACGATCGCCGCCACGACGCCGGTGGGCTCGCGCAACGTGTAGTTCAGGAACGGCCCCGCCACCGGGATCACCTCGCCCTGCCATTTGTCCGCCCAGCCCGCGTAGTACCGCAGGATCGAGATCGCCTCCGGGAGATCGATCTGCCGCGACTCGAAGATCGGCTTCCCGTTGTCCAGGGTCTCGATGCGCGCGATCTCGTCGATCTCGCGCTCGATGAGATCAGCCAGGCGATACAGCAGGCGCCCCCGGTCGCGCGCGCTCATCGTGCGCCAGTCGCCGCCCTCGAACGCCGCCCGCGCGGCCGCGACGGCGCGGTCCACGTCCGCGGCCTTCGCCTCCGCCACCTGCGCGAGCAGCTCGCCCGTCGCGGGGTTCACCGTCGGGAACGTGGACCCGTCGGCGGCGTCCACGAACTCGTTCGCGATGAAGAGCCGCGTCTCGAACCTCGCCGTCGTGGCGACCGGCATCGTCAGCGCCCTTTGAAGACGGGCTTCCGCTTCTCCACGTACGCCGCGAGGCCCTCCTTCGCGTCCTCGGACTCGAAGAGCTGCTGCTGCATCTCGCGCTCGATGGCGAGCCCTTCCCCGAAGGGGACCTCGAGGCCGCTACAGACCGCGCGCTTGATGCGGCCCACGGCCTTCGCGGCCTTGTTCGGCGGGCAGAACTGCCGTGCGAATGCCAGCACGTCGTTCCAGAACGTCTCCGCAGGGAAGATGCGGTTCAGGAGTCCCAGCTCGAGCCCCTTCTCGAACTCGAAGGTCTCGCCGGTCGCCATGAGTTCGATCGCCTTCGACTTGCCCACGAGCCGTCCGAGCCGCTGGGTGCCGCCCGTCCCGGGAAGGACTCCGAGGTTCACCTCCGGGAGACCGATCTTCCCGCCGCCCTGCCTGGCGAGTCGAAGGTCGCACGCGAGCGCGATCTCGAGGCCGCCGCCGACCGTGTGACCGTTCAACGCGGCGATCACCAACTTGGGCGTGTGCTCCAGCCGGTTCAACGTCTCGTTGGCGTGCAGGCAGAAGAAGTACTTGAAATAGGGATCGGCCTTCTGGAGCATGCGGATGTCCGCGCCCGCCGAGAAGAACTTCTCGCCGGCCCCGCGGATCACGATCACGTACACCTCGGGATCGAAGCGCGCCTTCAGGACCGCGTCGTCCAGCTCGCGCATCATCTCGTGGGTGTACGTGTTTGCCGGGGGATCGTTCAGCTCCATGACCGCGACCCCTTCCTCCACTCGATACTCTACGAGCGCCATGGCGCATCTCCTGGGCCCAGGGGTTCTGCACAGCGATCCAGATGCCGGCCGGCGTCGCCGCTCCGGAGAAACCCGCCGAGGAAGAGCCGGTAGAGCTGCTCGGCGAGGCGCTCCACGCTGACGTCCTGCTCCGGCCGGTACCAGGTGTAGGTCCAGTTCATCATCCCGAAGAGCGCGAACGCCGCCACGCGCAGGACCACGGCATCGCCGGAACCGCAAAAGCGGCGCACGTCCCGGAGGATCCCGAGACAGGTCTCCATGTACTCATGGCGGAGCGCGCGGATGTGTTCCCTGTGCTCACCCGTCAGCGAGTCGTATTCGTGCACCAGAACCTTCATCGCCGGCCGGCGCTGCGCGAAGACGCGCAGGTGGCTGTGCACGAAGATCCGCAGCCGCTCGCGCGGATCGTGCACGTCGTCGAGCCGGCGGCGCAGGTCGTCGAGCACCGTGCGCAGGAGCCGCTCCTGGATCCGGAAGAGAAGCTCCTCCTTGCTCCGGAAGTAGTAGTAGAGGCCCGCCAGGCTCACGCCGGACGCTCTCGCGATGTCGCGGATCGAGGTGTTGTGGTAGCCTTTGTCTGCGAAGATCTCGGCCGAGAGCTCGAGGAGGCGCTCGAGCTTCTCCTGGTGATTCGTTGAGACAGGCGCGGCTTGCCCCATGCCGTGTCTCCGGGCGGGGGTTCGAACGTCCGTTCGGTGCGCAACGTATCGGGCCCGCAGGGGCGCCGCAAGCAGGATTCTCGTTTGACGGAGCCGACGGCCCCCGGTAGGTTGCCATCGATGAGGCGCTCCCCTCGACCCGCCCCTCGCCGGGCGATCCGCGCCCTGGCGGCCACGGCCGTGCTCCTGCTCGCGGGGACGGCCGGCAGCCTTGCGGCAGCCCCGGCCTCCAGCGCCCCCGGCCTCGCCGGCCTCGCCGGCCTCCCCGGCCTCCCCGGCCCCCCCGGCGCCGGGGATGAGCGGAACAAGATTGTCTACCGGATTCCCATCCACGGCACGATCGACATGGGGCTCGCTCCCTACGTGCGGCGGGCCCTGGGAAACGCGAGGAAGGCCGGCGCCGCGTTCGTCGTCCTCGACATCAACACGCCGGGCGGCCGGGTGGACGCCGCTTGGGAGATCGTGGACGCGGTCCAGGAATCCCCCGTCGCCGTCTACGCGTACGTGGACCGCGCGATCTCCGCGGGCGCCATGATCGCCCTCGCCGCGACGGGGATCTACACGCGCCCCGGGGCGAGCATCGGCGCCGCGACGCCCGTGAGTCTCACGGGCGAGAAGGCGCCGGAGAAGGTCGTGAGCGTCATGCGCTCGGAGTTCCGCGCGCTCGCCGAGGCGCGGGGCCTCGATCCCAGGATTGCCGAGGCGATGGTGGACGAGGAGGTGGAGCTCCCCGGCGTGAAGGAGAAGGGAAAGCTCCTGACGCTCACGTCGGAGGAGGCGCTGCGCCTCGGGTACTCGAAAGGAGAGTTCGAGGACTTCGAATCGCTCCTCGCGGCACTCGACGCCGCCGGCGCGGAGGTGATCGTGCCCGGCGAGAACTGGGCGGAGAGGGTCGTGCGCTTTCTCACGAGCCCGCTCGTGGCGCCGATCCTGTTGAGCCTGGGGATGCTCGGCCTCCTGATCGAGCTCCAGACCCCGTCGTTCGGGGTCGCCGGGATCACGGGCTTGATCCTGCTGGCCCTCTTCTTCGGCGCGCACCTCATCGTCGGGCTCGCCGGCCTGGAAGAGCTTCTGCTCCTCCTCGCGGGCCTCGTTCTCCTCGGCCTGGAGGTCTTCGTGATTCCCGGCTTCGGGCTCGCGGGGATCCTCGGGATCGTCGCGATTGCGGCCGCCATCTTCCTGGCACTCCTGGGGCGGTTCCCGAGTGTGAATGACATCACCCGGGCGGTCGGGACGTTGGGCGTGACGCTCCTGATCTTCATGGCGACGGCGTACTACTTCGTCCGCCACCTGCCGTGGAGCAAGCGTCTGGGCGGGATTTTCCTCCGGGAGGCGGAGGCGCGGGCGGTGGGCTACATCTCCGCGGAGCCGCGCCAGGACCTCGTGGGCAAGATCGGCGTCGCGGTCACGGACCTCCGGCCCGCGGGGATCGGGCTGTTCGACGGCGAGCGGGTTGACGTGGTCAGCGAAGGCGACTACGTGAAAGCGGGCGCCAGGATCAAGGTGCTACGCTCCGAAGGCTACCGGCACATCGTGCGGCTGGTGGAGGGAAAGAGACTATGAACGAGCTCTTGGCAGGGACCTCGCTGGTTTTCGTCGTTCTCGTTCTCATCGCGCTCCTGGTCGTCCTGTATTTCGTCCCGATCCGCCTGTGGATCGAGGCGCTGGCCGCGGGAGTGCACGTCAGCATCCCGACGCTCATCGGGATGCGACTCCGGAAGGTGAACCCGTTCGCCATCGTGCGGCCGCTGATCGCCGCGACAAAGGCAGGTCTTGAGCTCGACATCGGCGGGCTGGAGGCGCATTACCTGGCCGGCGGTGATGTGCAGCGCGTCGTCACCGCGCTCATCGCGGCCGACAAGGCCGGGATCGACCTCCCGTTCCAGCGGGCGACGGCGATCGATCTCGCCGGCCGCGACGTGCTCGAGGCGGTGAAGGTGTCCGTGAACCCGAAGGTGATGGAGACGCCTCGGGTCGCGGCGGTCGCCAAGGACGGGATCCAGCTCATCGCCATGGCGCGCGTCACGGTGCGCGCCAACATCGCGCGCCTCGTGGGCGGCGCGGGCGAACAGACGATCCTGGCCCGGGTGGGGGAGGGGATCGTGAGCACGATCGGGTCGGCGCAGTCGCACAAGGAGGTGCTGGAGAACCCGGACAGGATCTCCAAGACGGTGCTCGAGAAGGGGCTCGACGCGGGCACGGCGATCGAGATCCTCTCCATCGATATCGCGGACGTGGACGTGGGGAGGAACATCGGCGCCCAGCTTCAGACCGACCAGGCGGAGGCCGACAAGCGCATGGCGCAGGCGCGCGCGGAGGCCCGGCGCGCCATGGCGGTGGCCGCCGAACAGGAGAACCGCGCCCGCGTCGAGGAGATGCGCGCCCGGCTCGTGGAGTCCGAGGCGCAGGTCCCGCTCGCCATCGCGGAGGCGTTCCGGGCGGGCCGGCTGGGGGTCTTCGACTGGACGCGCTGGCGGAACGTGATGAGCGATACGGAGATGCGCGAGTCGATCGCGGGCCGTGACCGCGAGGAGCGGCCGAGGCGCGGCGGGGGCGCCGGGGGCGGCGGGGGCGCCGGCGAGACCGCGTAGAGACAGCGCAAGAGATGGATGATCTCGGCAGCCTGATCATCTTCCTCGCCGTAGTGTTCTTCTGGGTGCTTCAGGCGCTCAGGCGCCAGAGGCGGCCGCCGCAGGAACGACCGCGCGAGGGGCCACCGGCGGGCGAGGGGCGCCCGAGGGCGGCAGCGCCACGCCGGCGCCCCGTCGGTCGCCGGGCCCAGCCTGCCGGCGCTCGCGCGCCCGCTGAGGCGGCCGGACCCACCCCGCGGCGACCGGGAGCCGCGCCTGCCGCTCCCGAGACGCTGGAGGAGGCTTTCGAGTGGGTCTTCGGCATCCCCCGTGAGGAGATTCCCCAGCCGCCGGTTCCCGAGGCCCCGCCGCCGGAGGAGGCGCCGGTCGCTGTCTCGCTGGAGACGCCCTCCCTCGAGGAAGTGGGCGCGCCTCCTGAAGTTCTAGAGCGCGTCGAGGTCATCGCTGCGGAGGAGGCCCAGGCAGGTCCTGCCATGGTGCCACTCGCCGAGGTGGCTCCGCCCGTAGAGGTCGAGCGTCGGCGGCGTGTCCGGGGCTTCCCGGCGCTTGAGTATTTGACGCCGGCCCAGCGGGCGCTCGTCTGGGCGGAGATCCTGGCGCCGCCTCTCGCGCTGCGCGAGCCGGCGCCCGGTGCGCCGACGGAGACGAAGCCGCCCACATAGGCGGCCCATGAAGCGGCTGCTGCTCTTTGCTTGCGCGCTCGGGCTTGTGCTCGGTGTCGTGGGCACGCTGCTCGCGCCGCGGCTGGTCCGGCCGCTACTCCCGGAGGCGATCCGTGGAAGTCCCGAGGTTGTCTCGGGCATGGTCCTGAAGGAGCGGCGGGAGCCCGAGCAGCTGCTCCTCACGCTGGATACGCCGCGGGGCGCCATCCTCGCGATCTTCCGCAAGGACGTGACCGAGGTGGATCTCCTCGTAGATCAGGGGGACAGCATCGGCCTCGCCCTGCGCCGCTACGAGCCGTTCGTGCGCAACCCGGAGATCCGGCGGGTCGGGAAAAACAGGTAATTGCTGTTGACGATGACGTGCTGAGCGGGCTATCCTGCACGGGTTCGTCGAGCGAGGCTCGCCCACCCACAGGAGGTCGCCATGCGCATCCCCAGGTCGCTCCTTCTAGCCCTCCCGCTGGTTCTCGTGCTCCCGTCGGTCGCAAGCCGGCTGCGCTTCCGCCATCGCGCTCTCGCGCAAGGAGGAGAATGACCGGCCGCTCATCGCAGGCCCTCGCCGAAGGCGTCCAGCTCGCCGGCGTGGTGACCCCCGAGTTCGCGGAGATCCTCACACAGCAGGCGCTCGAGTTCCTGGCAGGGCTCGAGCGCGAGTTCGGCGGCCGCCGCCGCGAGCTGCTCCGGAAGAGGGTCGTGCGTCAGACGGAGATCGACGCGGGGAGGATGCCCGACTTCCTCGCCGAGACGGAGAGGATTCGGAAGGCGTCCTGGACGGTAGCGGAGATCCCGAAGGACCTCCACGACCGTCGGGTGGAGATCACGGGCCCGGTCGATCGGAAGATGATCATCAACGCCCTGAACTCGGGCGCGAGCGTCTTCATGGCCGACTTCGAGGACGCGAACTCACCCACCTGGGCGAACTGCGTCCAGGGACAGACGAACCTGCGGGACGCTGTGAACCGGGTCATCACGTTCACGAGCCCGGAAGGGAAGCGGTATGCCCTGAACGAGGAGACCGCCACGCTCATGGTCCGGCCCCGCGGCTGGCACCTCCCCGAGAAGCACGTGAGGGTGGACGGCCGGCCTATCTCGGCGTCGCTGTTCGATTTGGGCCTCTTCTTCTTCCACAACGCGCGTCGCCTCATCGAGAACGGCACGGGCCCGTACTTCTACCTGCCGAAGCTCGAGAGCCATCTCGAGGCCCGGCTGTGGAACGATGTCTTCCAGAAGGCGCAGGACGATCTGGGGATCCCGCGGGGCACGATCCGCGCGACCGTCCTCATCGAGAACATCCTCGCCGCCTTCGAGGAGGAGGAGATCCTGTACGAATTGCGGGAGCACTCGGCCGGGCTCAACTGCGGGCGCTGGGACTACATCTTCAGCGTCATCAAGAAGTTCCGGAACCGCGAGGAGTGGCTCTTGCCTGACCGTGCCCGCGTGACGATGACCACCCGCATGATGCGGTCGTACTCGCTCCTCACCATCCGGACGTGCCACCGGCGCGGCGCCCAGGCGATCGGAGGGATGGCGGCCCAGATCCCGGTGAAGGACGACCCCAGGGCGAACGAGGAAGCGCTCGCGAAGGTCCGCGAGGACAAGGAGCGCGAGGCGGGCGATGGCCACGACGGAACGTGGGTCGCCCACCCCGGGCTCGTCCCCCTGGCGAAGGAGGTCTTCGACCGGCTCATGCCGGGGCCGAACCAGCTGGACCGGCTTCGGGACGACGTACAAGTGACGCGCGGGGAGCTCCTGACGGTGCCGGAGGGGGAGATCACCGAGCGGGGGCTGCGACACAACATCGACGTCGCGATCCAGTACCTCGAGGCCTGGCTGGGCGGCACCGGGTGCGTCCCGATCTACAACCTGATGGAGGATGCGGCGACCGCCGAGATCTCGCGCGCCCAGATCTGGCAGTGGGTCCACCAGCCGAGGGGGAAGCTCTCCGATGGGCGTAAGGTGACGGCCGACCTCTTCCGGTCCTTCGTCCCTGAGGAGCTGGAGAAGATCAAGGGGATGGTGGGCGAAAGCCGGTTCGTCTCCGGGAACTACGACCTGGCCACGCGCATCCTCGATCGGCTTGTCACGGACGACGAGTTCGACGATTTTCTCACGCTGCCCGCCTACGAGCACATCCCGTGAGAGGACTAGCCAAGGAGCCTCTATGATCAAGCAAAACGAAGTCGTGGAGCTCGTGCAGTCCTGGTCCACGGATGCGCGCTGGGAAGGGATCCACAGGCCCTACTCCGCCGGGGACGTCCTCAAGCTCCGCGGCTCGATCCGCCTCGAGCATACCCTCGCTCGCATGGGCGCGGAGCGGCTCTGGAAGCTGCTCCACGAGGAGCCTCTGGTCCGCGCGCTCGGCGCCCTCACGGGGAACCAGGCCGTCCAGCAGGTCGCGGCGGGGCTCAAGGCCATCTACGTGAGCGGCTGGCAGGTGGCGGCCGACATGAACGACGCGGGCCAGATGTACCCGGATCAGAGCCTCTACCCGGTGGACTCGGCACCGAACCTCGTCCGCCGGATCAACAACGCGCTCCTGCGCGCGGACCAGATCCAGCACATGGAGGGGAAGAACGAGGTCTACTGGTTCGCGCCGATCGTCGCCGACGCCGAGGCCGGCTTCGGCGGGCCCCTCAACACGTTCGAGCTC
>JACQVD010000052.1 GCA_016209945.1 Gemmatimonadota bacterium
ACGGAAAGCCGTCGGCCATGACGCTGCCGGGTGGGCTCATCTACAAGAACCCCATGGGGTTGGACCCTCGGATCCTGCGCGCGACCTTCCGCGAGGTGGACGAGTGCCGGAAGAGCGGGATCCAGATCAACACCTTCATGCTGGCCCGCGATCGCGCGCTCGTGGAGTTCGTGAAAAAGGTCACCGAGCTGTGCAAGGGGAAGGCCTACTTCACGACCACGCTGACGCTGGGCCAGTACCTCATGATGGACTTCCTGCGGAGGAAGACGCGGAGGCTGCACTAGGAAGCGCACCTTTCCCTTCCCAGTGTGCCTCCTGACCCGGCTGTTGAGGGGCGAGCCAGAGTGGCCATGTAACCTGCGCCCCGGCCCGGCTTGCTTGTGGTGTCCCGGCGTGGCACTTTTGGACCGGTTCCAAACCCACCTACTGCCAGCAGGTCGGCCAGGGGGTCAAGTTGACTGAGCCCCGCAGACCACTCTTCGGTCGCATTCGCGCCATACCGCTGGTTCGCGTTCTCCTTGTCTACGCCGCAGCCTCGTGGGTGGTTCTTCAGGTGGTTGCCATCTTCGGTTCACAGTTCGGCCTGCCCACGTGGTTCTTCCCGGCCACTGTCGCGCTGCTCCTCATCGGCCTTCCGATCATCCTCGGCACCGCGGTCGTGCAGGATTGGCTGCGCCACGCAGGCGAGCACGTGCCGATCCCGGACCTCGAGATTGCCGGTGAGCGGGAAGCTGCAGTGGCGCCGGTGCCGGTCCCCGCTTCCGCACATCCGCTTTCGCGCTGGCTCACGTGGAAGAAGTCGATCCTGGGAGGAGTGCTCGCGTTCACGGCCCTGGGAATCGTCGGCACTGTGGTCGTGCTACGTGGCACGGGACGGGTCACCGAGGCGTACGGCGTGGCAGGCGCTGCCTTCGGCGCGCGCTCGCGGATCTTGGTCACCGACTTCGAGGCGCCTCCGGACGAGCCCGATATCGCGGCGCCGGTCCGCGAGGCGCTGACGGTCGATCTCCAGCAGTCGCGCCACGTGAACGTCTATGGCCGTTCACAGATCGCGGGCTTGCTCCGGCTCATGCAGCTGCCCGACACGGTACGGGTGAGCGAGCAGCTCGGCCTGGAGATCGGGCAGAGGGAGGGACTCGCCGCCGTGCTCGCGGGCCGAATCTCGAGGCTCGGGGACAACTACGTTCTTTCTGCACGCGTCCTCCGACCGTCCACGGGTGAGGAACTTATCGCCGTCCGGACGACAGCGGCGCGAGAGCGTGTGCTGGAAGCGGTGGAGGCGCTGTCACGGGAGGTGCGTTCACGGCTCGGCGAATCGCGTGTGGCGCTGCGAGCGAGCAGGCCGCTCCCCCAGGTGACGACGCGCTCGCTGGAAGCGTTGCAACGCTACGCGCAGGCCGAGGACGCTCTCGCGCGCGGCGATCAGGAGCAGGCGATCGATCTGGCCGAGGTGTCGATCGCACTCGATCCGGAGTTCGCGATGGCCTATCGCCTCGCCGGCGTGGCGCATAGGAACTTGCTGCGCTTCTCCGAGGCTGAACGCTACACGACCCGCGCGTACGAGCTCCGGGATAAGCTCTCGGAGCGGGAACGGCTGCACATCGAGGCGCGGTACGCGGAGGGGATTTTGGAGGACGCCTCGGAGGCGATCACCAAGTATGAGTTGGTCCTCTCCAGGTACCCGGACGATTCGCGCGCGGCGAACAATTTGGCCGTCAACGCCTGGTACCTGGGCGATTACCAGCGCGCCTATCAGTCGGCGCTCCGGGCCGTCGAGCTCGATCCCTACACTTGGCAGGGTTACTCGAACGCTATTTCGAGTGCCCATCGGCTGGCCTACTGGCCTGTTGCGGATAGCCTGGCGCGGCTCGCCATGAGCCGCGGCTTGACGGAACGAGCCACCCGGTTCCTATGGCGGCACGTGGTCGCGCAGGGCGACTGGGCTCGAGCCGATGCGCTGTGCGACTCTCTGCTCGCCTCCACCCCGGTCCGGAGTGAGTATCGCGGGGACGATGAGGGGACCTGCGGGATCCTCGACATGGCGCGGGGCCGGATCGGTCGCGCGACGGAACGCCTTCGCCGGGCGGCGGAGATCCGCAGCGGGCGGGGGCAGCTCCTGCTGCACTACGCGACCATAAGCAATCTGGTGCAGGCCGAGCTCCTGCGAGGCCGACGGGGTGAGGCCCAGGCCGCACTCAAGCAGGCCTTGGCGGAGCACCCCCTAGACTCGATTCTCAAGCCCGACTGGTTCAGGGCAATATACTTCGTGGCATCGGCGGCGGCCCAGCTCGGCGACCTGGCGACTGCGGAGCGCCTCGCCGCGGCCTACGCGGCGGATACGACGACGTGGGATCGGGCGGCATGGCTGCTCCGGCTTCAAGCGGCCGTGGCGCTGGCCGCGGGCGCGTACGACAAGGCCCTCGACTACGACCGGCGGGCGGTGCGCCGGCACTTCGGGAACGCAGTTGCCTACGATCAGCTGTACCGTGCTCAGGCGTTCGACGGACTTCCACAACGCGATTCCGCGATCGTTCTGTACGAGGAAGTCGCGTCGCCCCAGAGCAT
>JACQVD010000047.1 GCA_016209945.1 Gemmatimonadota bacterium
ATGTTCCGATAGAGATCGGGGAGGCTGTTGTGGTAGACGGCGAACACCGGGACGCCGAGCGCGCGCAGTCGCTCGATGGAGGGCGCGTTGTCCGGCCCGGCGAACATCACGACGAGATCAGGCCGAAAGGCTAGGATCGGCTCAACGGCGGGACGGATTCCATCGCCCACGCTTGGGAGGCGCCGCGCCTCGGGAGGGTAGTTGCAGTAGTCGGTACGTGCTAGGAGCCGGGGGCCGGCGCCGATCGCAAACAGGATCTCGGTGGCGGTAGGGATGAGCGAGACGATGCGCTCGGGTCGGCGCTCGAACCGCAGTGCATAGCCGGTGTCATCGGTCCGCAGGGAGTCCGCGTCGAAACCGGATGAGCCCGCGTCGCCGGCACAGGCAAGCCCGGCGAGGAGGAGAGGGAGAGCGAGGTATTGAGCTCGTCCCACGGGAGCAGGCGGCATCAAAAAACCCCGTCTTCCCTCGAGGACGGAAGAACAGGGTTCGCCAGGGACTCGCTCACGGGACCCGTCCCCCCTTCCCTCGAAGGGTAGCATTCGGGCGCAGGCGGGACAGGTCTCCTGGCTCGAGGCTGCCTCGCTCACCTTCCCAGGGAGCCTCGGGGCTCCCCAGTGGTGTACGGAGCGGGCGGTACCGAGACGGTGCTCGGGCCTCTCACAGTGGCGGGGCCGCGCCGGACTCGCACCGGCTTCCGAGATGCCCCACCTGCCTCCTCTTGTACGTCGAACCTAGTCTAATTCTCCGGCTGGCCCGGCGCAAGTGCACGGCTTCGCCGCAACCGCACGAGCGATGCGCCGCCGACCAGAAGCAGGAACAGGAGCGCTGGCAGAGCCCGAAGGAGAAGCGTGCCCCCGAACCCGGGTGCCAGCGAAAACTCCACCCGTGTCTCCGCGCGCACGCGTCTCCCCACGAAGCGGCGGAACGGCTCCCCGTTGATGAGGATGGAACCTCGCTCTTCCAACCCTCGAATGCGACGCGGCCCCAGCGCCGACTCGATCAAGAGCTCCAGGTGATCGGTGGGCGCGCCCAGCTGGATCTCGTACGGGCCGCCCTTCACAGGGAGAAAGTAGCGAAACGCGACCTCGTTGTGCCCAGGCGGGAGAGGGCCGGCCACCGTGACGGTGTCCCCCCGGAGTCGGACGCTCGACGCACTCCGCGGCGCTCCACCGACGCTCGCGGACTCCGCGTGATCGGGCAGCGCAACCTCCCAGAGGCCGCGGCCAGCGCCGGCCGCCCAGGTCCGCCGAGTGGGATTCGACAGGTCGATGATCTCCGTCACCTCCGCGTTGAGCTCCCCGGAGCGCTTCACGAGGACGTGGCGGGTGGAGACGCTGAGCAGAGCCGGCTCGGATTCCACAAGTGCAGTGTCGTAGACGGTGAGCCGGAGGTCGCGGATTCCCTCGGCGCGCGCGCCCGCCGGGGGGAGCGCCGGGGGGAGCAACGGTGGGAGCGAGTACTCGACGCCCTGGTGGAGCGCCGAGACGACGATCTCGGCGTCGTCATCGTTATGCACGTCCACGCGGAACTCGAAGGCGCCGTCCCGGCCCGTCGTAGCTGACCGTGTGCGGACGTCGCGCTCGGGCGTACGGAGTTCGAGCGTGACCCGCACGCTGGCGACCCCTTCCCCGTCGGCATCGACGACGCGTCCAGAGACGTGGAGGGGCGCCTGGGCCAGGATCGTGGCCGGCCCGAGCGTCGCGGCCGCCCAGAGCGAAATGGTGAGGGCCGGCCACCGGCCGGCCCTGACCCTTCGTGCGCGCGCCACGACCGCCCTAGGGGTTGAAGCGCCCGAAATCCTCGGGATTCAACTTCTTGAGGTACTCCTTCAGCTCCTCTGGGCCCATCCCGCGCAGCTCTTCCCTCTCCTGCGACTCCGGCGCGGCGGGGCCTTCCGAATCGCCGGCCTCCGCCGGGGCGATCTCGATGGCCGTGACCTCCAGAAGCTCGTCGCGCGCGTAGATCGGCGCCTTGCTACGCAGCGCGATGGCGATGGAATCGCTGGGACGCGCGTCGATCGAGATGATCTCGCCCGCGCGGTTCAGGATGAGCTCCGCATAGTACGTGTTCTCGACGACCTTCGTGATGATCACGCGCTGGACCTCGCTCCCCAACCCCTTGACGAGCGAAGAGAAGAGGTCGTGCGTGAGGGGCCGCGAGAACTTCATCCCCGCCAGCTCCATAGCGATGGCGCTGGCCTCGCTCGGTCCGATCCAGATGGGGAGCACGCGTTCCCCATCCTTCTCCTGAAGGATGACCACCGGCGTGTTCGACGTCTTGTCGAGCCCCAGACTGGCAACGCGGACCTCTTTCATGCTCATGCGCTCACCCCTCGCGATCCGGCGACATCGCCCTCCG
>JACQVD010000048.1 GCA_016209945.1 Gemmatimonadota bacterium
GATCGGAACTCGAGTTCTACACCTTCCGCGACACGTACGAGGTCGCGCGGCAAAAGCACTACCACGACCTCCAGACCTACGGTTGGTACATCCAGGACTACCACATCCTCCAGGGGACGAAGGAGGAGTGGCTCATCCGGGCGATCCGCAACGGCATGGACGGCGCCGGGATACCGGTCGAGTTCAGCAAAGGCGAGTGGGGCCCGGGTCAGCACGAGGTCAACCTCCGGTACGCCGATTTCCTGGAGATGTCCGATCGTCACACCCTCTACAAGCACGGGGCGAAGGAGATCGCGGCGCTGCACGGCGTGTCCGTCACCTTCATGGCCAAGTGGAACGCGAAGCTCGCCGGATCGAGCTTCCACCTCCACTCGAGCCTGTGGGACCTGGACAGGAAAACCAACAAGTTCTACGACGCCGCAAAGCCCGACGGGATGTCGGACGTCTTCGGGCGCTGGCTCGCCGGCCTTTTGGCTCACGCGCGCGAGTTCGCGCTCTTCTACGCGCCGTTCGTGAACTCCTACAAGCGCTATCAGGCCGCGTCCTTCGCGCCGACCCGCATCGTCTGGAGCCTCGACAACCGCACGGTCGGGTTTCGGGTCGTCGGGCGCGGTAGATCCATGCGCGTGGAGAACCGGATCCCGGGGGCGGACGGGAACCCCTACCTCGCGTACGCGGCGACCCTCGCGAGCGGGCTCGACGGGCTCGAGCGGGGACTCGAACCCCCCGAGATGTTCGCCGGGAACGCGTACACGGCGACCGGGCTTCCGACGGTGCCGCTGAGGCTCGACGAGGCGGTACGGGAGCTCGAGGGGAGCGAGCTGGCGCGGAAGGCCTTCGGCGATACCGTGGTCGAGCACTACCTGCACGCCGCGCGCACGGAATTGCGAAAGTTCAACGAGGCGGTGACATGCTGGGAGCTCGAGCGGCACTTCGAGCGGACGTGAAGTTGGGGTGCGGCATCTGGAAGAGGTTCCAGGGTCCCGGCTTCGGCCGGTGATCGGGATCGTAGGCTACGGCCGCGGAAGCGATCC
Source organism: Gemmatimonadota bacterium (assembly GCA_016209945.1). Classification (GTDB taxonomy): domain Bacteria; phylum Gemmatimonadota; class Gemmatimonadetes; order Palauibacterales; family KS3-K002; genus JACQVD01. Next base: position 1,035 of record JACQVD010000048.1, read on the forward strand.
AGGCCGCTACGCGCTCCCCATCGCGTACGTCGAGGCCGTGCGCCGAGCCGGGGGCCGCGTCGTCATACTCCCCCCGGGGGACGAGCCCGCTCACGCGATCCTCGACGGGCTCGACGGATTGGTCTTGCCGGGCGGCGGCGATATCGAACCGCGGCGCTACGGGCAGGCACCGCACCGCGAGCTGTACGGCGTTGACCCCGAGCGCGACGCCTTCGAGCTCGCCCTCGCCACGGAAGCCCTCCGCGCGGAGCTCCCGATCCTGGCGATCTGCCGCGGCCTCCAAGTCCTGAACGTGGCCCTCGGGGGCGACCTCGTGCAGCATCTCCCGGACGTCGCATCCGAGCGTGTCTCCCATCGAGCCGCAGTGGGTCAGTCTGTGCGCCACCGTGTCCGCGTCGCTCCGGGCAGCGCGCTGGCGGCCGTGTGCGGCGCCACGTCGCTCGAGGTCGCCTCCTCTCACCACCAGGGGCCGGCCCGCTTGGGCGTGGGCCTCGAGGCGACGGCCTGGGCGGACGACGACACGGTGGAGGCCCTGGAGGCGGAGCGTCACCCGGACCTCCTGGCCGTCCAATGGCATCCCGAGGAGACCGCGAAGGAAGACCCGAGCCAGCAGCGCCTCTTCGACTGGCTGGTGCGGAGGGCCCGGGGCGAGTGGTGAGGCCAGGCGCTTACGGGCTGGAGGTCTCTTTCCTCGTAGACGAGTCGTGCAATTCCCTCAGGACTTCGCGGAGGCGCCTTAATTCCTCGCCATAGCGGGCCCAGTCGCCTCGACGCTGGGCGGCTTGAGCCTGCTCGAAATGCTCTAGCGCCCTCGCGACGAGCTCTTCCGCTTGCGCGAGGGGCTCGCGTGCGGCCGGTGGACGAGGCCGCGCGGTTTCCACGGCGCGCTCGCCGAAGATCAGCGTCAGGCCGGCCTCAAGGGTCTCTGCCATGACGACACGGTTCTCGTAGGCGACCACCACACGCTTCAGCTCCGGGATCCGGCCTCCTTCAGCGCGGAGATACAGGGGCTGGACGTACAGGAGCGATTCCTCGATGGGGATGACCAGGAGGTTGCCCCGGATCACCTCCGAGCCCCGC
>JACQVD010000049.1 GCA_016209945.1 Gemmatimonadota bacterium
AGCAGGATCACCACGTCCTTCTTGTGCTCGACGAGTCGCTTCGCCTTCTCGATCACCATCTCGGCGACCTGGGTGTGGCGGTCCGCCGGTTCGTCGAAGGTGGACGAGATCACCTCGCCCTTCACGTGCTCCTCCATGTCGGTGACCTCCTCGGGCCGCTCGTCGATGAGGAGCACGATCAGGTAGACGTCCGGATGGTTCGTGAGGATCGCGTTGGCGACCTTCTGGAGCATGATCGTCTTCCCCGCCTTCGGCGGCGAGACGATGAGCCCGCGCTGGCCCTTCCCGATGGGGGACATGAGGTCGAGGACGCGCAGCGAGATGTCCTCGTCGGGCGTCTCGAGCCAGATCCTCTCGTCGGGGTAACGGGGCCGGAGGTTGTCGAAGGAGATGCGGTGCTTCGCCTTCTCCGGGTCCTCCCCGTTGACCGCCTCGACCTTCAGGAGCGCGAGGTAGCGTTCGCCCTCCTTCGGCGGCCGGACCTGGCCGACGACTGTGTCGCCGGTCCGCAGATCGAAGCGCTTGATCTGTGACGGCGAGACGTAGATGTCGTCCGGGCCGTAGAGGTAGTTCCAGTCCTTCGAGCGGAGGAACCCGTAGCCCTCCGGCAGGATCTCCAGGACACCCTCGCCCCGGAGGATGACGTCGGAGTCGAGGAGCGCCTGCTCGATCCGGAAGATCAGATCCTGCTTGCGAAGGCCTGAATAGTTCTGGATGTTGAGTTCCTCGGCGAGCTGGTGGAGCTCGGCGATCGACTTCTGCTTCAGGTCGGAGATGTCAACCGACGATCCGATGATCCCCTTGATGTCTGTTTGCTGAGCCATGGTTCTGGTGGTCTGCCGTTGCAGAATGGGTGCAGCCGGGCTTACGCCCGAAGTTGCGCCCGCTTTGCGATGTGTGTTGTCGTGTTGTTGTGCGCTTCTACCTGAGGATGCTCGCGACGTTGGAAGCCGCCGTGGGTCTCAGTGTCGGGCTGGTCAGCCCGTACGTTAATGGCTACCCCACCGCGCGTCAAGGGTTTCACCCCAGATTGGCCTAGGCTTTTCGCGGCATACCGGCTGGCCGAGGTCCACGGCGGCCAGGTCATCCAGGGGCCCCTCCACCCGGGGCTCGACCCCCAGGACCCGGGGCTCCTCGACGTCCTGCGCCGCTGGCCCGGCTCCTGGGAGATGCGGCCCGGCGTCTCGGGGATGGAGCTGCTCCTGTACGCGCCGGCCGCTCCCGCGGCGCGGCGCTCGTGGTGGAACGCTCTTCTTTTCGCCGCCACCGGGCTGAGCGTTCTTCTCGCCGGCAGCCTCCTCGCCGGCCGGGACCCTCTCCTTCTCCGGGGTGTCCCGATCCCCGGGGTCGAAGCGTACTACCTGCCGCTCCCGATCGGGCTCGAATGGGGCGCCGTCGCCGAAGGCTGGCCTTTCGCCGCACTTCTCCTGAGCATCCTCGTGGCCCACGAGATGGGCCACTACGTGGCGGCGCGCCTCCACCGCATTCAGGTAACCCTTCCGTACTTCATTCCGTTCCCGCCGTATGTCTCGATCGTCGGGACCCTGGGCGCGTTCATCCGTCTCCGCTCGCCCGTGCTCAGCCGCCGGGCGCTGCTGGACGTGGGGATCGCAGGGCCGCTCGCGGGCTTTGTGGTGAGCGTCGTGGCGGCGGCGCTCGGGCTCGGTCAGAGCGCGCACGCTCACGAGATCGCGGGCTCCGCGCGCGCGCCCTTCGTCCTGCCGTTCCTCGGTGTGGAGATCTGGCTCGGCGGGTCGCTCCTCTTTCACGCCCTCGCCGGGCTCTTCGTGGCCGACCCGGCGAGCGCGGGTCCGATCGTGATGAGCCCGCTGGCGTGCGCCGGCTGGTTCGGGCTTTTCGTCACGGCGTTGAATCTCCTTCCCCTCGGCCAGCTGGACGGCGGGCACATCCTGTACGCGCTGAACCCTCGGACCCAGCGCTGGGTCGGCCGCCTGCTCTTCGTCCTGCTCCTGCCGATGGGTCTCCTGTGGGAAGGCTGGTGGGTGTGGGCTGCGCTGGTCTTTGTCGTGGGGCGAGGGCGGATCGCGCACCCTCCCGTCTTCAACACGACGGAGCCGCTGAGTCTCGCTCGGACGATTCTCGCCTGGCTGGGAATCGCCGTGTTCGTCCTGACGTTCGTCCCCCGCCCGTTTGCCTTCTGATGGCCTTGACAGCCCCACGAACCGCGCCAGAATTAGCGGCGCTTTGCACCCACCCACCGGGAGGAGCCCGCCATGGCCCGCCACAACCGTGAAGCGCGCGGCCTCGATCAGCATGGGGTTGAATACGTGGTTTCCTACCAGCCCGACTGGTTCCACCAGGTGAAGGTCTCGAGGCGTCTGCCGCACAGCCGGCGGCAGAGCACGAAGACGCTGTACCGGAACGCGGCGACCTACGCCCAGCGCAAGCCGGGTGACCGGGTGCGTACCCGCATCACATCGAAGGAGGTCGGACTGGACTTCGAGGTCGCGGTCTACGACCCCACGCGGCAGGTTGCGCAGATCGTCGTGACGGCGCGGCCGGCGCGCCTGGGTGAGGAGCTCGCCTTCGTGATCGACGGCCGGCTGCCGACGAAGGAGGAGGGTCCACTCACCCGCAGGCCCCGTGGGCGGCGCCGGGCCTAGCGTTTGGGTGCTGGTGCGCTTTGCTCTCCCCGGCGCAGGAGGCGGGTGAGGGCCTGGTGGGTGCGCTCCAGCTGGATCCGCAGTTCCCGGTCGTGAACGAGGCGACCGGCCGTCCCTTCCCCCTGTCGGAACCGTTCCGCCAGAGCGCCGGCGCGTGCAGCCGCCGATTCGAGAGTCGGGCCGAGCACAGTGTCGGCGCGCAGGCGGCCAACCGTCCCTTGGCCTTCCTGGGCGCTTTCCACGACGCGGGCGAGCTGGCTCGTCACGCGACCCAGGTCCGCCAGGAGCCGGCGGTCGGCGACGAGACGCGCGAGGCTGCCGTCGGGGTTTCGGAGCGCGGCCCACGCGCGCTGCGCGTCCCGGATGCGCGCCCAAATCTCGGCGTCCTCTCCGTGCTCCACCCACGCGCGCACGTGAGGAGCGGCGCGCATCCGGTCGCGGAGCGCGGCGAACCGCTGGCGCGCCCCGGGGACGAGGAGCTGGACCTGGCGGAAGCGCGCGGTGATCTCCGGGATGTCCACGGGCGAGGCGGCCACCAGGGATGCCCCATCGGGGAGGCTCGGGGCGGCCGCCGCCGGCGGGGTGATGTTCACCACGACTTCGCCGAGGTAACCGGAGGTGATGACCCGCACCTCTGAGCCTGCGCTGACGAGGGGTTGAACCGCGCGCCGCAGGCGGAGCTCGAGGGCGATGCGGCGATCGGTCGGCGTCTCGGGCCCACGGAACTGCACGCCCCACACGCGGCCGACCGGGACCCCGGCGAGCCACACGGGCGAACCGCGGGTGAGATCCCTGGCGCTTTCCGCGGTGACGAGGAGCCGGTACCGGTATCGCGCCCATTCGCCCAGCCGGTCGATGAAGAAGATCGCGAGCGTGCCGATCGCGATGAGGGCGACGCACGCGAGACCGAACCGCAGCTGGGACCAGGCAGGAACCCGACGCACTAGACTGGGCTAGGTCAGGAAAGTGCCGTGATCCGTCTCGGCCATATCACGTACAGCAACTGCTATCCCGTGCATGCGCGGCTCCTGGAGCCGGACCGCCCGGAATGGCTCGAGATCATCCCGGGCATGCCGTCGGAGCTCAATGCGGCGCTGGAGCGCCGTGCCGTCGATGTCGCTCCGGCCTCGAGCATCGAGTTCGCGCGGCACCCGGAAGAGTACCGCGTGCTCCCCGGCCTGTCGATCGCAACCCGTGGGAGCGCCCGCACGATCCTCCTGGCCTCGCGGGCGCCGCTCCGCGACCTCCACGGCGCCGTGGTCGGCCTGCCGACCGCCTCGGCCACCTCCGTCGTGCTCCTCAAGATACTGCTCGAGGTCCGCGAGGGGATACGCCCGCACTACGTCTGGTTCGACCAGCGCACGGAGGATGCGCTCGGCTCGCGGGCCGACGCCGCGCTCTTCATCGGTGACATGGCGCTTCAGGTCCGGCGGCGCGCCCAGGGACTCGTCTACGACCTGGGGATGGAATGGGTCGGGTGGACGGGCCTTCCATTCGTGTTCGCGCTCTGGCAGACCTGGCTCGGGGACGAGCGCGCGGACGACCTCCGGAGGCTGCACACACTGCTGGGCGAGTCGCGGGCGTGGGCTTGGGAGCGGCTCCCCGTGCTCGCCGTGCGGACGGCCGCGGAGTTCGGGTGGGAGCCGGTCGAACTCGCGTCGTACTGGGAGAGCCTCGACTATGGGCTCGACCAGGCACTCCAGGCAGGTCTCGCCAGGTTCTACACGCTGGCCGCGGAGCTCGGGGAGGTCCCACACGCCCCGCGGCTCCGGTTCCTGCGGTAGGCCGCCGACCTATCTGGGGAGCACGGACACGCTCCACAATCCGGTCAGCATGTCTGAGAGGAAGACGAGATTGGGCCCGACGAGCTGCGGCGCCCACACGTAGGTGTTCCCCGGGCCGCCCGGCTTCAGTTGGGCGATGAGCCGGCCCTGCGGGAGCAGGTCTCCCAGGAGCCGGCCGCTCACGTCGATCGCCAGGAGGCCGGCGTTGTAGTAGGCCGAGTACAGGATCCCAGCCGACTCGTCCACCCAGAAGTTGTGCGGCCCCGCGCCCGACAGGCGGAACGTCGCCACCCGCCTGGGGGTCCGGAGGTTCGACACATCGATCACGCTGATCAGCCCTTCGGAGGACACCCCGATCGGTCCCGCGAAGATCTCGTGCCCCACGAAGACGAGGCCGCGCTCCGGCCAGTACCAGGCGTTGTGGACGTGGCCTTCAGGGAGGACGAGACGACTCACCTGCCGTGGGTTCTCCGGGCTCCCGCCCGCGAGGCCCGCGCCGACGTCTAGGATGACGAGCCCCGCGTCCCAGTGGCTCACGAGCGCGAGCCCGTCGCGGACGTAGACGTCGTGGACGATGGAGAGCCCTACGCCGAACGTGGCCACGGTGCGGGGGCTCGCGGGGTCTGTGACGTCGATGATCTTGAGCCCGGACGGATCGAAGTCGTGACACGCGAAGACATAGCGCCGGCCGCCGATCGTCTCGATCCAGGTGTTGTGCACCCCGTTTCTCAGGCCCGTGGTGTAGCGCGTGATGCGCTGCGGGTGCGCGGGGTCCGCGAGATCGAGGAGAGTGATTCCGTTCAAGCGGTCGGCCGAGCCCTCGTGTGTGGCCACGGCGATCGTTCCGTCGGCGCTGATCTTGACGTCGTTCACCGTGCGGGCGTCGAGGGCGACCGAGTCCGTCAAGATCGGCGTCGCCGGATTCGTCACATCCCACGCGTACAGGCGGTTGCCGGGCGCGCTGCGAACCTCCCAGGTGCCGGTGTAGGCAACCTGCAAGCGGGCGTCGCCGGGAGAGGAGAAGACCCAGAGGTCCGAGGTGAAACGGTCGGGCACCGGGCCGTTCCCCAGATTCGCAAGGAGCATCGATCCCTCGGCGCCGCGCGGCGTGACGAGGAGGCGGACCGTATCGGCCGCGCCGTCGCGCGCCGTCGCCACCACGGACGCTGAGTCGGTCGCGTAGCCGACGAACGCACCGGTGGACTCGACGAACCCCGCGCCGTCGGGCACCACACGCCAGGACGGGCTCTCGCCCAGAAGGACGCCATCCCTGGTGATCCGGGCCCGCACCACGACCACGTCGCCCTGGCGGACCGTTGAGTCGCTCTGAAGAATCGTCACGGTCCGGAAGGGCAGGACCCGCGCCAGAACGGGGATCGAGTCGCTGTGCACTCCGAGGGCTCTGAGCCACCCGCTGTATTCACCGGCTGCCGTACCCGGTTCGGCCTGTAGTGCCAGCGTAACGGTTCTGCTCTCGCCGGGCCCCAACTGCTCTAGGAAGGCCGGCATCACGGTTCCCGTGAGGATGTTCCCTGCCAGGGCATCGGAGCCCACCATCTTCAAGGGAGTGAGGTCGATCCGTATATTGCCGCTCGGCACGTTTCCGGTGTTCTGCACCGTGGCCGTGCCTGTGAGCAGCGTGTCGAGATCGACGCTCCGTTGCAGGAACCGGACGGGCGGCGGTGGCGCGGGGCCAGCGACGTCGCTACAGGCCGCCAGAAGGGGCGCCGCGAGGAATGCGGCGAGCCGGGCCGCCTGGCGGCCGATCGCGGACAGACGACGCAACGGATTCGGGGACATGGGTCGCACGAAGATAGTCGGGTTTTGAATGGACACCAGCCGTGGAATGAGAGCGTCCGCCGCCGCGTTTCCGGCCCTGCGGTTCATGAACCACGCGGTGGATTTGGCGGCGCATGTGGGCCGCTTCGGCCTTCTCATGCGGGACGTGGTTCGAGCGCTCGGGGATGTCAGGACCTACGGCCCGCAGACGCTCGCCCAGGCCTACGAGATCGGGGTGCGCTCGCTCCCCATCGTCTTCCTCATCTCGGCGTTCGCCGGCGTCGTCATGGCGCTCCAGGCCGGATACCAGTTCACGGGGACGGTGCCGTGGAGCATCGTGGGGAGCATCGTGACGGAGTCGATCCTCCTCGAGCTGGGCCCGGTGCTCACGGCGCTCATCCTGGCGGGGCGGGTGGGTGCCAGGATCGCCGCGGAGCTCGGGACGATGCGCGTGACGGAGCAGATCGATGCCCTCGAGACCCTGGCCCGGGATCCCGTATCGTACCTCGTCACGCCGCGGATCCTGGCGGGCGCGCTCATGGTTCCGGTGCTGGTCGTCTTCGCGGATGCCGTGGGCATCGTCTCGGGTTGGCTCGCCGCGGTCGGCACGCTGCCCATGACAACGACGGACTTTCTCGAGGGGGCGCGGCTGTACAACAAGCCGTTCGACTACGCGTATTCGGAGATCAAGGCGCTGGCGTTCGGCCTCGCGCTGACCGCGGTGCCGTGTTACATCGGGTTCCATGCGACGGGAGGCGCGGAAGGGGTCGGCAGGGCGACCACGCGGGCGGTGGTGGCCAGTTCGGTCATGATCCTCCTGTTGAACACCCTTCTGGCGAAGATGCTGCTGTGATGAGCGCCTGCGAAGGCGTCGCATGATCGAGATCCGCAACCTGCGGAAGTGGCTGGGCGGGAGCGCCGTGCTCGCCGGGGTCGATCTCACCGTGCGGGAAGGCGAGACGGCGGTCGTGATCGGCGGCTCGGGTGCTGGGAAGTCCGTTCTCCTCAAGCATATCGTAGGGCTCCTGAAGCCCGATGAGGGGGAGGTGTGGGTGGACGGTGAGCGCGTAGCGGATCTTGACCGGCAGGGGCTGGCGCGCCTGCGGGGGAAGATCGGCTACGTGTTCCAGGGTTCGGCGCTCTTCGACTCGATGACGGTCGCGGAGAACATCGCCATGGGCTGCATCGGCCCCGACGGCCGGCCGGCGGTGGGCCGTCCCGCCCCGGAGGAGATCGCGCGCTGCCTCCGGATCGTAAACCTGGATCCGTCGGTGATGCACCTGATGCCCGCCGAGCTGTCGGGCGGGATGCGCAAGCGCGTAGGGATCGCGCGGGCGGTGGCTTGCCCGCGGCGTTACCTCCTCTACGACGAGCCCACGACGGGGCTCGACCCCATGACGGCGGACGTCATCAACCGGTTGATCGTGGATCTGGACGATCGGCTCGGCGTGACGAGCGTCGTCGTGACGCACGACATGAAGACGGCCTTCGCCGTGGGCGACTGGATCGCGCTTCTCCACGAGGGGACGATCCGCTGGTCGGGGTCGGCGGAGGAGATGTCGCATGCCGAGGATCCCATCGTCCGGGGTTTTCTGGAGGGCCGTGCGGATCTTCTTGCGGTGTGACCGGTCGTCGCGACCGGCGCGCCGCTCAACAGGGAAGGGCCAATGACACGTCGCCGTGAGGCCGCGATCGGGATCACGATCATCGCCGGCGCGGTGGTGTTTTTTCTTCTCTACACTGCCATCCGCGACATCCGGTGGTGGGGCGGGGGCCTGCGCGTGCACGCGCTGGTGGAGGAGGCGGGACGGGTGACCCCCGGGGTCCCGGTGCTTCTGAAGGGCGTGGATGTCGGGCAGGTCGTGGCGCGCAGGCTTCTCCCGGACCTGCGGGTCTTCCTGACCCTGGACCTGGAGCCGTCGGCGCCGATCCCCGCCGACAGCCGGGTCCGGCTGGGCTCGAAGAGCATCTTCGGCGAGCCCGAGGTGGAGCTCCTCCCGGGCTCATCGCCCCGACGGGTGCAGAGCGGCGACACGCTTCCGGGCATCGTCAAGCTGTCGCCCACTGACCTCGTGACGGACCTGGGCGAGGAGGCACGCAACCTGCTCTCTCCCGAGTTCGTGGACGAACTGCACGGCGTCGCCGCGGAGTTCCGTAAGGCTGCGGAGGCACTGCACGGCGTCCTGCGCACGAACGCCCCGCTGGTCGAGACGATGGTGGAGCGCCTGAACCGTTCGGCCGCCGGGCTCGAGCAGGTCGCGGCGGGTCCCGACCTTCAGGCGGCGGCACAGAGCCTCGCGGCGACCTCCGAGTCGCTGCGGACCCTTGCCGAGGGGCTGAGCGGGTCCGCGCAGCGCCTGGAGTCGATCCTCGCGAAGGTGGACCGCGGCGAAGGCAGCCTGGGGCAGTTCGTCAACGATCCGGGGCTCTACGAGGATCTACGGGCGCTCGCCGGAAGCTACCGGGCGCTGGCCGAGGATATCCGGCGGAACCCGGGACGCTATCTCAAGGTCTCGGTCTTCTGATCGCCGGGGACCGCGCGCCGATGGCCGAGGAGACCCGGGTCGAACGAAGCGCGGGCGGTGTCGTCTACCGGTGGGGTCCCGCCGGCGTCGAGTTGCTCGTCATCCGGGATGGGTACGGCAACTGGGGCCTCCCCAAGGGGCACGTGGAGGGAGAAGAGGATCCGTTGCAGGCGGCGCTCCGTGAATGCGAGGAGGAGGCCGGGCTCGCCTCGCTGGTGCCGCGCGGCTCGGTCGGGACGATCGACTGGTATTTCCGTCGCGCCGGCCGCTTGATCCACAAGTTCTGCGACTTCTATCTCTTGGAGGCCCCGGCGGGCGCGGAGCCGCATCCCCAGCGCGACGAGGGGATCTCGGAGGCCGTCTGGCTCCTTGCGGAGGCCGCCCTGGAACGCATCACGTACGAGAACACGCGCGAGCTCGGCCGCCGGGCGGTCCGCGAACTTCTGAGGGTGCGGCCGAAGAGAGCCGAATCGCCGCGGGAGGACGAGCCGTGAGGCTGCGAAGCATCGCCCCCGGAGGCGCTGCCATGGCCGCCGCCGCGCTCCTCGCCGCGGCTCTCCGCGTTCCGGCGGCTGGCCAGACCACGCGCAAGGAGCCGTACCCGCCCTACTTCCAGCAGCACGTGCAAGTTGTCATGGAGGTCTCCCTCCATCCCGAGACCCATGTTCTCAACGGAGAGACCTGGCTCACGTACCGAAACCACTCTCCCGACACGCTGACGAAGCTGTACTTCCACCTGTACACGAACGCGTACCGTCCCGGATCGGTCTTCGCGCGCCAGGAGAAGAAGTTCTTTCGCCCGCAGATCGAGGAGCTCGGGCCCGACGAGATGGGCTGGATACGCGTGTGGAACCTGCGGGTGGCCGGCGCACCGGTGATGGCGGAGTGGCCATACGCCCCGGACTCGACCCTCTTCCGGATCCCGCTGCCGCGGCCCCTCTTGCCGGGCGCGGAGGTGATCGTGGAGATGGACTGGGCCGAGCAGCTCTCCACTTTTGTGGACCGGGCGGGGCGCGACGACGGGATCCCCCAGTACGACTTCGCGCAGTGGTACCCGAAACCCGTGGTATGGGACCGCCGATCGCACGAGGCCGGGAAGTGGGTGAACGCGATCCCCTTCCACGCGGTGGGCGAGTTCTACGGCGAGTTCGGCACGTTCGACGTGACGATCGACGTGCCGGACGCGTGGGTTGTGGCGGCGACCGGCATCCCGATCGAAGGGGATCCGGGCTGGGAGGACGCACGGGCGAGCCCGGCCGTGGTCGTCACCTATCAGCGGGACCGGTACGGCGAGCGCGCGCCCGGGGCGGGCCCGGCAGCCGGGGGCGCGAGCGCAGAGTCGGCGCCTCCGGGCGCGGCGCCGCAGTACCGGCGCGTTCGCTTCTACGCGGAGGACGTCCACGATTTCGCGTGGTCCACGAGCCCGAGGTTCGCGTATGAGGAGGCGCGGTGGAACGGGCGCGTCGTTCGATCCCTCTACCGGGACACGCCCGCCGATCGAGCTGCCTGGGCGGGGGGAAACGCGGAGCGCGGCGTGCGCGCGCTCGAATGGCTGTCCGACATCTACGGCCTCTACCCGTACCCCCAGGTGACGATTCTGCACGGGCTCCTCGGCGGCGGGATGGAATACCCGATGCTCGTGATGGACGCGTCGCCCGGGGAGGGTCTCATCCTCCACGAAGTGGGGCACATCTACTCGTACGGGATCTGGGGGAACAACGAGTGGCTTGAGGCGTGGATGGACGAGGGGATGACGTCCTTCCAGACGCGCTGGTACATGGAGCAGCGGTACGGGCCGTTCGGCGCGCAGGTAGGCTTTGAGGGACGCAACGTGGCGCGCCGGCGCGACTGGCTGTCGAGGCTTCTGGGGCCGCGCGAGGAGTGTCCTCTCGATCTCCGGCGTCGCGTGGACCTGCAAGTGCTGCCGATCATGCTGAGCGGGCTCGACCAGCCGGTCTCCACGGCGGCGTTGGAGTTCCGCGACGGTGCCGCGTACGGCGTGAACGCATACCCGAAGGGGTCCCTGGTCTTCGAGACCCTGCGCTACGTGGTCGGTGAGGACGCGTTCCGCCGGATCCTCCACGAGTACTTCGACCGCTATCACTTCAGGCACGTGACGGAGTCGGATTTCCGGAAGGTCGCGGAAGAGGTGAGCGGTCAGGATCTGGGCTGGTTCTTCCAGACCTGGCTGCACACCGTGCCCGTGTTCGACTATCGGCTCGACCGGGTGTCCGTCGGGCGGGGGCCCTCGGGGTATCGGACGCTCGTCGAGGTGGAACGGGCCGGGGATCGCATGCCTGTGGAGGTCGAGGCGCGGTTCGAGGATGGCTCGACCGCGAGGCGGCGGCTGGACGGCGTGCTGGAGCGAGAGCCGTTGGCGTTCGAGTCTTCGGCGCGACCTGTAGCGATCACGCTGGATCCGGGCAACGAGATCCTCGACTGGAACCGAACGAACAACGTGTGGCCTCGCAGGCGCGCGTTCGCGGTGGGTAGCGATTGGCCCGGCCATCGTCCGGAGGGGCGTGATCAGGTTTTCCTGCGGGGACGGCCCTCGTTCGCCTACAACTCGGTGGATCACCTCCGGCTCGGCGTCGCGTGGAACGGCGAGCATCCGCAGCCGGGCTACCGGAGGTTCGAGGCGCACGCATCCGTCGGCGTGGAATCGGGTGCGGTGAACGGGTCCGTGGGGTGGCGCGGCGCGCTCCTCCCGCGACACCCGCAGTGGCTGCTTGATCTGAACGCGTCGAGGCTTGAGGGGCGGGCCCGCGGTGGGGCGAGCGTCACGCATTGGTGGCAGTCCTACCTTCAGCGCCCCCCGTACCATCGCCTCACGATCGGCGCCGAGGCGCTCCTCGTCACGGACAGCAAGTACGTGGACGAACGGCTGTGGCAGGACGCGGACGTGGGTGCGCTGTTCGCTCGCTACTCGCTGGATGTGCGAGGCCAGATCTGGAGTGCGTCGCTCGCGCTGGAGGGACGTGGTGGTCTGGATGTGTCGAGTGATCGCGCGTTCGGCGTGGCCTTCGGCGAGCTCCGGTGGGGGTACCCGGCGTTCAGCCGCTCGGGCGTCCGTTTCCGGAGCTTCGTCGGGATGACGACATCGGGGACGCCGGTCCAGGAGAGGTTCTTCGCGCGGGGAGCATCGCCGCGCGAGTGGTATCGCCATGCGCCGCTGCGGAGCCGCGGCTCGCCCTTCACGCGCGTGGACTACCATCTTCCGGGCGGGGCGAACCTCCGCGGGTTCCGAGGGACGATCCATGCGGGACCGGACGGCGATGAGGGCGTGGCCCTGGTTGCTGCCCTCAACGCGGAGGTCCGTCGTGGCTTCGGGCTCCCGCCGTGGCTTCGGCCGCTTGCCTGGGGGGGTCAGGTGGCGCTCTTCGGGGATTTCGCCTGGTTCGCGCCCGCGGAGCGGCAGCTCGAGGATCTCCTCCGCTTTGGTGAGCCGGGAACTGTCGGGGAAGCCATCGTCGTAGATCGCCAGCTTCGGAGTCGCGACGTCTTCGGCGATGCGGGCGTCGGGCTTCGCTTCTTCCGCAGGATCAACGACACGGAGTACCTTCTCCGGATCGACTTCCCGGTCTGGGCGAGTGAGCCTCGGCTCGCACGGGGGGACGACCCGTTCGACTTCCGGTACGCGCTGTCGCTCGAGATCCCCTGGTGAAGGTTCTCGTCACGGGCGCGACGGGGTTTGTGGGCGGCGCCATCGCGGAGGAGCTGGCGAAGCGGGGCCATGCGATCCGCGCGCTCGCCCGGCATGCGGCCAAGGCGGGCCGCCTGCGGGAGCTCGGGGCCGAGTTCACGCCGGGAGACATCGCCGGCCCGGCGACGTTCGCGGGCGCGCTTCGGGGCTGTGACGCGGTGATCCATCTCGTGGGGATCATCCAGGAAAAGGGGAAGGCGAGCTTCCAGAGGATCCACGTGGATGGAACGGCGAACGTGCTCCAGGCGGCGAAGGCGGCGGGTGTCCGAAAGTTCGTGCACATGAGCGCGCTCGGGGCGAACCCCCACGGCACCGCGTACCATCGGACGAAGTACGAGGCGGAAGTTTTGGTGAAGGGTTCGGGGATCTGCTACGCGATCTTTCGGCCGTCGATCATCGTCGGCCGGGAGAGCCCGGTGATGCGTCTCTGGGTCCGGATGATCCGCCGGGCGCCGGTCGTGCCGGTGCTGGGCGACGGTCGCTATCGGCTCCAGGTGGTTGCCCTGAGAGACGTGGCCCGCGCGTTCGTGGAGGCCGCCGAGCGCGAGGATCTCCGCGATGCGACCTTCGAGCTCGTGGGACCCGAGAAGCTCTCCTACGACGAGATCCTCGACGTTCTGGCTGCCGCGCTCGGCAAGCGGGTTCGGAAGGCGCACATTCCGCTGGGCGTGGTCTCGCCGGCCGTCCGTTTCGCCGCGGCCCTGCGCCTTCCCGCGCCCATCACACCGGACCAACTTCGGATGCTGCTCGAGGAGAACATCGCGGAAGGAGAGGGGAATGCCCTGCGCGAGGTGTTCGGCATAGAGCCGCTGTCGTTCCGCGACGTCGTCCGGGAGGTCGCGTGACGCCCGGACAGGACCGCGACGCGCCGGGCGGCGTGAGCGCCCGCGAGTGGGCGCTGCGGGTGCTGTACCCTGCGGCGGTCATTGCGGTGTTCGCCCTTTTCCTCTACGGCGTGCGCGCCATCCTCTGGCCGCCGGTGCTCTTCCTGCTCTTCCTCTTCCTCGTGGCGCCTCTGTACGGGAGCCGCCTCTATCTGCCGCTGGTCCTGGGCGGCGCGGGTGTGTTTCTCCTCTGGGTGCTGCGCGCCCTCGGCTTTCTCCTGGCGCCCTTCGTTCTCGCGCTCATCGTCGCGTACGTCCTCGATCCCGTGGTGGACCGCCTGGAGCGTCGCCGCGTCCGCCGCCCCCTCGCGATCGCGGTGCTGGCCCTCCCGGTCGTCGGCCTCGTGCTGCTCGTCGTGCTCGTCGCGGTGCCCGCGCTGGGGCGCGAGCTGGCGAGCCTCACGGCCGCCGTGCTCCCTAGCAGCCTCGACGCGTTCACGGCGTGGCTCGAGGGCCTGCGCAGCAGGATCGTGGCTCTTGGGATCCCCGGGATCCATGAACAGAGTGTGCCCCATCTCCGCGAGATCGACGAGCAACGCATCGTTCAGGTTCTGAGCGAGCGCCGCGAGATCATCGCCCGGCGGATCTGGCAGGCGGTCCTCGGCGTGGGCCGCGGGATCGGTTTTCTGGCGACCCTCTTCGGCTACGTCGTTCTGACGCCCATCCTGAGCTACTACCTGCTGCGGGATTACGATCGCCTGAAAGGTTGGTGTGTGGGGTTGATTCCGACCGATCGGCGGGCCCGCTGGTTGGAGTTCGGCGACGAATACGACCGGCTGCTCTCCCGGTACCTGCGCGGCCAGGTCCTCATCGCGGCGAGCGTCGGCATCCTCACGTACCTCGGGTTTCTCGTGCTGGGGTTCCCGCAGGCCCTTCTCCTCGGCGCCATCGCCGGCGTGTTCAACCTCGTCCCGTATCTCGGGCTGTGGGCGAGCCTCGTCCCCGCGCTGGTGATCGCGTTTGCCAGCGGCTCGGTGCTCATCTCCCTCCTCAAGGTCGCGATCGTGTTCGGGACCGTTCAGACGCTTGACGCGGCGGTGCTCAGCCCGCTCATCGTGGGCGGCTCCGTAGGACTGCACCCGGTCTGGGTGATCCTCGCCCTGGCGGTCTTCGGCTCGTTCTTCGGGTTTGTGGGTCTCCTCCTGGCGGTGCCGCTGGCCCTCCTTCTGAAGGTGGCGCTCTCCCGCGCGGTGGCGGGGTACCGGCGCTCGGTGTACTACGGCCCCGGTGCGGACGGGGGTTCGTCAAAGCCCTGACGCCGGGCGGTCACGGGGTCGTGCGCGCACCCTACCGGAGCCCGCTCGCCCTCCGTATACTGCGGCGGGCTGCGCGCAGGAACCGAAGGCAGCCCTGGGGGTCCTAGAAGGTCAGGCGACCACGAAAGCATCCGGAGGCCCGGTGACCACGCAGGCGCAGGCGGGTTCGCCGCCGAAGGCCCCGGCCGGACGCCTCTGGACGATCCCGAACGTCCTGTCGGCGCTCCGCCTCCCCCTCGCAGCGGCGTTTGTCATGATCAGCGCCGAGTGGGCGCGGGCTCTTCTCCTGTCGCTCGGCGCGCTCACGGACGCGCTCGATGGGTGGATCGCCCGCCACCGCGGGCAGGCGACCGGCACGGGTGCCTTTCTCGATCCGCTGTTCGACAAGGTGTTCGTGCTCGTGGCCCTCGCCACGTTCCTGGCGGACGGCCGGCTGGCCGTGGGGAGCTTCCTGGTGCTGGTCGCGCGTGACCTCTACAACGGGGCGGCGTACCTTGGATGCCGGCTGGCCGGGTTGCGCATTCCTGTGAAGTCGCGGTTCAGCGGCAAGGTGGTGACGGTCCTCCAGGTGGCCACCCTGTTCCTGCTGCTCTTCGAGCCGACGTACGTCCCGGCGATGGTCGTCCTCGTCGGGATCGCGTCGGCGTACGCGATCGGCGATTACACGTGGACACGGTGGAAGACGCTGCGCGAACCGGCGTGACCGAGGGCGAAGCTCAGGGTCTGAAGGAAGCCGTCCCGAACCTCAGGGACATCACGGTGATCGGCGGCGGCCCGACCGGCCTGTTCGCCCTCTTCTATGCCGGGATGCGAGGGATCTCGGCGCGTCTCGTGGACTCGCTCCCGGACCTGGGTGGCCAGCTCACAGCACTCTATCCCGAGAAGTACGTCTTCGACGTACCGGGCTTCCCCAGAGTGCTGGCCAAGGATCTCGCGAAGAGTTTTGTCGAGCAGGCGCTCCAGTTCCCGCACGAGATCCGGCTCGGCGAATGGGTGCGGGACCTGATCCGCAAGGAAGGCCAGTTCATCCTGACCACCGACAAGGGTGCGTATCCGACGCGCACGCTCCTCATCGCCGCGGGCAAGGGCGCCTTCAATCCACGGCGCCTCAAGGCGCCGGGCTTCGACGAGTTCTGGGAGAAGGGGGTCTACCCCCACGTCCGGGACCCCGAGCAGTTGCGCGGCAAGCGCGTGCTCATCGTGGGGGGCGGCGACTCGGCGTTCGACTGGGCGCTCGGGCTCAAGGATGTGGC
>JACQVD010000056.1 GCA_016209945.1 Gemmatimonadota bacterium
ACCGGGAACCGAGTCTTGCGGGGCGGGAGGTGACGAACGTCGCGAAGCGTAGACAGGGCGACGGGCAGGCCGTAATGCAAGTGAAGCGACCGAGCCCCGTAACGAACATTGAGCGGATGCCGACCGGGTCACTGTTCGGGAAGGCAACACGCGGCGCGGGTCATGGCGACCGCGCCGGCGGATCCGCCGGGGTCGAAGCGCACGGCATGTCCGGGAACGGATGGATGAAGGAACTCGGGAAGCCCACCGGGGTCTCATCGCAGGGTGAGTAGCGGAAGCAAAGCAGGATGCCGAGCGACCGCCATGCCCCGGCGGGTGGCGGACTCTCCCCGTAGTACCGAGGAAGCGGGGCAACGCCCGCAGAGGGAAGGGGGAGAGCAGATCAGCTTGCCCGGCGCGGGACACACGGCCGCACCAGAGGCGGAACTCACCGTGTCCACAAAACTCGTCGGGCTCGCCCTCCGGGCGAGGAAGGAGGCGAGACTCACCAACGTCATCCAGTTCGTGGATGAGGAGCTCTTGCTCCTGGCGTTCCGGTCGCTGCGCAAGCAGGCGGCGCCAGGGCTGGACGGACAACGCTACGAGGATTACGCAGCGGACCTCGGCCCGAACCTGCGGGATCTGCACGAGCGCCTCCGTACCGGACGCTACCGCGCTCCGGTCGTGCGCCGCAGCTACATCCCAAAGGCGGACGGCCGCAGACGGCCGCTGGGCATCACCACGATCGAGGATCGGGTGGTCCAGAAGGCGGTCAGCTACGTGCTCTCGGCGGTCTACGAGCAGGATTTCCTGGCGTGCTCGCACGGGTTCCGCCCGGAGCGGAGCGCCCACACGGCGCTCCACCAGCTCCGCGACGGCATGATGTCGCACTGGGGCAAGTACGTCGTCGAGGTTGATGTGGCCGGCTTCTTCGATCACGTCAACTGGGAGTGGCTGCGTCGTTTCCTGCGGCACCGGGTCAACGACGGTGGGCTCATCAGGCTCATCGATAAGTGGCTGCGGGCCGGCATCATGGAGAACGGCATCGTCACGCGGACGACGGAGGGCACACCGCAAGGCGGCCCGGCAAGCCCCGTGCTCGCGAACATCTACCTGCACTACGTGCTCGACCTGTGGTTCGAGCGTCGCTTCAAGAAGACCTGCCGACAATTGGGCCGCCCTCACGAGGTACTGCGACGACTTCGTGGCCGCGTTCCGGGATCAAGCGGACGCGAAGCGCTTCCGATCGGAAGTGGAGGAGCGACTGGCGGCCTTTGGCCTCCAGATCGCTCCGGCGAAGACGAGGGTGCTGCGGTTCGACGCGAACCTGCTGCGAGGTGCGTGCCGCCCGGCCGTCCGGCCGGAGAGCTTCACCTTCCTCGGCTTCACCCACTTCGTGACGAAGACGCGTGAGGGGAAGCTCAACATCGGACGCACACCGAGCCGCAGCAGCCGCGAGCGGTTCCTGCGCAACGTGGCGGACTGGCTCAAAGCCCACCGCCACCTGCCGGTCCGCGAGCAGCAGCGGCATCTCTGGCGCGCGCTCCTCGGTCACGACCAGTACTTCGGGCTGCGGCTCTGCATGAACGCGCTCGCGCGCGTCCGCTTCAGAGTGCAGCGTCTTTGGTACCGGCAGCTCCGACGGCGTAGCCAGAAGGCAAAGCGCACCTGTGATTGGCCGACCCTCAGTGCCAAGCTGTGGTTCCAGCTACCACCGCCGCGGGTGACAAATGCGTGGGTCTAGCCGACGTTCTCGCACGTGGCCGATCTGATCTGGGGAGCCCGGTGCGGGAAATTCGCACGCCGGGTTCTGACCGGGGGGTGGGAGAGCGATCTCCCATCCCTACCGGACCCTATTCATGCCGTCCCGTCGGCGGATTCGGGCTTAGACGGATCTCCACGGCGGCCGGCCAGCTCTTCCGATAGGCGGCGTCGAGAGACCTGTCGCGGTAGCAGACAGCGCGCGCAGCGAGCCCGCGGACCTCCGGGTCGGTTAGCGTCTCGTCCGAGAACTCGGCCAGGCCGGCCCGCCCGCGCGCCAGCGCGACGTACGGCGCGCTGAACTGGGCGTCTACGACGTTGCGCGGCGCGCGCACGCGGTCGCCGGGTTCGGATGAGCGACCATCCACCGGACAGGACGCCCAGTCGCATCTCAGCCACATCCGCCGGACGGATGCCGTGCTCCCGGCGCAGCGCCAGCACCGCGTCGATCAGCCCATGCGCGTAGCGGCAGCAGCCGTGCGGCTTGATCGAGACGCGCATGACTTCGAGCTCGCCGCCGAGGTCCTCGGTGAGGCGCGCGGGCTCGGGCGCGTCGGTATACCCA
>JACQVD010000057.1 GCA_016209945.1 Gemmatimonadota bacterium
ACCTGACGCCGCCGAAGGTCGAGGTCCTCGCGGCGACGCAGTACCTCTCGCCAGGCGGCAGCGGGCTGGTCGCCTTCCGCGTGACGGGCGCCGCGCGCGCCACGGTGACCGCGGGCGGATACCAGCTGCCGAGCTTCGCGTTCGGCCCCCCCGAGCGCGGCGCGCGCGTCGCGCTCATCGCCCTGCCCTACGACTTCGAGCCCGGCACGCCCCTCACGATCGCTGCGGTGGACGAGGCGGGCAACGCGGCCTCGCGAGGGATCTCGTCGGAGCTGAGACCGCGCAGGTTCCCCCACGACACGGTCGATCTCAAGGACGCGTTTTTGCGATCGAAGGTGCCCGAGCTCCTGCCGCAGCACCCGGCGTCGAAGCCGCTCGTCGAGGGGTTCCTCGTCATCAACCGCGATCTCCGGCGCCAGGCCGAGGCGGAGAAGCGCCGGATCGGCGCCACGACCGCCGACAAGCCCCTGTGGGAGGGGCCGTTCGTGCAGCCGCGCAACACGAAGGTGTTCGCGAATTTCGCGGAGACGCGCACGTACCTCTACGGCGGCCGCGAGATCGATCGGCAGGTCCACTACGGTTACGACCTCGCGTCCGTCAAGCAGTCGCCGGTGCCGGCCGCGAACACGGGCGCGGTCGTCTTCGCCGGGCCGCTCACCATCTACGGCAACACCGTGATCGTGGACCACGGCCTCGGGCTCCAGACCCTCTACGCCCACCTCGGGAGCATCGGCGTGAAGCTGGGCGACGCGGTCGAGACGGGCCAGGAGCTCGGCCGCACCGGGACCACCGGGCTCGCGATCGGCGACCACCTCCACTTCGAGGTGCTCGTGAACGGCGTGTCGGTGACGCCGCTCGAGTGGTGGGACGCGAAGTGGATCCGCGACCACATCGGCAAGCCCCTGAAGGAAGCCGGCCTGCCCGCGATCAGCGGCGCCGAGGCGCGCGACGACGAGCCCGCGCCGCGCCCGGCCGGGCGCGTCCCCGGCCGCCGCGCCCGCTAGGGTCTTCGAAATCCTGTTATTGATCTGTGCATAATTAATAGACATACGCCGTCTTCTCGTCTACCCTTCGGGTATGAGACCACATGGAAGCCCCGAAGAGCTGGAGCGACGGCGGCGACGCGCGATCGATCTGTTGAAGGCGGGCACTTCGATGACGGACGTGGCCCGTCGGCTCGGATGCTCACACAGTTCGGTCATCCTCTGGAGGGATGCCGTCCGTCGCCGCGGCCTCACGGCCTTGAAGGCGAAGCCGGCCTCGGGGCGGCCGCCGAAGCTGACGGCGCGGCAGCGGGCGAAGCTGCCCCACCTCTTGCTGCGCGGCGCCTCGGCGTGGGGCTTCGAGACGGACCTCTGGACCACCCGGCGCATCGCCCGGGTCATCCACCGAGAATTCGGCGTAACCCTCCACCGGGCGCACGTGGGGCGCGTGCTCACGGCCCTGAACTGGTCGTGCCAGAAGCCCGAACGGCGCGCGCTCGAGCGCGATGAGGCCGCCATCGCCCGCTGGAAACGGTATCGCTGGATCACGATAAAAAAAACGCCCAACGCCTGAAGGCCCATCTGGTGTTTGCCGACGAGTGCGGATTTCTGTTGATCCCGAACCTCCGGCGGACGTGGGCCCCGCGCGGGCAGACGCCGATCGTCCGGCACCGCTACGCACGCGACAAGATCTCCGCGATCTCCGCCGTCACCGTCAGTGCCGAACGCCACCGGGTGGGGCTCTACATGCACTTGCATCCCGACGACAACATCACCTCGGTCGAGGTCGCCGTCTTTCTTCGCGCCTTGCTGCGTCATCTCCGGGGCCATGTGATCGTCCTGTTGGACGGCGGCAGCATTCACAAGGGGCC
The DNA here is from genome assembly GCA_016209945.1 of Gemmatimonadota bacterium. Classification (GTDB taxonomy): domain Bacteria; phylum Gemmatimonadota; class Gemmatimonadetes; order Palauibacterales; family KS3-K002; genus JACQVD01. The sequence goes on from JACQVD010000057.1 coordinate 1,856, forward strand.
CGAGGTGCGGGAGCTGCTGGCGCGCTGTCCCCGTGTGCACCTCGAGTGGTTTCCTGGTTACGCGCCCGAACTCAATCCCGATGAGCTCGTCTGGGCGCACTTCAAGGACGAGCTGGCCAATGGCCACCCGGATAACCTCGACGAGCTCATGACCACCCTCTGCCGAATCACCGTGGACGTGGGCAAACGGCCGGCCCTCATCCGTTCGTTCATCACAGGGTCTGAGCTGCCTTCTTTTTTGTGACTCGAAATGTCTATTATTTATGCACATATCAATAACGCTCACCGCGCGACGGGGCCGACGGGTGCGCGCGGCAGGGATCACGGGACCACGCGGCACGCGTCCGCTGCCCCGTTGTGGCT
>JACQVD010000058.1 GCA_016209945.1 Gemmatimonadota bacterium
CCCCCCCGGCGCCCCCCGCGCGACGATCCGCGGGCCGTAGCGATAGCCCATGGACGCGCCGTGGGGGAGAAGCACGTAGCGATCCGCGACGTAAGCGTACGCGTGAAACGAGATTGCGGTGACCTCCAGCTCGCCGCGCAGCGCCCGCTGGTTCAACGTCTCGATGTCCTGGAGCACGTGCACGAACCTGAGCTCGCCCGTGTCCACCTTCCCGCGGGCGAGGGCGTAGAACATGAACGCGTCGTCGGCGTCGGGGCTGTGGGCGAGCTGGACGATCCGCATGAGCGTGGCGAGTTAGGGACGTCGAACCACGGCCGGGAGGGGCGCGAGCCTACACATACTCGAGAGGCCGGAGCGCGATCCCCGTCGGCACCTTCGGCGCGAAGTACGTCGTCTTCGGCGGAAATCGGAACCCCGCCCGAGCCGCGGCCCGAAGTTGGGCCAGGGTGGGCGGCAGGAGGAGACAAGCCATCGCAGCACCTCCGGCGCGCACGGCGCGCAACGCCTCCTCCGCATCCCGCGTGTAGACGATGACGCCGCCTCGCCGTTGCTCCTCCCCCGGCAGGCCGAGGACTTCCGGCAGGAAGACCTCATGCAAGGCCACGACGGGGATCCCGCGAAGCGGGGCCGCGATCCGCTCCTCGGCATCCCGCCGGAGCTCAAAGAGCATCGATGACGATGCCCCTTTCAGGAGGGCAGCGAACGGAGCACGCCCCTCGCGCCGGGCAGCCTGAAGGGCAACCAGGACCGCACCAGCGTCGGAACGAGGGTCGGACGTGGCGAGCTCCGACATCTCGAACCAGCGCGCCGCTTGACCGCGCACGCGGCTCGGGTCGAAATCCGTGAGTCCCCCGATGACGCGATGCGTGGGAAACACGACGAGACCCGGATCGCGCTCCGACACGATGTGCCCGAGGACGAAGTCCGCCGCGGGAAGGGACTGGCCCGAGGCCCGCACCTCGTTCCGGTACGCCAGAGCCGTCTCGTAGCGATGGTGGCCGTCCGCGATGAGGAGCGTGGCACCGGAAAGAAGATGCGTCACGCGCTCCGCGAGCTGCCGCCCCGCCCGCCAGACGCGATGCCGTTCGCGCGCCGGAAACTCCGCGGCAACGTCCGGGGTCCCGGCCGTCGCACGCCTCAGGAGCCCGGCGAGCTCGCCCGCAGGATCCTCGGCGACGAAGAAAACCGGAGAGCACTGCACCTTGCACGCCCGCAGGAGCGCCAACCGATCCGCCTTCGGGCCGGGGAGTGTGTGCTCATGCGGCAGGATCGCCCCGCGCTCAAGCTCCAGGATCCGCACCGCCGCCCAGAGCCCCGTCCGCGTGCGGAGGGCCCCCTCGCCATCTCGCAGGGCGAACTCGTGGGCGTGAATCCAGACGGCCTCGTCCCGCTCGCGGCGAAGCACGCCTTGCCGTTCCCACTCCCGGAGCAACCGCGCCGCGGCCGCGTAGGGATCGGCGGCCCCTCCGCGCTCCGGAGCCGCCGCGCGCGGCAGCTCGAGGCGAACCACGTTGTTCGGGTGCCTCCGCTCGAGCTCCGCCCGCTGCGCCTCGTCGATCACGTCGTACGGCGGGGCGAGCACGGGGCCGAGATCGCGCAGTTGATCCCGCCCATACACCAGGGCGCGAAAGGCCCGCACCTCGATCATCGCATCTCGTCGTCCAGCCGGAGCCGCCACAAGACAAGAAGCCGGCCGCCGGGTATAATGGCGTGGAGACGCCATGAGCGCACGAACCGAGCACAGCCCGGCCGGGAGCCCCAGGGTCATCCTCGTCCTCGGCGGCGGCGGCATGAAGGGGATGGCCCACATCGGCGCCTACAAGGCGATCGAGGAGGCGGGGATCGTCCCCGCCGAGATCGTCGGGTGCTCCATAGGCGCGCTCGTGGGAGCGCTCATCGCCTCCGGCCGCACCTGGAAGGAGCTGGTTCCCCTGGCCCTGTCCGTGGAGCGGGACGACGTGGTGGCGGTGAACCGGCGCGCGGTCCTCTTCCGGGCCCTGAAGGAGCAGAGCGTCTGGCAGAGGGAGCGCCTCTACGAGCTTGTGCGGAGGGAGATCCGGACGAATTCGTTCCGGGCGCTGCGTCCTCCGCTCATCGTGGTCGCCGTAGACTTCCACACGGGGCAGCCCGTGTACTTTGGGCACGAGAACCTGCGGGATGTGCCTCTCCACGATGCGGTCTACGCATCGTGCGCGCTGCCGGTCTTGTTCCCGCCGATGAAGATCAACGGGAGCTACTATATAGATGGCGGTGTCGCCGATCCTCTTCCCATCGAGCATGCCGCGGAGCACGATCCCGATCTCGTCATCGCCGTGGACGTGGGCTCGGTGGGCGAGGATTTCGAGGGGCTGCATCCCGACCACGGCCTCGTGGCGATCCATCAGCGCGCCGCCGCGATCGCGACCGCCCAGCTCACGATCGCGACGTTGCGGGCGTGGACCGGCCCGCCGCTCATCTACATCCGGCCGAACGTGGCGGGCTACTCGGGCTTCGAGTTCGGCGCGACGCAGCGGCTCATCGAGGAAGGGTACCGCGCGGCACGACGCGCGCTCGCGAACGCGCCCGAACTGGCGAAGTTCCGCGAGCGCTCGTCGGCGTTCATCAGCCGGGGCGGCGAGAGCGACGCATCGCAGCACGTCGAACAGCAGGGGAGAGATCGCGACTGAGTCTCAGCGCGACTTCGGGATCAGCTTGACCTCCACGAAGGGCGCGAACGAACCCTCGGAACCTGCGCGCAGCGAGAAGCGCACGGGGGGTGACGGTGGCTCCACGCCCAGGGCGTCGAGCACGTCTCGGGGGATGCGCACGACGTATTCCCCGGCCGGGACCCCAAGGGCGTAGAACTCGCCGTCGTGGAAGGTGGTCACGGAGAGACGCCGCCCCGTCGCCAGGTTCTCGAGCTCTAGGCGCACACCGCCCAGCGCCGCTTCGCCGCGGGGAGTTACGATCGTCACGCGACCCACCACTTCAGCGCCGGGGAGGACGGGAATCTCGACGCGCCGGTACCCGTTCGGCGCGATCACGATCGTGGCCCGGCCGAACGAGGGCACCCACAGGGGGTTCGCCAGCGAGAACGAATCGACCGCGATCCACTCTGTCCCGAAGGGGACGAGATCCCAGGCGGCGAAGACTCCGCGGTCGTCCGTTCGAACGCTGTGGGGGCCGACCTGGAGCACCACGTTCGGCAGGGGCTGGTCGCCGGCATCGTAGCGACCATTCCCGTTCGCGTCGAGGAAGACGACGCCGCCCACGCCACCGCGGCGGAGCGAGCGGACCGGTGCCACCTCCAGGCGCCGTGCCGGCGAGTTCCAGATGACCGAACCCTCGGTCACGTTCGTCCCTGAGAGGTCGCCCCCGGGCGGGCGGGTGACATGCGAGAACGAGCGCATCGCCGGGAACTCGGCGGCAAGCCCGAGCGCGAGCAGGGGCTCCGAACTCCCGCGCTGCCAGGCGCTACGCCCCTCGATCCTCCAGCCGATCCCGAGGTGACGCGCCGCGGAAACTTCAAGTCGCTCGAACCCGAACTCGGCAGAACCCTCGACGAACCCGGTGAGGAAGAGGCGATCAAGGATCGGCGTGCCCTGCAGCGAGAGGGTGGCCGAGGCACCGACGTGGCCGAACGTAGTTGACACGACCGTACCCCCGGTCTCCGCCCGCTCGTGCCGCACGCCGCCGGACAAGCGGGAACTCCCGAGCTGGGTCGTGGCGCCCAGTCTCAGCGTTGCCTGGTCGGCGGTCTGCGTCCTGAGCCACCGGCCCCCTCCCTCGAGGAAGAATGCCCGCCGCGCCGGCATCGGTCGCCAGAACGCAAACGCGTGGACCTCCGACCGCCAGCCAGCGGGCGTGAGGATGGGTGACTCTACCTCCGAGTCGTATACGGCACCGCCCACGCCTACCCGAAGGTCGGGAGTCGGCTCGTAGAAGACATCCGTGCCCGCGAATCCATCCCGCAACGCCTCGGCCCGCACGACCCATGCGCGGGCCACCGTCCCGCTCAGGGACGCGTAGGGTTGAAGAAGATCGGGGAGCGTATCACGCCAAAAGGCGTCGAGCCCTCCCCTCACCGTCCACAAGCGAGAGAGCCCGTACCGCAGGTCGAGGTTGCCGGCCGATGCACACGGGCGGCCGAGACACTCGCCGCCCGACAGGCCGTACTCGAACGTCCCGTCCGGGAGCCGGTCCGGCTCCACCCGCAGCGCCCGGTAGAACACCTGCACCTCGCCGAAGGGGCCGTAGGCGCGGAACTCCAGAGGGTTGGGGCCGTACTCGACCGGAGCGTCGAACCGGTACAATCCCCGCCCATCGGTCTCGGCGTAATCGAGCAAGTCACCGTTGCGATACAGCTCCACCTCCCAGCCGGGCGCCAGCCGACCCGCAAGGACCTCTCTGCCGAAGGCAGCAGGGCGCACGAACGGCGAGTTCGTAAGGAGAAGCCCGCGCAGGCTTGAGGGCCGGGGCCCGCTCCCCAGGACGTCCCCCACGCCGACCTGCCTCAACCAGATCTGGTCGGGCCAGACGCCCAACCAGGAGAGGCGTTCCTTGCCTCCGGTCCCACGCGCCGCCGCTTCGTACTCCGCCTCAAGCGACCCGCCCAGCACGTTGAGGCCGAGCCCGAACCGGTAGATCGCCGCATCAAGGGACCGGGCCGATGGAAGGAAAACGGACCAGTCGAGCACCGCACCGTCCCATCCTGGGCGCTCCACTCCGAACTGGCGGCCCGCGATACCCTCCGCGGCTTCCTCACGCGCCCTTCGCGCCTCGGCACGGGCGATCCGCCGGGCCACGGGTAACCGCTCAGGGTTCGTGACGCCCACCAGCAGTTCCACCCAATCGATCTCGATCTGGATGTCGAGGAGCTTTTCCAGCACGCGGGTCGCGAGGTACAGCGTGCCGCGCTGCCAGGCCACTTCGGGCGCCGCGAGCCTGATCGTCTCCTCGCCCACGCTTGCGGTCAGCCGCCCAGGGTCGACCGCGATAGGGACACGTTCGGGTTCGCGCACGCCCGCAAGGCGCCCCAGCGAGTCGATCGAGACGCTCAATTCGATGAGATCGAAGAACTCCCTGGCAGGCAGCAAGAGAAGGCCATCACTCGACAGCGCCAGCACTGTCCGGCGCGCAAGGCGCCCGATCAAGAGCTCGATGACGACCTCTTCCTCTTGCACCGGCCTGGACACCGGGGCGGCCGCTGCAATGCCGTCACCCTCCCCTTGCAGACATAGCAAGAGGAGGCACGGCCACCATCCACCCATCTAGATGCCGGTGTACGAAACGGTGAGAGTTACGTTGCTCGAGCCCGTGTGGGCTGGCTGCGTGACGACGGCCGCTATGCTGCGGGCGAGCTGGACGCACGCTTCCTGCCGCTTCTGAGCTTGATCTTTCTCGCCCAGGCCGCCGCGTGACGACGGGCGCTCTCCGCGCGTTCGGGTGCCCCGCCCCGGCGAGGGCGGTCCCCGCGTGATGAGAAGGGCGTACGGCCCGACGACGAGGCGCGCAGGCAGCGTAAACGTGAGATTCACCTCAGGCGCGGGGTCGCCGCCCAGGGCCAACTCGCTGGGCCCCACGTCATCGCCCGGGATCGTGAGCGCGCTAGCCAGCATCACCCCGCCCGCCCGGCCCGCCACGCGCTCCTCCACGATGGTCACCGAAGGTGACGCGAAGCTCACATCCGCCGACACCGCGATGGAGGCACTCTGTCCATGAGCCTCGCCCTGTGCCCACAGCCCTGCGAGGCTGAGAAGCAGGAGCCCACGAGCCAGTCGAGGCACCCGAGCCCACGAGCCTTTCATGGCAGTCGCACCCCCAGCTGACGGTGAACCGGCTCGGCCCAGATCACCTGCTCAGGCTTGATATCGTTCCGTTTTGTCTCGAGCCGCAGGTCGAGCGTGTAGGTGCCCGCAGGGAGACCCGCGATGGAAAGCGGCAGCCGCCGCTCCAGCTGGTAGTAAACAGCGACCAGCTGCTCCCAGCTGGCCCGCACGGCGCCCGTCGAATCCAACAACGCGAGTTCCAGCGTCCCCAGGTAGGCAGCCGTTCCCCGTCGCTTCATCCCGACCCGAATCGCGAGTGTGTCGCCTTCGGGCTCCACCGTGAGAGCCGTAACCTCCACGCCGGTGGTGAGCGAGCCTTTCCGGTACATGACGGGGATCAGCGTCCGGACCTCCAGCGTGAGGCCGACGCGCACCCCCGTGTCGGGGACCGTCACCGGCGGCTGGGCCGCGCGAGAGGTTACCAGCGTTCGTGTCCAGTACTCGCCGTCCGGGAGGTCGCCAGGCGGCTGGGCAAGAAGCCGAACGGCCTGTCGCTGGCCTGGCAGGACGACGGTCCGCCGCGGAAAGGCACGAATCCACCCAGCGGCCGACGGAGACCCCGTCTCCGGATCCTCCACGAGCCGAATGTAGACGTTTCCCGCGGAATCCGACGCAGGGTAGCCGAACGCGAAAGAGATCGAGACCTCCTCCGGTCGATCCGAGGGATTGTAGAGGTAGAGGACGCCCGAACGCGTCTTGTGATCGAGAAAGACCACATGAGGGGCCACGACGATCGCCTGGGCGACCGCCACGAAGGCCGTCCCAGCAGCGACCGCCAGAGTCCAACGAAAACACCGCCGCACGCCTGCCCCCCTCATCTCTTAGTTCCCCGTGTACGCCACGGTCAGCGTCACCGTGGCCGAGTAGGGTCCCGGTGTCTGCGCGCCGGCGGGCAACACGATCCCGCCGAGCCACACAAACGCGCGGTTGTTCGCCGCGAACCGGTTCGTGTATGGCACCCGGGGGTCAAAGCCCACGGAACTCGCCTGCACGTTCGTCTCCGCAAAGCCCCCATCATCGGTGCCGAAGCTCACCGCCAGCGTTTGACCACCCCCCGCGACGAGTGCCGCCGGCAGCGTGAACGTGAAGACTACTTCCCGACCGCCTTCTCCCCGCACCTCAAGGTGCCCCGAGTTCGTAGGGTCCAGGCGGCTCACGCCCTTCGAAACGCCCGGGAACACATCCCCGAACAGGAGATCCCGCAAGGGCCGAACCTGCAGGGGCCTCTGCGCCTGCGCCGCGGGTGGGGCAGCCGCCGCCCAAACCACCAGGAGCGCGAACGCAACCGCCTTCAGGCCCATCCCCCCGACCCCGAAACCCATCGTTTCTCTCCCGCTTGAAGCGGCGGCGGGCGGTATCCGAGCCGTCCGGACCCGCCCGCCCATGAACCTACGCCTACGCGCCGCCGCAGTCTAGTTGCCGGTGTAGTTCACCGTCAGGGTGACCGTGCCCGTGTAGAGCCCGGCCGCCTGCTGCGACGCGGGTGTGACCGTGCCGCCGATCCAGACGAACAGCTCGGTCGGGTCGGGTGACGTGCCCAATCGGGCAGTGGCCCCCACCGCCGGGTCGAAGAGCGTCGCCGCCGCGGGGTCGTTCACCGTCTTGTGCCCGGCGCTCGTCGCGCCGAACGAGATCGGCAGCGTGTTCGCCCCGCTCGTGAGGTTCGCCGGCAGCGTGAAACCCAGCGTCACCTCCCCGTTGCTCGCGCCCGAGGCCTTGAAACGACCGGACGCGAGAGAGTTCACCACCACCGTCTTGCTGACGCCCGGGAAGACGTTCGCGAAATCAAGGTTCCGCTCCGCCGTCACCGTGATCGGCGTCAGCACGTTCGCCTGCGCCGTGATGTTGCCGGAGTTCTGGGCGAAACCGAACGAGAACACCCCACTCCCGAGCAGCATCGCAGCGGCGAGCCGGATGCTCAGAGTGGCGCCTTTCATCCTTTAACCCTCCTCTCTTTCTCCGGGTGGGCGTCTCGTTCGCTCGACGCTCCCACCGGACCTCTAACCGCCAGGAAGAGGGGGCAACCGCTGTACCAAACCCCGGCACATGTCAAGATATTGGACGATTTTGGACCCCACGGAAATATTCAGGTGTACCTTGGGCTATCTGACAGTTGCCAGACGGAAGGACACGGCCACGGGCCGCTGTGTCAAGGAATCAGACAGTCCGCCCCGGCAACATGGAGCAAACTTTTCCTAATGCAGAAGGCTTTGCGCGGTTAGAGTCGTTGACGGGAGCGCGACGCCTCGCTTCTGAGGCACTCGACCACGATTTCCGATGGCGGGGATCCGCTCCGGGGATCGACTCCATCCGTTCACAGGGTGAGCCAGCACCATTCCTTGGTCAGCGGCGTGCGATTCAGTTGTCTCGCGCCCTCCTTTTCGATCAGGAGGCAGTTCGAGTGGTTGTACCCGTAGCCGCCCTCGCGGTCGTAGAGGCCGGGCTCGTTGCTGAACGTCATCCCCTCCTGGAGGACGGTGTCATCGCCCAGCGCGATGTAGGGCTTCTGGTGGCCTTCCATCCCCTGCCCGTGGGCCGGGCGGTGATACACGTACTTCTCGAGCCCGGCGTCCTTCGCGATCTTCAGCACCTGCTGCGCGACCAGCCGGCATTCCACGCCCGGCTTCGAGTGTTCGCGCTGCGCGTGCACCATCTCCGTGTGCACCTCCCACATCCTCCGCTGCTCGTCCGTCATGGGCCCGATGTGGCAGGCGCGATAGCCCTCTCCACCGTAACCCCCGATGCGAACCATGATCCCGGCAAACTGAATCGCCTGGCCGCGCTGGATCGCCGCGTACATGAACTGGTTGGGATGCGGATACGCCGTTGCTGGGCCCACACGGCAGCCGCACGAGATCTCGACGCCCGCACCGCTGTGCTCCCGTCCCGTGAGCCTCATATCCCTCATGACGAGGTCACTGCCGTACGCCGTCGCCGCGTGCTTCACGTCCCAGTCGTACAGGCTCGTGCCATGCTCGAGGACGTAGGCTCGGCAGAACTCGAGCATCTGGTCGTGGTAGGCGATCGCTCGCTCGAGAAGGGCGATCTCTTCCCGCGTCTTGATGACGCGCATCTGCATGACGATGTCCTCCGCATCGACGAACGCGGCCCGCGGAAGAATCGCTTTCAGGCGCCGTTCCTCGGAGGGCTTGGGTTCGTGGTCGAGCGCGATCGTGCCGCGGATCGTGCCGCGTCGGGCGATCCCACGCGCCATCCACTGGAGGAGATCCACCTTTCCGGACGGCGGCTCCCACCACGAGGTCTCGGCGTGCGGGAAGTCGAAATACGTCTCGTAGTCCTTGATCCACCAGGTCTCGACGAGGTCACGATCGAGCCCGGGCACGAAGAGCGCCGGCTCGCCCTGCGCGGGGATCCAGAGCGACTCGGGACGCTCCGTGGTCGTGTGGAAGTAGCCCGACGCGTAGATGATGTTCCACCGATCCATGAGGAGGATGCCGGCGAGCCCGCGCTCGGCGAGCTTCGCCTGGATGCGGCTCACCGTGCTGCGGTGCCACTCGATCGGCAGTCGGTCCGGCCGGTCAACGGCCCCGGAGCCCGGATCGCGCTGCGGTGTGTCCCACCAGTAGGGTCGCGGCGTCGGCGCACACGCACCGGCCGCCGCCGCTGCGGCAGTGGCGGAAACGGCGACCCCCAGTTTGAGGAACTCGCGTCGGTCCGACATAGGAAACCATCCGGTTCAGGTTCGACTGACGAGACGACGCCGATCGGCGGTCACGGCTCCGGCGGAGCACGACCCAGGAGATCGCCGATCCTCTGCACGTGCGCCGCTGCGGCGGCCTCGTGACTCTGCGCCCAGCGGACCAGGCGATCGTCCCGCGCAGCCCGGGCGTGGCGCGCGACCCTTCCGTACGTCTCCTTCGCCCGCGCCGCGAGATCGCATGCCCCCTCCGCCCCCTCCGCCCCCTCGAAGCCCGTGGGCCCGGCTCCCGCGAGCACCGGGAGCTCGCGCACGCCTCTCCGCTCCATCTCGACCATCACCGACGCCCGGCGGCGTGCCGACTCCGCCTGGAGCGCGAGAAGGATCTCGCGTCGCGCCTCGTCTGTCGCGCCCGCCGCGAACTCGCCGTAGGTGCGAACCAGAAACGTCTCGGCCAAGTAGGCGGCGCGCAGGGCTTCGTCCAGGGGATCCATGGCGGCGTTCACCGAACGCTCGGTCCGAACAGGATCGCGTTCACGAAGAGCCGGCCCAGGGACGGCCACAGGAGCCGGAAGTTCGGGTCGTCGGCGAAGAGGATCACGCGACCCCCCTTGTTCGGCTTGCCGATCGGCTCGTCAATGAGATACGCCGTATCCTTGAGGAACTTCTCGGTGTTCTCCGGCCACACGAACCCGGCGACCGCGTGCCGGTCGCCCGCGAAGACCACGGGGTTTGAACCCTCTTTGGATGGCGTGAAGAACTCGTCGCCCCACAGGAAGACGGCCAGCGTATCGGTCTCGTATCCGAAGGTGAGAGGATGGGTGCGGTCCACGGCCGCCCGGAAGATGGCGCCGGGGACATCGAGCGGCTTGGTCTCGCCGCCGCTCGGGCTTGCCAGCGGCGGCACGGGGCCGGGCCCGGGCGGAGGCATATACCTCACCGTGTCCTGCTGCGCTTCCTTCTTTTCGTCCTCTTCCTTTTCCTCTTCTTTCCCCACCACTCGCGCGCTCGTCAGCTTCACCTTGGGATCTGCGAGGAACTCGGCGCCGCCGGCGATGCCAACGACGACGCCGCCCGACTCGGCCCAGCGCTTCAACCTCGCCACTCCGTCCTCGCGCAGGGCAGAGCGATAGCGATTCGCCGAGCCGGGCGGGAAGATCACCACGTCGTAGTTCTCCAGGTCCAGGTCGCCGAACTGCGAAGCGTTCACCGGTGTGAAGGCGAGGCCGAACTCGCGGCTCAAGGTGTACCACAGGTGCCCGTATCCGGTCTCGCTCACGGGGTCCCCTGCGATCACCGCGATCCGCGGGAGACGGATCGAGATGACGTGCTCCGAGCCCACGCCCGACGGCCCTTCATCGACGAACGCCGTGGCCACGGCGTCCACGGCGACGCCGAAGTCCCGCGCGAGCGCCGCGATCCGCTCGTGGACGGTGTCGGGGTTGCGATCGACCCGGAGGATCCAAGCGCCCCGGGGATACGAACGCCCGCCCGCGCGGATCGGCCGCGTCGCCACCGCGACCTTGTAGCCTTCCTGTAGGAGAGCGATCGCGAGGCGCGCCGACGCGTCGCGCTCGTACGTGAAAGCGTAGGCGCTCGCCGCACGACCGCTCGCACCGCCGTCCACGCGATCCGCGAGCACCGCCGGAAGATCCGCCGCGCGCCGCGCTCCGAGCCTCCACGGCGGCTGCCAGCCTTCGTCGGCCGGGTTGAACGTGACGTCGAGAAGCCTCCCGGACGCCGGCGGTGCGTCCTCGGTCCAGTAGGCGTCGACTCCGAACGACAGCGGAAGCGACCACGCCGTGACGTCGTAGAACTCGTACCTCTCCTTCGCCGCCTTCCCGCCGCGGCGCGCGTTCCGTGCACGACGCGCCAACTGCTCGCGAAGGAACAGCGAGTCGATCGCCAGATCGGGCGCCAGCACCGTCTCCACGAGCCGCGCCTGCGGCTGTGCGAGATCCACGACGTAGGCGCCCGCGGGGAACTCCCGCGGCACGCGGCGAGCGTCCAGGTACCCGTGCGCGCGCTCCGAGCGAAACGGTCGGTCGGCCAGCCTGACCTCCACGCGCGCGCGAAGGAGGACTTCGACGAGGCGCGCGGCCCGCTCGGGGTCCGATCCCGGAAGGATCACGAACCGTTGGTACGGCTTCCGGCGCGCGTCCGCCATTGCGGAACCGCGGAACCCGTAGAAGTCCCCGAGCCGCTCCTCCCGGTGCGCGGCGGCGGCGGAGAGGGTCGCGAGCGAAGCGGTGAAATGGCGCGCGATCCCGTCCCGGAGCGTGACGACCGTGCCATCCTCGCGCCGCCACCGGTACCCACGATCGCCGCCGCCATCGGTCTCGTACGTCATCCCGGTCGCGCCGTTCAACGACGGCCAGGTGTCCGCATAGCCCGGATAGAAGAAGTCGAAGATGTCGCGGACGTAGTACTGCCAGCCGTAGCGGTCGAACGCCTGCGCGTTGGCGCGCCCGAAGACCGTCTCCCACTTCCGCATCTGGTCCCACGGGAGACTCGGGACCATCGGGAGAGCGGTCGGCGGGAAGAAGAACTGCTTGGTCTCGCCGTGGTGATCGACGACGACCTGCGGATTCCAGTGCAGGAGCGCCGCCACGATGGCGCGGGTCTCCCGCTGCGTGATCCCGAGGAAGTCGCGGTTGAGATCGATCTGGTAGTGGTTGTTGTTCGTGGAGATCGACCAGAACGCGTTGTGCTCCAGCGCGATGTGCGCGGAGTCGCCGATCCCCTGCGCGTTGTACCAGGCCACGAACCGCTCGTGGCTCTCGGGGTTGTGCGCAGCGTTCACGATCGTGACCACGTCCCGCAGGATCTCGAGCACCTCGGCGTGCTCGCTCGCCGCCAGCTCGTACGCGACCTGCATGGCCGCCTCGAAGGCCGCGCTCTCGTTCCCATCGTTCGCGTAGTTCAGCCAGGCGATGACGGGAGTCGTCCGCGCGATGGCCCGGGCCTCGTCCGGCGTGCTCAAGCGGGGATCGCTGAGCCGCTCGACCGCTGAGCGGATCTCTTCGAGACGGGCGAGGTTCTCAGGCGCGCTGATCACCAGGAGCCGCAGCGGCCGCCCTTCGACGGAGCGCCCGTACGGAACGATCCGCAGGCGGTCGGACGCGGCCGCGGCGAGCTCGTCCGTCACCCGCAACAGATCACCGTAGCCCGTGTGGAATTCGCCCGGCTCGTAGCCCAGGATCCGCGACGGGCGAGGAACCTGCGGCCGGTACGGCGCCCGCGCATAGAAGTCGAACGGCTCCTGGGCAGCGGAGACGGGGCCGCTGAAGGCCGTTCCGACCAGCAGCCGGAAGGTCAGTGAAACAAGCGCCCTCCTCATCGCCCACCCGCCTCCCACTTGCGAATGACATCCCGGACGAGCTCGAGCACTCTCTCCTCCACAAGCTTCCAATACTCCTGGGCTTTCCGGGCATCGAACTGCGGGTAGCCCTGTCCCGGCTGGTAGAGGCCTATGGTCGATGGGAACGGGTAGGCGCGCCACGCGTCGCTCTGGATGGGCGACGTCTGCTCCGGGCGGTAGCGCTCCGGGTGCACGAGATCCGGCCGCACCGCGAGAAGCGCAGCGGTCTCACGGAAGACCTGGAGCGCCGCGTCGTTCAGCGGCTCGTAGTTGGGCCCGTGGCCGTTGAGGACCACGATGTTCCGGAACCCCGTTCGGGCGAGGCCTCGCAGCACGTGCAGCGCGTACGCTCGAAACGCGTCCCCGCTCACACCGAACGTGCCGGCGTACTCGTCGAGCGAAGTGTTCACGCCATAGGGGATGAGAGGGGCGATGAGGGCGTCGAGTCTCGGGGCGAGATCCCGGGCGAGCGCGTCGGGAACGACATTGTCCGCGCCGTTCGGCCCGACCCCGTACGCCTCCAGCGTCCCCACCGGGAGAAGAACTGTCTGGATGCGCGAGGGCACGAGCGCGCCGACCTCCATCCAGTTCAACTCGTTCAGTTGACGCGTCTTGAGATCCTGAGCGCCAGCGGGCAGGGTCCACACAGCGCAGAGAAAGAGCAGCGGCGCGCGCATAGAGTCTCTCCGCTTTCAAGGGGCCGGGATCGGCCGGACAAAATGGGACGCGCCCTCGGCCCACGCCAGGCAACAGAAAGGCGTAACCACGCGCGCGCCCGCCGTTTCTTTTGCGATTCGCCAAGTTCCTCCCTAACTTGACCGGCGTGGCCTCGAGACGCCGCCCGGGCTCGTAGCGCGCTTGGCTCCACACCCATTCCGACTGCGCGGGCATACAGCCCTCCGGTTCCTCCCCACCTACCTGGGAGGAGCCTGGATTGCCCTCCAGGCGGGAGCGATCCTCCTTCCTAACTTCGGGATTCCCGGGTGGGTCTTTCGAACCCTCGTGTCGTTGCTGGCTCTCGGGCTGGTCGGCTTGCTCTTCGCGGGTTTCGCGCTCCCCCGAATCACACGAAGGCGACGAGGCTTTGAAGATCTGGGCATTGACGACGCTCTCGCCGGCGAAGGAGAGCCTCCCACCGCTGCGGCCGCTGAAGGCTCGGCGGCTGGGCGCCGGCGTTGGCGGCGCAAGCGTGCACCCGCGTTCGCCGGATTCGGGCTCCTGGCCCTGGCGGCCGTCTGGCAATTCGGGTTCGGCGGCGAACTCCCCGGTCTCACTAGAGCGCGAGCGGCCGAGCTCGTCCCGCCCGAGGATCGCGTTCTGGTAGCGGAGTTCGAGGACAGAAGCTCCCGCGCCCCTGCCCTCGGCCCCGCCGTGCGCGAGGCGCTCGTGGCCGACCTCAGTCAATCGGAACGCGTGAGGATCGTGGAGCGGGACGAGATCGTGGCTGGACTACGCGCGATGCGGCGCCCCGACACGACCGCTCTGACGACGGCGCTCTCCCTCGAGCTGGCCCGACGTGAGGCGTACCCAGCCGTGATCACCGGCACGGTCTCGTCGCTCGGCGAGGGGTACCTCTTCACAGCGGAGATCCTGGAGGCCGCCACGGGACGCGTGGCGGTGCGTATAGACGAGCGCGCGCGCAACGAGCGCGAGGTTCTCGATCGCGTCGGGGTCCTTTCGCGGAAGGTGCGGCAGCACCTTGGAGAATCGCTGGTCGCCGTCCGTCGTGCCGAGCCGCTGCCGCGAGTCACGACACCCTCCCTCGACGCCCTCGAACTCTACGCGCAAGCCGTCCGCGCTACCCAGCTCGCGGACCACGATCGTGCGGTGTTCTTGCTTCGCGAGGCCGTCGCCCGGGATTCGGCCTTCGCCAACGCTTTTTACCTCGGGTTCATCACCTACGTGAACTCGTACCAGCGAGATTCCGCCAGGGCGTACCTGGAACGGGCGGTGGCCCACGCAGAGCGTCTCACCGAAACGACCCGCTACCTCGTGCAGGGGCACTGGGCGCGCTTGAACTCGGACCTGGATGGCGCGAGCCAGTACTTCGCTCTGGCGCTGGAACGCGACTCGACGATCCTGGGCGCGGCCACAGCGCTTGCGAACATCGAGAAGATGCGCGGCAACGATTCGAGCGCCCTCCCGATGTACCGCCGGACGCTCCAGATGGGCCCCGACAACATCACCCCTCACTTCAACCTGCTCGACACGGCTCTGCGGCTCGGAGACCACCGGCTCGCGGACTCGGTGTTCGCACTGGTTGAAGAACACTTCCCAAACGAGCCCGTCGTGCTCGAGAGGTACCGCCTCATCCGCTCCTCTTACTTCTTCGAGCCCGATTCTGCGGAAGCCATCGCCAACCGGATGCTGAGAACGATGCCGAGATTCTGGCGTTGGCTCGCCGCACACTTCCTCAGTGGCCTGGCCGCAAGCCGCGGCCGCATGGAGGAGGCGAGGCGCTGGACCCTCGCCTCGCTCTCGGAGGCCCGGGCGCTCGGCCTCTCGGACAACTACCACCGGACCGGACCGCCTCCGTCCACGTCTTGGCCGGCTGGACGGCGGGGCAGGCGCACGGAGCCGCGGCGTTTTGGGACTCCGCCAGCGCGGCATTTCCTGTGGAAACGATGGAACCTACGGAGTCGAGGCTGGTCGTCCTGGGCTACCGCGCGCTGACGAAGGCGATCGCCGGCGATACACGTACGGCGCGCCAGACTGTCGCGCAAATGGAGGAGCTGCACGTGGACGAACGGCAGCTTTTGAATGAGGATCTGCCGCAGGCGGGCCAGGTGGCAACGGCCAAAGGCGCCCTGGCGCTGGCTGAGGAACGCTACGCGGAAGCTTCCTCCCACCTGGCGGAGGCGTCGCGTCAGAACTACGGCGTCCTCCTCCCACATCAGCGCTTTCTCCTGGCCCAGGCTCTGGAGTTGAGTGGGGAAACTCAGCGGGCTATCGCCCAGTACGACACGCTCGCTCGCACGCTGCGCGTTCCGATCTACGCCTTCCCGTTGCATGGGCCGATCCTGCCCCTTGCCCACGAGCGGCTTGGAGAGTTGTACGAGCAGGCAGGAGACCGCGAGCGCGCTGTCTACCACTACGGGAAGTTCGTGTCCCTATGGGAGCGGGCGGACCCGGAACTCCAGCCGCGGGTTGCCGCCGCACGCCGGGCGCTGGCGCGTCTCACGTCGGAGACGGGCTCGCCAGTTCGCTAGCGAAAGACTCCGCAGTCAGGCCAGCGCGGCGTCCAGGAGCTCCACCGGGTGAACGACGGTGACGTCGAGCCCGGTCAGCTTCAAACCGGCCGCGATGTGCAGGATGCAGCCCGGGTTCCCTGTGGCAACGACGGGAGCGCCGCGCCCGCGGATCTCATCGATCTTTCGGTCAAGCACTTCACGGCTCAGCGACGGCTGAAGCAGCGAGTAGATCCCGGCGGCGCCGCAGCAGCGGTCGGCCCGCGGGAGCTCCACGACCTCCAGGCCCGGCACAGACCGCAGAAGGCGGAGAGGCGGCTCGCGAACGCCCTGCGCATGCCACAGATGGCAGGCGGCGTCGTACGCAACGCGGAGCCGCAACTCCCCGTAGGGGAGCGTCGGTCGCCCGTCCAGCCACTCCGAGATATCCCGCACGGCACGGCTCGCTCTAGCGGCGCGCTCCGCGTACTCGGGATCGTCCGTCAGGAGCTCCGCGTATTCCTTCATCGCCGCGCCGCAGCCGGCCGAGTTCGTCATGAGCACCGCGGCACCCGTGGCCTCGAAGGCATTGATCATCCGCCGCGCGAGCACGCGCGCCGTCTCCAGTTCGCCCGCGTGCGCGTGCAGCGCGCCGCAGCAGAGGCCGGCTCGGATCTCAATCACTTCCGCCCCGGCGGCCTCCAGCACCCGGCGCGTGGCTCGGTTCACCGCGGCGAGAAGACCCTCCATCACGCACCCCAGAAGGAGCGCCACGCGTTCGCGCGGAGCGCGCTGCGGGCGGCGCCCACCGGCGCGGCTCTGGAGCGCGAGCCACGGCTGCTGTGCAAGCCGCGGCCGCCGGGAAGCCGCGAGCGTCGCCGCCGAGTAGCGCAGGCGCCCCGGGCGTCCCAGCCGGAGTCGTGCCACCACATCCGGCACGTGCAAGGCGCGGGCGGCGCGCGCCACGGCCCACAGACCGCTCTGGACCGTGGGCCGTGCGAACATCGCGTTCAGAATCCGCCGCGCCACGCGGTCCGCGACACTCCGGCGCGCCTTGCGAACCGCCCGCGCACGCTCAAGAAGAAAGCCGTAGCGAACGCCGGACGGGCACACGGGCTCGCACGCGCGACATCCGAGGCAGCGGTCTATGTGGAGGGCGAACGCGGGGTCGTCGGCGGATAGCCGTCCCTCGGCCACCGCGCGCATGAGGTAGAGACGGCCGCGGGGTGAATCGTTCTCATCGCCGAGCACCTCATACGTGGGGCAGGCAGGGAGGCAGAACCCGCAGTGGATGCAGGCGAGGAGCCCGTCGTATTCGTCCGCGAGCGGCGCGACAACCGGGTCGGGCGATACCGACGCTGTTAGTTCCGTCTTCGCAGCGAGCGCCACGCGTCGCTCACCCGTCGCACGCCGCGCCCATGCCGGAGACGCAGCGCGGCCCGGGCCCACCGCGTCTGTGCGAAGAGCCCGCCGAACCAGTAGGGCTCCGCCGCGAACCGCACGCGCGGCTCGATGATTCCATGCGGGCGCGCGAACTCCCGGATCCCATCATCGCCGTGCACGACGCCGAAGCCCGAGCCCTTCCGTCCGCCGAAGGGGACGCCGGGCACCGCGTAGTTGATCAGGACATCGTTGATCATCACGGATCCGACCCGGAGCGCGGACGCGATGCGGCGCGCCTTTGCCTGATCCTGCGACCAGACGCTCGCCGAGAGACCGAGCTCGCTGTCGTTCGCAAGCCCGATCGCCTCATCGACGTTCCGGACCTTGAGGATCGGCAACACGGGCCCGAAGGTCTCCTCGCGGATGAGCGCCGTGTCCTGCGGGACGTCCACGACCACGGTCGGCTCGAAGAACCGCGGCAAGCCCGCGATCCGCCGGCCGCCCAGAAGGATGCGGGCCCCGCGCTCCCGCGCCTCGCGGAGGTGCGCCTCGACCTTCTCCACCTGCACGTCGCTCACGAGCGGGCCCATCATGCTCTCGGGCTCGTCGCCCGTGCGCACGCGGCGCGCGTGTGCCACCACGGCCTCGATGAAGGCACGGGAGACGCCCTCCTCCACGTACACCCGCTCGACCCCCTGGCACGACTGGCCGCAGTTGTAGAACGCGCCCCACACGGCCGCGCGCGCCGCACTCTGAATATCCGCGTCGGCGCAGACGATCATGGCGTCGCCGCCACCCAGTTCCAGCGTCACCGGAACGGGGCCGTTCGGCGCCTCCGCAGCCGCCGCCATCACCCGGCGCCCCGTCTCGCGGCCGCCCACCACGAGCACCTTGTCCACGCCCGCGCGCACGAGCGCCTCCCCGGTGGAGCCGTCGCCGGTGGCGCACGCTACGAGATCCTCGATCCCGATCGCTTCGAGGACGAGCTCCGTGGTCTTGCGCCCAACGAGCGGCGTCGCCTCGGAGGGCTTCAGGACCACCGCGTTCCCCGCCGCGAGCGCGCTCGCGAGCGCGCTCATATTGATGAGGAACGGGTAGTTCCACGGCGTGATCGCCGCGACGACGCCGTAGGGCTCGTACTCGACCAGGGCGCGGCGCGTGAGGAGCCACCCCGTCGAGACTTTCCGCGGACGCACCACGGCCCGCGCGCGGCGCGCCGCGTAGCCCAGGTGGTCACACGCCACGAGGACCTCGCCGACCATGGCATCCGCCAGCGGCTTCCCCGTCTCGCGATGGATGAGGTCGGCGATCTCGTCAGCCTTCCAGACTATGCAATGGCGCAGCGAATGGAGTGCGCGCCGCCGACCGCGGAACCCGAGTGCCCACCACAGCTGCTGTGCCCCCCGGGCCCGCTCCACGAGCACCCGCACCTCATCGGGCTTCACGGCCTCTGGAGCGGGATCAAGCAGACCTGCCGCTCGAGGTCCCGGACGACCACGCTCTTGAACCCGAGATAGCCGAGGACCTCGCGGTTCTTCGCGCTGGGAAAGGTCTCGCACCAGAGCGCGTTCGCCTGCGGGATGTGCAGCTCCAGCACCTCGTAATGCCGGCCCTTCGCTACGACGGACCCGCCGTCCTCGCGGTACGCGGCGTCCAGCTTCTGCGCGTACAGCTTGCGGGCGTCGAGGAACTTCTCGCGCTTCGTCACGTCCTTCGGCGCCGCGTCGCCGCGACACGCGAGCACGAGGCTCAGAAGGGCACACGCGACCACGCGCCCGCTGCGCCTCATCGCGATCGCCCCGGCCCGGGAGGCGCGGGGGCCGCGGGGGC
>JACQVD010000001.1 GCA_016209945.1 Gemmatimonadota bacterium
ATCTCGTTCGGATACCGGAACTCCCGGAAGACGTGCAGCAGCTCCGCCTCCGAGCGGGCGTTCTCGATGAGGAGGACGTCCGCGTCCATAGCGGCGATTGAGTCGAAGATGTCCGCGAACTCGCTGTAGCACATGTGCGTGTGAACCTGCGTCGCATCGCGCACGCCGCCCGTCGCGAGTCGGAAGCAACCGACCGCCCAGCGAAGGTAGTCGGCCCAATCGCGGCGCCGCAGCGGCAACCCCTCGCGCAACGCCGGCTCGTCCACCTGGATCACGCGGATCCCCGCTTTCTCCAGGTCGAGGACCTCGTCCCGGACGGCCAGCGCGATCTGCCGGCACGTGTCCGCGCGCGGCTGGTCGTCGCGCACGAACGACCACTGGAGGATCGTCACGGGGCCTGTGAGCATCCCCTTCACGGGCTTCGCCGTGCTCGACTGCGCGTACGTGATCCACCGCACGGTCATCGGCTGGGGCCGGCGCACATCCCCGTACAGGATCGGCGGCTTCACGTAGCGCGATCCGTAGGACTGCACCCACGCGTGCTCCGTGAACGCGAACCCCTCCATCTGCTCGCCGAAGTACTCCACCATGTCGGGCCGCTCGAACTCGCCGTGTACGAGGACGTCGAGCCCGATCTCTTCCTGGAGGCGGATCACCCGCTCGATCTCGCCCTCCAGGAACCGCTCGTAGTCGGCGGCCGAGCTCTTTCCGTCGCGGAACTCCCGGCGCTTGCGCCGGACGTCGGGCGTCTGCGGGTAGGAGCCGATCGTCGTTGTCCGCAAGCACTCCGGGAGACCGAGCCGCGGCCGCTGGATCGCGCGGCGCTGCGGGTACGGGCTCCGCGCCCAGAGGCCCGGGCTCCGCAGGATCTCCTCGAGGCGCCCGCGCACCTCGGGATTCCGGGTTCTCGTGGAATTCCGGCGCGACTCCAGGGCCGCCTGGTTCCGCTCGAGGTGCTCGGCGATCGCAGCCCGCCCCTCGTCGAGCCCCCGGGTGAGCGTCGCCACCTCGTCCAGCTTCTGGCGCGCGAACGCGAGCCAGGAGCGGAGCTCTGGATCGAGGTGCGCCTCGCGCTCCACATCGATCGGGACGTGCAGGAGGGAACACGAGGGCGCCACCCACAGGCGATCGGGATCGACCCATTCGGCGAGCTGCCCGAGGGTGTTGAGGGAGCGCTCGAGGTCGTTGATCCAGACGTTCCGCCCGTCCACGACCCCGGCGACGAGGATCTTGTCGGGCGGGAAGCCGTAGTCCTCCATGAGTTCCAGGTTGTCCGGCCCGCGGACGAGATCGAAGCCGATCCCATCCACCGGCAGGTTCACGAGCGTGGAGTACGACTCCCCCACGTGCCCGAAGTACGTCTGAACGATGAGCTTGCCATCGCCGCTCCCCCCGCCGCGGCGCGCGTGGGCGATCGTCTCGTACGCCTGCTCGGCGGCCCGCAACTCCTCCACGCGCCGGTCGAGGACGAAGCACGGCTCATCGAGCTGGATGGTGCGCGCCCCGAGATCGGCGAGCCGGGAGAGGATCTCCGCGTACAGCTCCGCGACCGGCTCGAGCACATCGCGGAGCGGGTTCACCCTCTCGTCCTTCCGTTTCCCCAGGAGCACGAAGCTGAGCGGGCCGAGGAGGACCGGCTTCGCCTCGATGCCCAGCGCCCGCGCCTCGGCCAGCTCCTGGAAGGGCTTCTCCGACGCGATGCGGAGCTGCATCCCGCTCCAGAACTCGGGGACGAGGTAGTGGTAATTCGTGTCGAACCACTTCGTCATCTCGAGGGCGCTCACGTCGAGGCCTTCGCGCTGCGCCCCGCGGGCCATGGCGAAGTACGTGTCGAGGTCCACGGGTTCGCCCGACCAGCGGTAGCGAGGCGGCACGGCGCCCAGGAGGGCCACGGCGTCAAGGACGTGGTCGTAGAGGGAGAAGTCGTTGATCGGGATCACGTCGATCCCGGCTGCGCGCTGCGTCTCCCAGTTTCCGCGGCGGATCTCCGCCGCCTCCCGCTCCAAGCC
>JACQVD010000050.1 GCA_016209945.1 Gemmatimonadota bacterium
GGCCGGCGGCGAGGATGAACAGCAAGGCGCCGAACGAGATCCCGTTCAGCGCCTGCTGTACGACGAGCTCGAGGCTCACGCAGGGAGCCTAGCTACTTGCCCGGGTCCGTCACCTTCCCGAACTTGTCGATGATGGTGTTCACGGTCTGCCCGCCGGTGGTCTTCACCTCACGGATGTAGATGTCGTGGACGACGTTGTGCGTGGTCTTGTCGAAGGCGAAGTCGCCGCGCGGGCTCTTGAACGACACGCCCTCGAGCGCGGTGATGAGCGCGTCCTTGTCCTTGGTGTTCCCGCCGGTCTTCTTGAGGGCCTCGTCCAGCGCCCGCATGCCGTCCCACATCTGCACCGAGAAGACGTCGGGCAGGAGGTTGTACTCCTTCTGGTAGAGCTCCCGGAACGCCTTGTTCTCCGCGTTGTCGAGCTCGACCGACCAGAACAGCGACGTGACCGCGCCGTCGGCCTTCTCCTTCACTTCCTTGAGCACGTCCTGCTCGGTGAGGAAGCCAGCGCCGAACATCTTGTATCCGGCGGCCTTCATGCCGAGCTGGTCCCACGCTCTGATGTATCCGATGGCGTCGGTGCCGGAGAAGAAGCTGTAGACGTTCTTGGTGGGCTGGGCCTTGATCTGGGTCACGAACGGGACGAAGTCGGGGTTGAAGAGCGGTGGGGCGACGCGGCCCGTCTCGGTGCCGCCGTTCTTCTTGAGCCCCTCGACGAACGCGGCGGCCGACTCCGTGCCGAACGCGTAGTTCGAGAAGCAGAGGAAGAACTCCTTCGTGCCCTTCTTACTGAGCCATTCCCCGAGCGGCTGGCTCACCTGCCATGCGCTGAACGAGGTGCGGAAGACGTACTTGCTCTTGCAGGTCGGCTTGCAGTCGGTGGTCTCGCGGGTCATCGCGTTGCCGCCCGCGTTCGTGCCGATGTAGATGAACTTCGCGGCGTCGACCGTGTTGCGGATGCCATACGCGATCGGCGTCGAGATGATGCCCATCATCAGATCGGCCTGGTCCTGCTCGATGAACTTCTGGGTCTTCTGCAGCCCGACCTGCGGGTCGTTCGCCTCGTCCTCGTAGATGAACGTCACGGGTCTATTCGCGAGCTTGCCGCTGGCCTGCTTGAGGTAGAGGTCCGCGGCGCGCTTCTGCGACGCGCCGAGCTCCGCGTACACCTTGGTGAACGGGAGCAGCATCCCGATCTTCAGCGGCGGAGCCGCCGTGGCGGCGACCGTCGGGGCAGCGGTCGCTGCCGGAGCGGTCGCGGTCGGCGCGCCGGCCCCGCTGGGACCCGCCGGCGCGCATGCCGCGGCCAAGGTCGCGGCCGAGCCGGCAACGAGGAACTCGCGACGGGTGAGCTTGAAGCGCCGCGGCCGGCGCTCCGGCCGCTCGGAAGACTCCATAGGTGCCCCTCCTTTGTGTTCGGCGCTTCGCGCCGAACCCCTGATCCGCATCCTTGCAATGGGGGCTCTTCGACGCCTGGTCTGCGTGATCCTCTTCGATGTTCCTCCGGTTGACAAGCAGCCCCTACGAAAGCGAAGAGCGGCGCGGTAGCCTCGTCGTCCCAGTGACGACGATCGACCCGATCGAGGCGTGGACCGATCGCGATCGCCGCGAGGCGCAGCGCGAGCGCCTCAGGGCGATGCTCGATGCGGTCCTCACCTCCGATCCCTTCTATCGCGGGAAACTGCGTCAGGTCCATGTCACCGACGGCGCACAGGCGCTCGAGCGCTGGCACGAGGTGCCGTTCACGACCAAAGGCGAGCTGTCCGACGATCAAGCCGCGCATCCGCCCTACGGAACGAACCTCACCTACCCGCTCGAGCGCTATGTCCGCCTGCACCAGACGAGCGGGACGACCGGCCGGCCGCTGCGGATGCTCGACACGGCCGAGTCGTGGGCCTGGTGGAGCGCGATCTGGGGTCGCGTCTACCGCGCGGCGGGCGTGTCGAGCGCGGACCGCGTGTTCTTCTGCTTCTCGTTCGGCCCCTTCATCGGCTTCTGGTCGGCGTTCGCCGGCGCGGAGCGGATCGGCGCGCTCGGCATCTCCGGCGGGGCGCAGAGCACGACCGAGCGCATCGCGAGCATCGTGGCGAGCCAGGCCACCGTGCTCCTGTCCACGCCGACGTACGCGCTGCGCCTGGCCGAGGCGGCGCGCGAGGAAGGCATCGACCTCGCACGGTCCGACC
>JACQVD010000055.1 GCA_016209945.1 Gemmatimonadota bacterium
AACCAGGATGTGGGCGTCGTCGGTGCCGAGGACGCCGTCGATCTCGGCCTCTCGGGGCCGAACCTGCGGGCGTCGGGCGTCCCATACGACGTGCGCAAGGAGCGGCCCTATCTCGACTACGAGACGTACGACTTCGAGATCCCGGTGGGCACGCGCGGCGACTGTTACGATCGCTATCTCGTGCGCATGGAGGAGATGCGGCAGTCGGTCCGGATCCTCCGGCAGGCGCTGGACCGGCTGCCGGGCGGCCCCATCAACGTGAGCGATCCGCGGATCATCCTCCCGCCGAAGTCGGCGGTCATGAACTCGATCGACGCCATGATCGCCCACTTCAAGCTCGTGATGGAAGGGCTGCACGTCCCGCCGGGGGAGGTCTGGTACCCGATCGAGTCGTCGAAGGGCGAGCTCGGCTTCTACCTCGTGTCGGACGGCGGGCCGAAGCCCGTGCGCTGCCGCTTCCGCGGGCCCTCCTTCGTGAACCTCTCGGCGCTGCCGCACATGGTCGAGGGCGCGCTCCTGGCGGACGTGATCGCCGTGAACGCCTCCCTCGACATCGTGCTCGGAGAGATCGACCGCTAGGATGCGCGACTGGCACCCGGCGGTGGCGGCGGCGGAGCCCTCGCAGAAGGCGGAGCGTGATCCCGCAGCACCCCTCTTCGGCGGCGTCTACCGGGAGCGCTTCGAGAGGATCCTCGGCCGGTACCCGACGAAGCGGGCGGCGCTGCTCCCCGTCCTCCACCTTGCGCAGGAGGTCCGCGGCTGGCTCGCGCCCGAGACGATGACGCGCGTCGCGGAGCTCCTGGACCTGACGCCCGCGCAGGTCCGCGCCGTGGCCTCGTTCTACACCATGTTCAACCTGAAGCCGGTCGGCAGCTACCTCGTGCAGGTGTGCACGAACATCGCGTGCGACCTCTGCGGTGCGGGGAAGGTGCTGGAGCGGTTCCTGAGCGAGACGGGGACCGAGCCGGGCGCGATCTCCGCCGACGGCCGCTACACCGTGGTCGAGACCGAGTGCCTGGGCGCCTGCGGGTTCGCGACCGCGGTCCTCATCAACGACCGGTTCTACGAGAGCGTGACGCCGGAGAACGTGCCCGCGTTGCTCGCGGAGCTGCCGTAGCCGATGGCGTACCCCTTCGCCCACCCCCGCGAGGTCCGGATCGTCTCGAAGCATTTCGGCGACGCCGGCGCGCGCCCCGTGGACGGGTGGGTCGAGCGCGGCGGCTATCGCGCGGCCCGCAAGGCGCTCCCGGAGATGACGCGCGACCAGGTGATCGCCACCGTGGAGGCCTCGGGACTGCGCGGCCGAGGCGGCGCCGGCTTCCCCACGGGCCTCAAGTGGAAGTTCATGCCGAAGGACGACGGGAAGCCGCATTACCTCGTCGTGAACGCGGACGAGTCGGAGCCGGGGACGTTCAAGGACCGGGAGATCCTCCGCTGGACCCCGCACCAGCTGCTCGAGGGCGCCATCATCGGCGCGTACGCGATCCGCGCGGAGCACATCTACATCTACATTCGCGGCGAGTTCGTGGACGTGATCCCGGTGCTGCGCCGCGCCGTCGTGGAGGCCTACGAGCGCGGCTTCCTGGGGGAGGATGTCCTCGGGACCGGGCTGCGGATCGAGTGCACGATCCACGTGGGCGCGGGTGCCTACATCGCGGGCGAGGAGACGGGGATGCTCTCCTCGCTGGAAGGGCGGCGCGCGGAGCCGCGCATGAAGCCGCCGTTCCCCGCACAGGCGGGCCTCTTCGGCATGCCGACGACGGTGAACAACGTAGAATCGCTCGCCGCCGTGCCGCACATCCTCGTGAACGGTGCCGACTGGTACCGGCAGTGGGGCACGGAGCAGAGCCCGGGGACGAAGCTCTTCTCCTGCTGCGGGCACCTCCGGCGGCCGGGGAACTACGAGGTCGCGATGGACTTCAACCTGAAAGACCTCGTGTTCGATCTCTGCGGCGGCCCGCGGCCTGGACGGAGGTTGAGGGCCGTGATCCCCGGAGGGTCGTCGGTCCCCGTCCTCACGGCGGACGAGATCGACTGTCCCGTCTCCTACGAGGGGCTCGTGCAGGCGGGCTCGATGGTCGGCTCGGGCGGCCTCATCGCCATGGACGACTCGGCGTGCCTCGTGCGGGCCGTCCGCCGGATGGTCGAGTTCTACGCCCACGAGTCGTGCGGCCAGTGCACGCAGTGCCGTGAGGGGACCGCGTGGGCGGCGAGGATCCTCCGGCGGATCGAGGAAGGGGAGGGGAGGGACAGCGACATCCCGCTCCTCCTCGACATCTCCGAGAACATGGCCGGGAAGACGATCTGCGTGCTCTCGGACAGCGCCGCGGCGCCCATCGTCTCCTCGATCCAGAAGTTCGAGGACGAGTACTGGGCGCACATCCGGCGGCGCTCGTGCACGGCGGTGAGCTGACGAGATGACGCAGCCGGCGGCCGAACTCG
This sequence comes from Gemmatimonadota bacterium, assembly GCA_016209945.1. Taxonomy (GTDB): domain Bacteria; phylum Gemmatimonadota; class Gemmatimonadetes; order Palauibacterales; family KS3-K002; genus JACQVD01. Next base: position 2,443 of record JACQVD010000055.1, read on the forward strand.
TCACGGTCACGATCGACGGCATCGCCGTGCAGGTGCCGAAGGCGATGACGGTCATCCAGGCCGCGGAGGAGGCGGGGATCGTCATCCCCCGGTACTGCTACCACCCGGCGATGAGTTCGCCCGCGCAGTGCCGCATGTGTCTCGTCGAGGTGAAGGGCGCGCCGAAGCTCGTCCCCTCGTGCGTCCAGCGGGTGCAGGACGGCATGGAGGTGCGCACCGACAGCCCGGCGGCCCGGAAGGCGCGCCGCGCGGTGATCGAGTTCCTCCTCGTGAACCACCCGCTGGACTGCCCGATCTGCGACGCCGCGGGCCAGTGCGAGCTACAGGACTACGCCTTCGAGACCGGCCAGCTGCGCACCCGCTCCGTGGACCCGAAGCGCGTGCTCGGGCGCGACCATGTGACGCCCGACGTCCTCTACTTCGCCGACCGCTGCGTCCTCTGCACGCGTTGCGTCCGCTTCATGGAAGAGATCGCGCGCGAGCCGACCCTCGTGGTCGTGCAGCGGGGCGACCGGGCGACCATCGACACCATGGCCGGGGAGCTCTTCGAGCATCCGTTCTCGATGAACATCGTGGACGTGTGCCCCGTGGGCGCGCTCGTGAACGAGGACTTCCTCTTCAAGCCGCGGGCGTGGGACCTCGACCGCTTCCCCAGCGTCTGCCCGGGATGCGCCCAGGGCTGCAACATCACGCTCGACACGAAGGAGAACCGGGTCGTGCGGGCGAAGCCCCGTCCGCACCCGGAGGTGAACGCGTTCTGGATGTGCGACCACGGCCGGAAGCTGCTCGCCGGCTGGGTCCCGGGGGGCGAGCGGGGCGAGCGGCTCGAGGCCCCGCAGATCCGGGATGGGGATCGGCTCGTCGCCGTATCCTGGCCGCAGGCGCTGGAGCGCGCGGCGGAAGGGCTCCGCCAGGCCGGCGGGCCCGGGCGCGCGATCGTGTCGGCGGCGGCCGCGAACGAGAGCCTGTACGCTCTCCGGAAGGTGATGCAGGCACTCGGGTTCGCCGGCGGCGCGTTCCGCGTGCCGACGGGTCCGACGGCCGTGCTCGAGGGCTTCCCGAAGCTCCAGCTGCGAGCGGAGCGGGTTCCGAACGCTGTGGGTGCTGCACTCCTCGGCTTCCGCCGCTCCGCCGACCTGTTCGCGGATCTGCGCGGCCGCCGGGGCGCGCTCCTGGTCCTGGGGGATCCGCTGCACGACGCGCCTGCGGACTTCGGCCGGGACGCCGCCTTCTACCTCTATGCGGGTTCCGTGGCGAGCCCTGCCGCGCGGAATGCGCACGTTCTCTTGCCGGTCACGACGTTCGCGGAGATGGACGGCACGTTCACGAACTTCGAGGGGAGGGTGCAGCGGTTCACGCAGGCGCTGACACCTCCGGGGATGGCGAGGCCCGCGTGGGTCGCGCTCTCCGCGCTCTCCTCGAGGATGGGCTCTGGCGCCATGCTCGATAGCGCGGCCGAGGCCTTCGCGGCGCTCGCCGCGGAGTTCGAGCCCTTCCGCGGCATGACCTACGAGACGCTCGGCTTCGGGGGCCGGATCACGGAGGCGGCCGAGGGGGCCGCGGCGGTGACCTCGGGAGGGAAGTGAGCCTGTGACGCCGCTTCCGTCATCCGTCTTCGTGATCGCGTCGGCGATCAAGGCGATCGCGGTCTTCACCGGGATCATGGTCGCCGTCGCGCTCATCATCTGGCTGGAGCGCCGCGTGGCGGCGTGGATCCAGGACCGGAGCGGGCCGAACCGCGTGGGCCCCTGGGGGATCTTGCAGTCGGTGGCCGACGGCTTGAAGAACCTTGTGAAGGAGGAGACGCTTCCCGCGGGCGCGGCGCGCCCCTTCTTCATTGCCGCGCCTATGGTCGCGATCATTCCCGCGCTCGTCACCTTCGCCGTGATCCCGTTCGCGGCGCCGTTCCCGACCCGCTGGGGCCCGGTCCCGATGGTGGTCGCGGATCTCCCGATCGGGTTCCTCTACATCCTGGCCCTGGGCTCGATGGCCGTGTACGGGATCGTGCTCGCCGGCTGGGCGTCGAACAGCAAGTACGCGCTCCTGGGCGGGCTGCGGGCCGCGTCTCAGCTCATCAGCTACGAGATCGGCTTCGGCCTGAGCCTCGTCCCCGTCATCATGCTGGCGGGCAACGTCTCCGTGGGCGAGATCGTCTGGGCCCAGCAGGAGATCGGGCTCTGGTTCGTCATCCCGCTGACGTTCGCCGCCCTGACGCTTCTCATCTCGGCCTTCGCGGAGACGAACCGGCTCCCCTTCGACCTTCCGGAAGCCGAGTCGGAGCTCGTCACCGGCTACCACACGGAGTACTCGTCAATGAAGTTCTCCATGTTCTTCATCGCCGAGTACGCGAACGTCATCACGGCGTCCGCGCTCCTGGCGAGCCTCTTCTTCGGCGGCTGGGACATCCCCTTCTGGAGCGGGGACGACATTCGGCTCCTCCCCAACGGGCGCATCGAGGGGGCGGAGCCTGCGCTCTGGAAGACGATCCTGACGGGGCTCATCTTCGCGGCGAAGACCGGGTTCTTCATCTTCGCGTACATGTGGGTGCGGTGGACGCTCCCGCGGTTCCGCTACGA
>JACQVD010000051.1 GCA_016209945.1 Gemmatimonadota bacterium
CCACCGCGAGGGCGATCTGCACCTCCTCGACTGCGGGGAGGGGACGCAGCGGCAGATGATGCGCTACGGTGTGGGCTTCTCCGTGCGCGACATCTATCTGACGCACCTGCACGCCGACCACTACCTCGGCGCCTTCGGGCTGTTGCGCACTATGGGCCTCCAGGGGCGCGCCGAGCCGATCCGGATCTTCACGCCGCCGGGCGGCCGCGCCGTGATCGAGGCGGCGGTGCACCTCGAGATCGAGGAGCTGCCTTTCGAGGTGAGCGTGTGCGAGCTTGAGCCCGGCCAGGAGGCTCGTCATCAGGGGTACGTCGTGCGCGCGTACCGGGCGGACCATCCCGGCGGCGCGAACGGGTACGCGCTCATCGAGGATCCGCGCCTGGGACGCTTCAACCCCGATCGCGCGCGTGCGCTCGGGGTGCCGGAAGGCCCTCTCTTCGGGAAGCTCCACCGTGGCTCGCCCGTCCGATTGCCCGACGGCCGGACCGTGCGTCCCGAGGAGGTCGTGGGTCCGCCCCGACCCGGCCGGCGCGTGGTGTACACGGGGGACACGCGCCCCTGCGAGGCGACGGTCGAGATCGCCCGCGGTGCCGAGCTCCTCATCCACGAGGCCACGTTCTCCGAGGAGGAGCGAGAGCGCGCCGAGCGGACGGGGCACTCGACCGCCCGCCAGGCCGCTGAGGTCGCCGCGCGCGCGCGCGTCCAGCGCGTTGCGCTCACCCATCTTTCCGCCCGGTACTCGGACCGGCCCGGGATCCTGGAGCGCGAGGGCCGGGGCGCGTGCGGGAACTGTCAGATCCTGGTGGCCCACGACGGCCTGGAGATCGAGATCCCCTACCCGGATTGACGAGCCGCATGCACAGCCTCGAGGTCCGGGTCCCAGGCGACAAGTCGATCTCGCACAGGGCGTTTCTCCTCGCCCCGCTGGCGACAGGGGCGAGCGTGGTCCGTGGCCTGAACGCCGGGGCCGATGTCGAGGCGACGGCACGCGCGCTGACGGCACTCGGCGCCGCCGTGGAATGGGATCGCACCCGGGGGGTCGCGCACCTACAGGGGCCCGCCTCCTTTCGCGATCCGGCGGACGTGCTCGACTGCGCCAACAGCGGCACCACGGCGCGCCTCCTGCTCGGCATGCTGGCAGGGCTGGGGCGCCGCGCGACCCTCACAGGCGACGCGTCGCTGCGGCGCCGGCCCATGGACCGTGTCGTGGACCCGCTCCGCGCCATGGGGGCTGTGATCGCGGAGCGCGGGGAGCCGGGCCGCCTACCCCTGGCGGTCGAATCGGGGGCCACGCGACCGGGGATCCACGCGAGCCCGGTGCCCAGCGCACAGGTGAAAAGCGCGCTCCTCTTGGCCGGGGTCTGCGGCGGCCTCCCGGTCTCCGTGTCGGAGCCGCGGGCCTCTCGCGACCACACCGAACGCATGCTGCGCGCCATGGGCGCGAAGGTGACCGCCGAGCGACGCGGCGACGGCCATCAGGTGATCTTCGTGCCGGGACCCTCCGGCCTGCGTCCCCTCGAGATCACGATCCCCGGTGACTTCTCGTCGGCGGTCTTCTGGCTCGTCTGGATGGTTCTCACCGGGACCGCGCGCCGGCTCACGGTTTGGGATGTGGGCCTGAACCCCACACGCACGGGCGCGCTGGCCGTGCTGGGCCGGATGGGTGCGCGGCTCGCCGTCTCCCGACTCAGAACGGAGGGCGCGGAGCCGGTCGGGGACGTCTCCGTCGAGGCCGCACCGCTGCGTGGAACCGAGATCACGCCCGAGGAGGCACCGGGCCTCCTCGACGAGGCTCCGGCGCTCGCGGTCGCGGCCGCACGCGCGGAAGGCCTGACCGTGCTGCGCGGAGCCCGGGAACTCCGCGTGAAGGAGAGCGACCGGATCGCGGTCCTGGTGGAGAACCTCCGCGCCGTTGGCGTGGAGGCCGAGGAGATGCCGGACGGCTTCACGATCAAGGGGACGACAGGGCCCCTGTCGGGGCGCGTCCGGACCTACGGCGATCACCGCATTGCGATGGCCTTGGCCGTCCTCGGCGCCCAGCCGGGGAACGCGATCGAGCTCGACGATCCCGGCTGCGTGGCGATCTCCTATCGGGGGTTCTGGGAGGATCTGAGAAGGCTGTCCGAGGAAACGTGGCGTTGAGCCCAGCGTTCCGCGCCTCTCCCTTCATCATGACGATCGACGGGCCCGCCGGCGCAGGGAAGAGCACCACGGCCCGCGACGTTGCACGGCGTCTCGGGTTCGCGCACCTGGACTCGGGTTCCCTCTATCGCGGCTACACCTTCGTGGCCCTCCGGCTCGGCCTCGTCCGGTCCGACGGGTCGGTGGACACGAGGCGCCTCCCGCTGCTCTTCGCTCGCGCGCCGGAGGCCCGCATCCGTGGTGGGAAGCTCGAGATCCGGTTCCAGAGGCGGGTGCTGGACCGGCGGCTGCGCGCCGTGCGGGTCACCGGGGCCGTGTCCGCCATCGCGGCCCTCCCGCAGGTTCGGGCGCGCGTGAACCGGACCCTACGCGCCCTGGCCGCCTCGCACGCGGGCGGCGTCGTGTGCGAGGGGCGCGACATCGGTTCGCAGGTCTTTCCGGACGCGTCGCTCAAGATCTTCCTGACGGCCGATCCGCGTGAGCGCGCGCGCCGCCGGCTGCGCGAGCGCGGTCGCCGCAGAACACGGGGGGCCCTCGCGGAGGAAACGCGGCGGCTCCTCGCCCGCGATACGCGAGACGCCACGCGCGCGGCCTCCCCCTTCCGGAGGCCGCGGGGCGCGGTGGACGTGGACACGACGCACCTCACCCCGGCGGCGCAGGTCGCCCGCATTGTGGAGCTCGCCCGTGCGAGGGGCGCCGGGCGCGCCAAGTCGGCTTGACACAAGGGGGTATGCCGGGTATTCTCAGGCGCTTTCCAGACCGGCGTGTCGCGCGCCTCGACGACCAAAACCCATGGCTTCTCTCCGACGCGACCGGAGGGTCGCCGCACGAGTTCATGGCGGAACAGCAAGCGGCAGCGGCGAACACTCGTACCCGCTGGGTTCGCCCGGCGGACCTGGAAGACCTGGAGTATTCGCCCGAGGAGTACGAGCGGATGCTCCAGCTGTACGAAGAGACCCTGAAGGACATCCAGGAAGGCGAGATCGTTCGCGCACGGGTGCTCCGGGTCGCCAACGGCGCCGTCGTACTCGACCTGGGATTCAAGTCCGAGGGGCAAGTCGCCCTCGACGAGTTCTCAGAGCCCCCACAGCCCGGCGACGAGGTCGAGGTCTACCTCGAGCACCTGGAAGACCAGGAAGGCGTCGTCGTCGTCTCCAAGAAGAAGGCGGACTTCGTCCGCGTCTGGGAGAAGATCCGGGAGGCGTACGAGAAGGACCTCCCGATCGAGGGCATCGTCAAGAAGAAGATCAAGGGCGGCGTCACCGTGGACATCATGGGCGTGGACGCCTTCCTTCCCGGCTCGCAGATCGCGCTCCGGCGCGTCGCGAACGTGGACGAGCTCATCGGCCAGAAGTTCCACTTCAAGATCCTCAAGCTGAACAAGCGGCGCCGCAACATCGTGGTGTCCCGTCGCGTGCTCCTCGAGGCCGAGCGCGACCGCAAGCGCGAGGAGCTCAAGAAGGACCTCCAGGTGGGGCAGCTCCGCAAGGGGATCATCAAGAACATCACCGACTTCGGGGCGTTCATCGACCTCGGCGGGATGGACGGGCTCCTCCACATCACCGACATGTCGTGGGGCCGCGTCGGTCACCCGAGCGAGATCTGCAAGATCGGCGACGAGATCGAGGTGAAGATCCTCGACGTGGACTGGGAGCGCGAGCGCATCTCCCTCGGCCTGAAGCAGCTTCAGGCCTATCCCTGGAAGGACGTCGAGCAGAGGTATCCGCTGGGCTCCCGCGTGCGCGGGAAGGTGGTCTCCATCACCAACTACGGCGCGTTCGTGGAGCTCGAGCCGGGGATCGAAGGGCGCGTGCACATCTCCGAGATGTCGTGGACCCGCAACGTCCGGCACCCGTCCCAGATCATCTCGATCGGCGACGAGATCGAGGCCGTCGTCCTGCGGGTGGACCCCGGCGAGGAGAAGGTCTCGCTCGGCATGAAGCAGACCGAGGCGGACCCCTGGCTCTCGCTCCCCGCGAAGTACCCGCCCGGGACGCGCGTGCGCGGGAAGGTGCGCAACCTCACGAGCTTCGGCGCATTCGTCGAGGTCGAGCCCGGCATCGATGGCCTCGTGCACATCTCCGACCTCTCGTGGACCAAGCGGGTGCAGCATCCCTCCGAGGTTCTGGAGAAGGGCCAGGAGGTCGAGGTCGTCGTCCTCAGCATCGACGTGGACCAGAAGCGGATCTCCCTCGGCCTCAAGCAGGTCGAGGACGATCCCTGGTACCAGCTCTGCCAGACGTACGCCCCCGGAACCGAGTGGGAGGGGAAGGTCACGCGGCTCCTCGAGAAGGGCGTCGTCGTCGATCTGGGGAACGACATCGAGGGATTCGTGCCGCTCTCGCAGCTGGCGCCCGACCGGGAGGTGCATGAGCCCGGCGAAGTCGTGAAGGAAGGCGTGGCCCTCAAGCTCCGGGTCATGGAGAGCGACCCCATCAACCGGAGGATCGTGCTCCAGGTGACCGAGCCCCTGCCAATCGCCGAGGCAGGCGACGGGGCCAAGGGGCCAGAGAGTGCCGAGGAACCGGGGCCCGAGGGGGCGGACGGGACGGTGCGCGCCGTGGACGAGCCGCCGGGGGAAGGGGACGCGGAGGGCGAGGCACCGGAATCCTAGAGCGCCGGTTCTCGTTCCCTTGATGAACCCCGGGGCTGTGACGCGACCGTCGTCCACAGCCCCGCGTTCTTTTCTCGCCTGTCCGGCGGCCGTACGTTCACTCACGATGCGGCGAACTCTTCTCTGCCTCCTGCTCGCGGCAGGGGGCTGCCTTCCGGGTCCCGCCGGACGGCCAAGGAATGGCGGGGCAGCGGACGCCGGCGAAATCTCACCGGCGGAGAGCGCGGCTCCGGCGCGGCCTCTCGTGATCGGTGCCATCCTACCGCTCACGGGGAGCCTGGCGCCGTACGGGCATCGCCTGCGGGAAGGAATCGAGCTGGCCCTCGCCGAGCATCTCCGGGCGGGCGGCGACTCCGTTCAGCTCGTGGTCCTGGACGACGCCGGATCCGACGACGTGGCAGCGGAGCGCCTGGCAGAGCTCGAGGCCCTGGGCGCGCTGGCCGCCATCGGCCCCGTAAGCGAGCACGGGCTTGGAGCGGCGGCCGCGCGACGCAGAGATGATGACCTGGTCCTCGTCGCTCCCCTCGCCGCCTGCACGCCGGACTTCGGGCGGAACGTGTTCTGCCTCTGGTTCTCTACCGAGGACCTCGCGATGCTCGCGCGCAGGTTGGCCGAGTTCGCCGTCCGGGAGATGGGGGCGCGCCGTCTGGCGGTCATCTTCTCCAACGATGCCGCGGGGCTTGCCCAGTACCGCGCGTTCGCGGAAGAGGCGGCGTATCTGGGTGCCGAGATCGTGAGCGCGGAGCCCTACGACCCGGCGGCCACCACGTTCGAGGGCCCGCTCACGCGTCTGCGCGACATGAACCCCGAGGCCCTCTACGCGGTGGCGGCGAGTCCCCAGGCGGCGATCCAGCTGGCACCGCAGATCTCCTATTACGGCTTGCGCGGGATCCAGATCTTCGGGGATCCGAACTGGATCGACCCGGAGGTGATTCGACGGGTGGAGCCCAGGTTTCTGAACGGGGTCGTGGTGGCCAGTTACCTCGATCGCTGGCTCGCCGAATCCGGCTGGCACGATTTTGCCATGGCGTATGAGATTTGGTATGCTAAGTCCTTGGGCGACAACCTAGTGTCGGCGCTCGCGTACGACGCGGCATCAATGCTGCTCGAGGCGCTCCCGCAGTCCTTCGGACGCCGCAGCAGCCTCGCTCACTCCCTCCGGGCTGCCGGGCCCTACCGTGGGGCGACGGGGACCCTGCGCGTACTGGGCGAGCACGTAGGGAGGGAGCCCCGCATCCTGGAGGTGCGCGACCGCCAGGTCATTCGAGCGGTCCCGCGGTCCATCCCGCCGCGCCCCGCCGCGGCCCGCACACCCGAGCCGCCGCAGCGGTGAACGGCATGAAGGAGAGACTTCGGCAGCTCGAAGAGCTTCGGCGCCAGGCGCAGCTGGGTGGGGGCGAGGACCGGGTCCACGCCCAGCACGAGAAGGGGAAGCTCACGGCCCGTGAGCGGTTGGAGCTTCTCCTGGACGAGCGCTCCTTCGTGGAGATCGACCCCTTCGTCACTCACCGGGCGAGCGAGTTCGGGCTGGCAGAGCGGAAGGTCCTCGGCGACGGGGTCGTCACGGGCTGGGGCCGGATCCTGGGGCGGCCCGTTTGCGTCTTCTCGCAGGACTTCACGGTGTTCGGCGGCTCGCTCTCCGAGGCGCACGCCGAGAAGATCTGCAAGGTGATGGATCTGGCCATGAAGACGGGCTGTCCGATCGTGGGGCTGAACGACTCAGGCGGCGCGCGCATCCAGGAGGGCGTCGCCTCCCTCGGCGGCTACGCGCAGATCTTCCTGCGCAACACGCTGGCCTCGGGCCTCATCCCGCAGATCAGTGCCATCCTGGGGCCCTGCGCCGGCGGCGCTGTGTACTCGCCGGCCATCACGGACTTCGTCTACATGGTCCGCGGGATCTCCTACATGTTCGTCACGGGTCCCGACGTCGTGCGCACGGTGACGCACGAGGAGGTCGATTTCGAGAGCCTCGGCGGCGCCGAGGTCCACGCGACGAGGTCGGGCGTCGCGCACTTCGCCTGCGACAGCGAGGCGGAGTGCTTCGAGAGGATCCGGGAGCTCTTCCGCTACATCCCCCAGAACAACACGGAGGACCCGCCCCGGGCTCCCGCCGACGATCCGCCCGGCCGCAGAGAGGAAGCGCTCCTCGATATCGTTCCCGACAACCCGAACAAGCCGTACGACATGCACGAGGTCATGCGCCGGGTGGTGGACGAGGGGCGGTTCTGCGAGGTGCACGCGGAGTACGCGCGCAACATCCTGGTCGGGTTCGCGCATCTCGGCGGCCACACCGTGGGGATCCTGGCGAACCAGCCGGCGCATCTGGCCGGCGTCTTGGACATCGACTCCTCGATCAAGGGCGCGCGCTTCGTGCGATTCTGTGACGCGTTCAACATCCCGCTCGTGACTTTCGAGGACGTGCCCGGCTTCCTCCCCGGTGTGGGGCAGGAGCACGGCGGAATCATCAAGCACGGCGCGAAGCTCCTCTACGCCTACTGCGAGGCCACGGTGCCGAAGCTCACCGTGATCGTGCGGAAGGCGTACGGCGGCGCCTACGACGTCATGTCGTAGAAGCATATCCGGGGCGACGCGAACTTTGAGTGGCCGACCGCGGAGATCGCGGTCATGGGCCCGAAGGGCGCCGTCGAGATCCTCTTCCGCAGGGAGATCGAGAAGGCGGCGGATTCGGAGAAGGAGACGGAGCGGCTCGTGCAGGAGTATGTGGAGAAGTTCGCGCACCCCTACGTAGCGGCGGCCCGCGGCTACGTGGACGACGTCATCGATCCCCGGGACACCCGGCCGCGCCTCATCCACGCGCTGGAGGTCTTGAAGACGAAGCGCGACGCGAATCCGCCCAGGAAGCACGGCAACATCCCTCTCTGACACCCCGTCAGGCTCGTCCGTCCGGGCTGCGATTCTTCCGGGGCCGCGCGGGCGCTATACTGTGACCTGCATGTTCAAAAAGATCCTGATCGCGAACCGAGGCGAGATCGCCGTCCGTGTGATCCGGGCGTGCCGGGAGCTGGGCGTGCAGGCGGTCGCGGTCTACTCGGAGGCCGACCGCGACTCCCCGCACGTCTGGCTGGCCGACGAGGCCTATCCCATCGGGTCGGCGCCCGCCACGGAGTCCTACCTGCGCGGCGACAGGCTGATCGAGGTCGCCCTCAGAACCGGGTGCGAGGCGATCCACCCGGGCTACGGGTTCCTCGCCGAGCGACCGGCGTTCGCGCACGCGGTCGAGAGCGCGGGTCTCGTCTTCATCGGCCCTCCCGGCGACGCCATGGCCGCGCTTGGTGACAAGACCGAGGCGCGGCGCACCGTGAAAAAGGCGGGCGTCGCGGTGGTCCCGGGGATCGACTGGCCGGTCGCCGACCTTGATCTGCTGAAGAAGAAGGCCGAGGAGCTCGGGTATCCGGTCCTGGTGAAGGCGGCGGCCGGTGGCGGCGGCAAGGGGATGCGGATCGTGTGGGCAGCGGAGGAGCTGGCCGCGGCGTTCCGCGGCGCCGCCCACGAGGCCGAGTTCGCGTTCGGCGATCGGCGCCTGTACGTCGAGAAGTACCTGGAGAGCCCGCGCCACATCGAGATCCAGGTGCTCGCTGACAACCTGGGCAACGTGATCCACCTGGGTGAGCGGGAGTGCTCGATCCAGCGGCGCCATCAGAAGATGATCGAGGAGTCGCCATCCCCGGCGCTCACCCCCGACCTGCGCGATGCGATGGGGCGGGCGGCGGTCGCGGCCGCGAGCGCGGCCGGGTATCACAACGCGGGCACGGTCGAGTTCCTCTTCCGCGACGGCCGGTTCTACTTCCTCGAGGTGAACGCGCGCATCCAGGTGGAGCACCCGGTGACCGAGATGGTGACGGGGATCGATCTCGTGCAGGCACAGCTCCGGATCGCATCCGGGGAGCCGCTGTGGATCCGGCAAGAGGACGTGCGGTGGCAAGGGCACGCGCTGGAGTGCCGGATCTCCGGCGAGGATCCCTGGAACAACTTCTTCCCTTCCACGGGACGAATCGAGGTCCTGCGCGTACCCGGCGGACCGGGTGTGCGCTGGGACAGCGGGGTCGTGCAGGGGAGCGAGGTCGGTCTCCACTACGATCCGTTGCTCGCGAAGCTGATCGTCCACGCGCTCGACCGTCCCGCGGCGATCGTGCGCATGCAACGCGCGCTGGAGGAGCTCGTGATCCAGGGCGTCGCCACGACCGTGCCCTTCCACCTGGCGGTGATGGACGAGCCCGACTTCCGATCGGGGAACTACGACATTCGCTACGTCGAGGCGCACCCCGATCTTCTGCGGCGCGACCCGGGTGATCTCGCGAGGCGCGCGGCGGCCGTCGCCGCAGCCCTCCTCGAGGAGGCGGCCCGCCTGCGCGCGCTCCCGCTGGCTCCACCCGACTCCGATGCCACAGGCCGGGAATGGCGCCGCGGCGCGTCGCTGACGCGGCCCTGGCGCGGATCCTGGACAGGCCGCTGAGGTGAAGACCGTCGTGAGCCTGGAGCGACTGTCGCCGTGAAGTACGTCGTGGACGTCGAGGGTGAGTGGTTCGAGGTCGAGTTCAGGCCGAACGGCGTCCGGGTGGACGGGCGACCCGTCAGCGTGGAGCTCGTGGAAGGAGACGTGAGGGGCGCGGGCCCAAACTCCGGAATCCTCGCGCACCTTCTTCTCGACGGCCGCTCATTCACGATCGCTGCGCGGCGCGACGACGCCCGTGCCGTGTGGAACCTCGAGCTCGCCGGCCGGCGCCTGACCGTGTCCGCGTACGAAGCGCGGCGCTGGGCGCTTCAAGGGCAGAGGGCCCTTGCCGCGCGGGCGGCCGGCGCAGCGGCCGGGCCCTTCGAGCTCACGGCTCCCATGCCGGGGCTCATCGTGGACGTCGAGGTCGCGGCAGGCGACCTGGTCCGGAAGGGCCAGGGGCTCGTCATCATGGAAGCCATGAAGATGGAGAACGACCTGCGGTCGGAAGTCGAGGGCATCGTGACCGCCGTGCGCGTGCAGCCCGGTCAGACGGTGGAGCGCGGGGAGCTCTTGGTGGTGATCGAGCCGCCCAAAGAGGACGGCGGCGAGACGCCCGAGAATGGCTGAGAGCCCGCGAGAGCGTGCCAAGGTCGAGGCGGCGCAGGCCGCCCAGACGCACGCGCCGGTGACGAGCAGCGGCATCCCCGTGAAGCCGGTCTACACGCCGGCCGACGCGGCCTACGAGTACGCGCGCGACCTGGGCGTGCCCGGGA
>JACQVD010000063.1 GCA_016209945.1 Gemmatimonadota bacterium
AAGGCCCGCATCGAAGAAGACCGCCGCGTCGATCGGAGGGAACCCCACGGGCACGAACCCGAGGTCCAGCCAGTTCAGCACGGGGAACCGGAACTCGGCGCTCGCCAGGGCGAAGCTCGACCCCACAAGCTGATCGCGCACGGGGCACGCCGTGATCACGCTCTCGGGCACGCCGCCTTCCTCGGCCCGCGCCCGCGACGCGTCGCACTCCTCCCGGTCAAACGATCCGCCGTCGTACCCGCGGAGGAAGTAGGGGCCGCCCCAGTAGAGCGGGAACTGCCTGGCGTCCGGCCCGGCCCGCCAGAGGCTCTGGATCCGGGTGGCGAACGAGAAGCGGCCTCCCAGGCTCCAGTAGCGGCGCACGTCCACCAGGAGGTCGTTCAGGTTCAGATCGCCGAACGCCCGGGCGTACTCGAGGCGAAGCCGCTGCCCGTTCGTGGGCCCGGTGAACCCGAACAGGGCGTTGTCGTACACCCAGGCCACGGACGGTCGCGCCAGCACCAGGCTCCGCAGCCGTTCCGTCTCCCGGTCGAAGCGGCCGGTGCGCACGTTGAAGGAGTCGATGATCCGATCGCGGGTGATGTACGTGCCGCCGAGCCCGAACTCGAAGCGCTCGAACACGCTGCGCGGATAGTAGATCTCCGCCGTCAGGTTGCGATAGACGTCGCGGATCCACCGCTGCTCGAGAACCCTCGAGCCGTCCCGGAAGACATCGAACGAGCCCTCGAACCCGTAGAGCGGGAACTGCTGGTACGCCAACCCCAGGTTCGCGCGCTCCCGGAGGTAGTCGTACGCGACCAGGAAAAAGGCATCGTCGAACGAGCCCGACACCTGCCCGGCCAGGAGGACGTTGTGGTTGCCGAGCATGTCAGAGAGGAAGATGTACGAACCCCCGTAGACCCCGTTCCCGAAGTTCCCGCCGACCGTCGCGCCGATGACCGGCCGCCCGACGAGGTCGGGCGAGAGCTTCGCCCGGTAATCGCTCTCCTCGAACTCTTGGGGATCCGGGAGCGCGAGCGTCGCGCTATCAAGAAGCGCCGCAACGGAGATCTCCTGACCGGCCCCCTCCTGCCTGCGGGGCGCGCCCGCCGACGGCCGGAAGCCGCCCCGGCCCCGGTAGAACGACTCGCCCGCGTCCGTGGCCGCGCTGTCCGGTTGAGTCGGTGCCGCCGCATCCGGTGCCGGCGGCGCCTGCGGGCCGACCGCCACCTTCGGCGCCGGCGCGACCTCCGGCCTTCCCAGGGCCCGAGGATCGTCCGCGACATAGATGTTGTAGCCCGCGCCCTCGAAGTAGACGAACGCCAGCCGATCGGCCTTGCCCGCCCAGCTCATGGCAGGGCTCGTGGGAATGATCCCGCTCACTCCCGAGAGCACGTCCGTCACCTGGTACGTCTGCCTCTGGGAGAACGACCAGAGGTAGATGTTCCGGATCCCGGTTCGGTCGGAGACGAAGGCGAGCCCCTCGCCGTCCGGCGACCACTGCGGGTTCACGTTGATCCCGGCTTCCTGACCCGGCAGGACTTCGATCTCCCGCGTGTCGAGGTCGAGGACGGCGATCCTCAGGTTCCCGAACACCAGGACATCGAAGTTCGTGTCCGGGCCGCGGTCGGTGGCGAAGGCCACCTTGCGGCCGTCGGGCGACCACGCGGGGTGGAGATCGGCGTAGGGGTCGTCACTGAGCGCCTCGAAGCTCCGGCCGGTCGCGTCCACGACGAAGAGGTCGCTCCGCCCGCCGCGCAGACCCGTGAACACGAGCCGGTGCCCGTCCGGCGACCACGCGGGATTCACGATGCCGTCCAGCTCGGTCTTTATGCGTCGCACGACCTTCCGCTTGGGCACGTCGTACACGTAGATCGCGTCGCGCCCGCCCGCCTTCGCCACGAACGCGATGTGGCGCCCGTCCGGCGACCAGGAGACGGACGAGTTCAGGAAGCGGAGCGACTCGAAGTCGGCAGCCCGGCCTGCCTCCACCAGCCGCGCCTTCACCTTCCCGTCCCGCGCCGACGCAACGTACAGGTCGAAGAAGCCGTACAGCTCGTTCCCGCGATCGGATAGATAGACGATCTGCTCGCCGTCCGGCGACAGGGCCGGCGCGAGATACGACGAGTAGCTGCCGCGACCCGGCCGGAACTCATGGTCGGTGAGCCGCGTGGCGAACGACTGCGGCGTTCCGCGATCCGCGACCTCGGGCAGGTACGTGGCCCGCACCCACGCGAGCCACTCCTCCGAGAGACGCGCCAGCGAGACGCCGAGCGTCGCCTCGAACGCCTCGTCGAGCCCCTGCCGCATGGACCGCTGGAGGATGACCCCCACGACCTCGTCGCCCCACTTGGCGCCGATGTACGCCCAGAGCGACTGCCCGAAGCGGTAACTCAGATAGTCGTCGCGCCGCGACATCTCGTCGATCGACCGCAGGTACCCCGAGTGGGCGGCGTCACGCGCCCACGCCGCCGTGTGCGCGTCGATCCGCCCGATCGACAGGTACTCCGCCATCCCCTCGACGAACCAGAGCGGCGGCCGGAAGGCGAACGGGTTCACGCCCGAGAGGGCGCTCCGCGAGATCACATCGAACTGGAACGCGTGCACCAGCTCGTGCGCGAGGACGTGCTCGAACTCCGCGTAATCGCCGGTGAACGGAACGACCACGCGCTTCTTCAGGAACTCCGTGACCCCACCCGTCCCCTCGCTGATGAAGCCCGGGAGCACGTTCGTCTGCTGGAAGTCGCTGTGCGAGGCGTAGAGGATGATCGGCTTCCGTTCCGCGAACTCGTGCTGGAGCAGACGGCTCAGCCGGGCGTAGGACCGCTCCGCCATGCGCGCCGCGTCGAACGCCGCCTCCCGCTCCGCCGGATAGAAATAGACGTCGAAGTGCTGCGTCCGCAGCACCTTGAAGTCGAACAGGTTGTACTGCACCTTGTTGCGCCCGAAGGTCTGCCCGGACGCGGGATGCGCGGCGAGTCCCAGAAGGAGCCCGGCGGCCCCGAGAGCGATGACCCGGCTCATGCGTCCCCCGAATTCTCGCTGAGGGCGAGCATCGGCGCGTCGCCCCACAGACGTTCCAGCTGGTAGTACTCCCGCAGGGCCGGGTGGAAGACGTGCACCACGAAATCGATGTAGTCGATCAACACCCAGCGCCCCCATGCCAGTCCCTCCACGCCCGCGGCGGCAAGGCCCTCCCGCTCCAGCGTCTCGAGCACGTGCTCGGAGATCGCCCGGACTTGGGTATCGGATTCGCCCGAGGCGACGAGGAAGAAGTCGGTCGCGCCCGAGATGCCCCGGAGATCGAGCACCACAGGATCCTGACCCTTGCGCGCAAGCACGAGCTCGCCGGCCCGGAAGACCTGCGGCGGCAGCGCGTCGCTGCCCAGCTCCGCGGCCCCGGACGCACGCTTCAGGATCAACCGAATGGACTCGCTCGTCAGCACCCCCCTGCCTGCGACCGGCGCGCCCAGACTCCCCAAAGCCGCCTCAAGACCCGCCGCCCCGGACGGGGTTTCTTCCCGCCGACCGCCCTTCGGCAACGAATATACAAGAACCCCGGTTCCGCCGCAGCCGCCATCGCCCGGCCCCTCACTCGGGCGCCGCGCCCTCCTCCTGGCGGATGACCCAGACCTTCACGGACGCGCCGACGTCGGCATGCAACCGGATCCCCACGGTGTAGGCGCCCAGGGTCTTGATCGGCTCGTCGAGCTCCACGTGCCGCTTCTCGATCGGATAGCCCATCTCCTTCAATCGGTGGGCGATGTCGCCCGGGCCCACCGATCCGAAGAGCTTCCCCTCCTCGCCGGCAAGCACCTCGAAGGTCGTGGAGGCGCCCTCGATCTGCGCGGCGAGTGCCTGCGCCGACTCGCGCTCGCTGGCCTCTGCCTCAAGGGCACGGGCCCGCTCCTGCTCCAGCCGGCGCTTGTGCTCCGGGGTCGCCGGATAGGCCAGGCCCTGGGGGAACAGATAGTTGCGCGCGAAGCCCGGCTTGACCCGCACCACGTCGCCTATGTCCCCGAGCTTCGCGACCTTTCGGCGCAAGATGACCTCGACCGATTTCACGGCACGTGCCTCCGTCAGGGGTTCGCGCGGCGTGCCAGCCGCCGCCGAAGGTCGAACCACGTGTCGCCCACCCCCACAAACGTGACGCCGAGCAACCCCGCGAGCGTTAGGGGGTACAGCACGACCGCCAGCAGGGCGAGGAGAAGCCCAAGCCCCACCGACACTTTCGCGA
The DNA here is from genome assembly GCA_016209945.1 of Gemmatimonadota bacterium. Taxonomy (GTDB): domain Bacteria; phylum Gemmatimonadota; class Gemmatimonadetes; order Palauibacterales; family KS3-K002; genus JACQVD01. The sequence goes on from JACQVD010000063.1 coordinate 4,217, forward strand.
GCACGCTCCACATGACCGCCGCGCCGCGTAGCCAGTAGAGCGCGCCCATGAAGAGGGCCGCGTTCGCGCCGGTCCGCTGGAGAGCCGCACCTGCCGGGAACCACAGGAGCACGATCCCCGCGATGAGCACCCACACGAGCTGATCGTGAAAGCGAAACTCGCGCAGGGGGCCCAGGCTCGGATTCGAGACCCCTGCCAGCCGCCCGCGCAGGAACTCCGCAAGGGCGAGCGCCGCCACCGAGGCGATCGCGAGCGCGGCCGGAAAGAGGGCCGCGCCCCACGCCGACACCTCGGCCAGCGGACCCTCCACACGCGCGCGCAGCGAGGACTCGAGACCGGAACTCAGCACCCCGGCCGCCAGATGAAACCGCGACGCGACCAGCGCGTCGAGCTCAAGCCAGCCGCGCGGCCACACGGCGAAGATCACGCCGGCCAGCCCGGCGCCCAGAACCACCGCGGCAATCCCATGCGCGACGAGCCGCCACCGGGGACGCAGAGCCTTCGCCAGAACGAACCCACCGCCCACGAGAAGCGGCCACCCGCGGTCGGCCCACACGACCGGCGAATCGGCCGTCGCCCACAGCACGAGCGCAACGGCGCCGGCCACGGCGAGCCCCGCCCGGAGATCCCACGGGCCGAAGGCGAGCCAGAGGACGGCGGCGCTGAAGAGAACCAGGCTCAGAGCGTCCGTCACCGCGAGGCCGACGGCGACCGCGCCCAGAGCCAGAGCCCGCCACGCCTCGGCCCGCCCGGACTGCCTCGGGCCGGCCGTCTCCACAGCTATCTGTAGCCCTCGACGTACGGGAGGAGCGCCAGGAAGCGGGCCCGCTTGATCGCCCGCGAGAGCTGCCGCTGGTGCGGCGCGCACATCCCGGTGATGCGGCTCGGCAGGATCTTCGCCCGCTCGCTCAGGAACCGCCGCAGCGTCGCATCATCCTTGTAGTCCACCCGGCGCAGCCCCGCCTCGCACAGGGGACAGGGCTTTCTCCTTCTCACCGTCATTCTTCTTCGCCCTCCGAGGACTCCGCTTCGCCCTCTTCCTCCTTTTCGCCGGTTTTGGCCGCCGGTGCGGCGACCTTCGGAGCCGGCAGCTCGCCCTCGCTCAGCGCGACGAGGTGTCGCAGGACGCTTTCGTCCAGCTTTACGACGCGATGGAGTTCGTCGAGGTTCGATGGGTCGGCGCGGAACTGCACCACGACATAATACCCGCTCTCGTGCTTCTTGACCGGATAGGCCAGCGACCGCTTCCCCCAGTGATCCACCGCTGTGATCTCGCCCTTGCCGGCCGCGGTGAGCACCTGGTGGAAACGCTCCAGCTTCTGCTCGATCGCCGGCCGCTCGAGGGCGGGATCGAAGATGTACACCACCTCGTAGTCGCGCATCGTCACCTCCTCTGGTCGCGCGCGGCCTCGTCCCGAGGCCCCGATTCGGCCCCGCCCGGTGATGGGACGGGGCAGGTGGCAGGTGCAGCGCCGAATCTATCCGGGCCGGCTCGAACGAACAAGGCGCGCCCTGAGCGCCCGGGAGCTTCTCTCTACGCGTGAAACCGGAAGAAGATCACGTCGCCGTCCTCGACGACGTAGTCCCGCCCCTCGCTCCTCACCTTCCCCTGCTCGCGCGCCGCCTTCATGGAGCCGAGACGGGCGAACTCGTCGTACGCGATCGCCTCCGCGCGGATGAACCCGCGCTCGAAGTCCCCGTGGATGACGCCCCCCGCCTGCGGCGCGTGCGTGCCGCGGCGGACGGTCCACGCCCGAACCTCTTTCTCGTTGAACGTGAAGAACGTGATGAGGCCCAGGAGGGCGTAGCACGCCCGCACGAGGCGCGGCAGGCCCGGCTCCGTGAGGCCGGCCAGCGCGAGATACTCGGCCCTTTCCGCCGGATCGAGCCGGGCGAACTGTTCCTCGAGGGTCAGCGACAACGCGAGCACGCGGGCATCGGGCTCCGAGGCGGCCACCGCGCGCCGCAGCGCCTGCACGTACGGGCTCCCATCCGCGCCGGCCGCGCCTTCGGCCACATTCGCCACGTACAGAACCGGTGTTGCCGTGAGGAGCTGCAGGCGGCGGAGCGCCTCCGCCTCCTCCTCGCGCCCGGCGACCGACCGGGCGGGCTGACCGCGGCCCAGCGCGTCGCGCACGCGCTTCAGGAGCGGCAACTGCGCGGCTGCCTCACGGTCGCCGCTGCGGGCGGCGCGCTCCGTCTTCTCCGCGTGCCGCTCGACGGTCGCGAGGTCGGCGAGGGCGAGCTCGGTCAGGACGATCTCGCGGTCGCGCGCGGGATCCACGAGGCCGGGCACGTGCGGGACCTTCGGGTCCTCGAAGCAGCGGACCACGTGCAGGATCGCGTCCACCTCGCGGATACGCGCCAGGAACTGGTTCCCGAGGCCCTCGCCCCGGGACGCCCCCTCCACGAGCCCCGCGATGTCGAAGAACTCCACCGTCGCCGGCACCTTGCGGGGCGGCTGCAGGAGCTCGAAGAGATGGTCCAGCCGGGGATCGGGGACGTCTACGATCCCGACGTTCGGCTCGACCGTGCAGAAGGGATAGTTGTCGGCCGGCGCGTGGCCCGCGGTCACCGCATTGAAGAGCGTCGTCTTCCCCACGTTGGGGAGGCCCACAATGCCGACGCGGAGCATGCCAGCCGGGCAGCGGCCCGCGGCGCTAGAGGCCGTGGATGCGCGCGAACCAGGGCGCGAGCACGAGCGACACGACACTCATCAACTTGATGAGGATGTTCATCGAGGGGCCGGCCGTGTCCTTGAACGGGTCGCCCACCGTGTCGCCCACGACCGCCGCTTTGTGCGGGTCCGAGCCCTTGCCGCCGTAGGCGCCGGCCTCGATGTACTTCTTCGCGTTGTCCCAGGCACCGCCGGCGTTCGCCATGAAGAGCGCCAGCAGGACGCCGCTCAGCGTGGCGCCTGCCAGCATGCCCCCCAGGGCGGCCACGCCGAGGAAGCGGCCGACCAGCACGGGCGCCACGACCGCCGTGAGCCCCGGGACGATCATCTCGCGCAGCGCAGCACGCGTGGAGATGTCCACGCAGCGCGCGCTGTCGGGCTTCGCCTTCCCCTCCATGAGGCCCGCAATTTCGCGGAACTGGCGTCGGACCTCGGCCACCATCCCTTGGGCGGCGCGCCCCACCGCCGTCATCGTCTGCGCCGCGATGAAGAAGGGGATCACCCCGCCGACGAAGAGGCCGATGACCACCACAGGGTCCACGATGTTGATCCCCCGCTCGCGCAGTCCCACAGCACTCGTGTACGCGCTGAAGAGCGCGAGGGCCGTGAGCGCGGCGGAGCCGATCGCGAAGCCCTTCCCGATCGCCGCCGTCGTGTTGCCGAGGGCGTCCAGGGAATCGGTGATCTTCCGAACCTGGGGCCCCAGGTGGCTCATCTCCGTGATCCCGCCCGCGTTGTCCGCGATCGGCCCGTACGCGTCCACCGACATCGTCACCCCCACGGTGGCGAGCATTCCGACGGCGGAGATCGCGATCCCGTAGAGCCCGGAGAACTTGTAGGCGATCCAGATCGCAACGCAGATGAAGAGCAGCGGCAACACCGTCGAGCGCATCCCCGTCGCGATCCCGGCGATGATGTTGGTCGCGATGCCCGTCTGCGAGGCCGCCGCGATCTTCCGGATCGGCCCGTAGGCGGTATAGTACTCTGTCGCGAGGCCCACGAAGATCCCCACGAGCGAGCCGGCGAACATCGCCCAGAAGGGCCCGGTGACGCCGTACCCCGAGGGGCCGCCGCCGAACACGTCCACCTGTCGCGTCACGACATACGCGGCGACCCAGAAGAGGACCGCGGCGATGAGCGTGCTGTTCCGGAGAGCGGCCGCCGGGCTCGCCTTCTCGAGGATGCGCATCGCCGCCACCGCGACGAGCGACGCGAGAAGCCCCGTCATCACGTAGAGCACCGGAAGCGCGACCGCCGCGAGCCTGTGGTCGGGGAGGATAAAGGGAGAGGTGGCGGCCACGGCGATCGTGGCGATCACGGCACCCACGTAGGACTCGAAGATGTCGGCGCCCATCCCCGCCACGTCCCCCACGTTGTCGCCCACGTTGTCCGCGATGACGGCGGGGTTGCGCGGGTCGTCCTCGGGGATCCCGGCCTCGACCTTCCCCACGAGATCGGCGCCGACATCGGCCGCCTTGGTGTAGATCCCGCCGCCGACGCGCGCGAAGAGTGCTATGGACGACGCCCCCATGGCGAACCCCGAGATGACCTCGCTGAGGAGGCGGTAGGCGGCGTCGCTCGCGATCTGGGGGATCTGCCACCGGAGGACGAGCCCGATCCCGAGGAGCCCCAGACTCGCCACCGAGAGACCCATGACCGCGCCCCCGTTGAACGCGACCCGCAAGGCCTTCCCCTGCCCGAAGGCGCGTGCGGCTTCGGCCGTCCGAACGTTGGCCTCCGTGGCCGCGCGCATCCCGAAGAGCCCGGCGAGGATCGAGCACGCGGCACCCCCCACGTACGCGACGGAGGTCGGCCATGACCGCAGCGCCACGTACAGAAGCCCGGCCACGACCAGGATGAAGGGGATGAGAACCGAGTACTCACGACGCAGGAACGCCATGGCGCCCGTGCGGATGAGCGCGGCGACGCCGCGCATCACGTCGGACCCGGCCGGCTGGCGCTTGACGTACGCGTAGAGCGTGAAGGCGATGGCGAGTCCCAGCAACCCCAGCGGTGCCGCCCACGAGATCCACCGGATCACGCGTCTCTCCTCCAGTCGAAACCATGGGCGGCGACGCCGCCCGGGATCATCGGTTGTACCGGCTCATCGCCCGCTCGATCCCCTCGCGCACCCAGACCTCCACGCCCTCCGCGAGCGCGGGGAGCAGAGCGAGCACGCCCTCCTCGTCTTCCGGGGTGTCGAACGGCGAGAGAACCCAGTCCGCCAGGTCGCTGCGCGGCGGCGGTGCTCCCACCCCGATGCGAAGCCGCGCATACTCGCGCGTTCCCAGGTGCTCCTCGATGGAGAGGAGTCCCTGGTGGCCGCCGGCCGAGCCCTTCGGCCGGAACCGCGCCCGCCCGGGCGGGAGCGCCACGTCGTCCACGACGACCAGAAGGTCGCGGGAGATGTCCAGGACAGGCGCGCTCTCGCACAGCCATCGGGCGGCGATGCCGCTCCGATTCATGTACGTCAGCGGCTTCGCCAGCCAGACCGGCTCGTCGCCCACCCGGGCACCGGCCACCAGCGCCGGGCCCCAGCTCCGAAACGACGGCACCGCCCAGCGCGCCGCCAGGTGGTCGGCAAGCCACCACCCGACGTTGTGACGGGTGCGCGCGTATTGGGATCCCGGATTTCCCAGCCCGAGGACGACCTTCACGCCGGGCTCGATCGGAGGCCCCTCACCTGCGTCCCCTGCGTCCCCTTAGACCCTCGAAGCGTCGCCGGGCCGAAGGGCGGGAAGAGCGGGTCTACTCTTCCTCCTCCTCTTCTTCCTCTTCCTCCTCGCCGGCCTCCGCGGCCTCCTCCTCCTTCTTGCCGCGGCCCACAACCTCGGGCTCCACTTCCTCCGCGGGCGCCGCCACCACCTCTTCGACCTTCTGGACGGTCGGCGGCACCACCACGGCGATCGTCGTCGTCTCCTCGGTCAGGACCTCCGCGTCGGTGACCCGGAGATCGGAGACGTGGAGGCTGTCGCCGATCTCGAGGGCGCTCACGTCCACCTCGACCGCTTCGGGGATCCGAGCCGGATCGCAACGCAAGCGCACGGAGTGGAGCGCGAGCTCCAGAACCCCTCCGGCCTTGACGCCGGGCGCCGCGCCCACAATCCGGACCGGCACCTCCACCTCCACCTTCTCGCCCGCCCGGATCTGCATGAAGTCCACATGCAGGACCTCGGGCTTGAAGGGGTGGAATTGCACCTCGCGGATGAGTGCTTTGGCGGGAGCCCCGTGGTCGATCTGGAGATCAATGAGGGTGTTCTCCCAGGAGATGGAGGTGAGGAGCCGTTCCAGCTCGGTGGATTTGACCGCGACGGGCTGGGGATCCAGCGCGCGGCCGTACACGATCGCCGGGACGAGGCCCTGGCGTCGCAGCGAGTGCGCCCCGCCCTTCCCCACGCGATCGCGGGTCTCCGCCTTCAACGTCGGTGTCAGCATCGTCGTTCCGCTCTGTTGGCTACTCGAACAGACTGCTCACGCTCTCGTTGACGTGCGTGTAGTAGATCGCCTTCGCCAGCAGCGGAGCTACCGACAGCACGCGCAACGCCGGGAACCGCTTCGCCTCCGGGATGAGGATCGTGTCCGTGACGGTCACCTCGCGGGCCGGCGACGCGGCCAGGCGCTGCACGGCCGCACCCGAGAAGACCGCGTGGGTGGCGCCACAATAGACCTCGGCCGCGCCTTCCTCCTTCAGCGCCTGAACGCACTGCACCACGGTGCCGGCGGTGTCGATCATGTCGTCCACCACGAGGCAGGTCCTGCCGCGAACTTCGCCGACCACCGTCAGGATCTCCGCCTCGTTCGGCGCCGGCCGGCGCTTGTCGATGATCGCCAGCGTCGCATCGAGGCGCCGGGCGAACCCGCGGGCCATCTTCGCGGCGCCCACGTCCGGCGCCACCACCGCCAGGTCGTCCAGTCCCAGCGAGCGGAAGTGCTCGAGCAGGACCGGCGCCGCGTACAGGTGGTCGATCGGGATGTCGAAGAATCCCTGCAATTGATGCTGGTGGAAATCGATCCCCAGCAGCCGGTCCGCCCCCGCCGTGACGATCAGGTTCGCCATGAGCTTCGCCGAGATGGGCACGCGCGGCTGATCCTTCCGGTCCTGGCGGGCGTACCCGAAGTACGGGACCACGGCGGTGACCCGGGCTGCGGAGGCACGCCGCGCCGCGTCGATGAGGAGCAGGAGCTCCACGACGTTGTCCGCTGGGGAGCTCGTCGGCTGAACGATGTAGACGTCGCGGCCCCGCACGTTCTCGTTGATGCGCACGAAGATCTCGCCGTCCGAGAAGTCGCGGATGTCCACATCGCAGATGGGCGTATCGAGCTCCGCGGCGATCTTCTCCGCGAGCGGCCGATTCGCCCGCCCGGCGATGAGCATCATGGGGCTCGCCGTCGCTTCAAAAGCGGCCATGGTGTTGGAAAGTGCGCTGAACGTGCGACGAGGCCGATTGACCAAAGCCTTGTAGTCTATCCGGCTTCCGCTAAGGCGTCAACGCGCGACCGGACTCCCGGCCCTGTCACGCGGAGCGGCGGGCACCCGGACCACGGTCGATGTGGCGGAACGCCTCGGCGATCGCGCGGAGCGCCTTCTCCAGAGTGCTGACCGTTTCGATCCAGACGCGGTCATCCACCTTCTGGAGGCTCAGCGTCCTGAGCCTGCGGGCGAGCTTTTCGATGTCGGAAGCGGTCGTGCGGAACGTGCCGGGTTCGTGCTGTTCCATGCGCCCTTGGGGGTCTGGTGGGCCGACGCCTCTGGCGAACGCGCGAAAGCACGCTGAGAAAAGTGAGCGCCCAGCGGAAAGTCAAGACCCGGGCGCCCGAGCCGAAGGGCTGGCGCGGAAGGCGCATGGCGCTTAGGTTTTTGCGATGCCCTCCCTCGCCCGGAAGCGCCCTGTCCAGGAGGGCCGATGAGCTGGCACTTTCGGGACGGCGCTGGTGACATCTACGAAGCGTACGTCTTCCACGAGCGTCCCACTCGCCAGGCGCCCGGGGGGCTGAACCGGGGGCCGGCGATGCTCGGGTTCATCCATGTGCGGTCGGGCGCCGTCCGCGCGAAGATCCCGCTGCCTGCCGACTTCCCGCCGCGTCCATCACCGGAGTACCTGCGGGAGCTTTTCGAGCAGATTCACTGAGCGCCTCACGGCCCGACCTGGGCGCCTGAGTCCTCCTCGCGGGCGTGCTCGCGCCCGCTAATTTTCTCACCGCCATGCCCCGCGTGCTTCTCTTGATGGCGACGACGAGTTACCGGGCGCTGGCGTTCCTGGACGCCGCCCGCAGGCTCGGTGTGGAAACGGCCGTCGGCTCGGACCACAGGCAGGTGTTGGCGGAGCTGGCACCGGGCCGCGCCCTCGAAGTCACCTTCGGCGATCCGGATGCCGGTGCGCGCCAGGTGGTCGCGTTCGCGAAGCGTCACCCCGTGGACGCCATCCTGGCGGCCGAGGACGACGGCGCGGTGGTCGCCGCCAAGGCCGCAGCGGAGCTCGCGCTCCCGCACAACCCGGTGACGGCCGTGGAGGCGGCCCGCTACAAGCACCGGATGCGCGACTGCCTGGCGCAGGCCGGGATCCCGACGCCCGGCTTCCAGATTCTCTCGGCGCATGACGAGCCGGCAGAGATCGCGCGCCGCGTGCGTTTCCCGTGCGTGTTGAAGCCCGTCTTCCTGGCCGCGAGCCGGGGCGTGATCCGCGCGAACGATCCTTCCGAGTTCCAGCGCGCCTTCGAGCGGGTCCTGCGTCTCCTCCGGCAGCCAGACGTGGCGGAGCGGGGCGGTGCCATGGCCCGGCTGATCCTGGTCGAGGACTACGTACCCGGAACCGAGGTGGCGCTCGAGGGGCTGCTCACCGAGGGCAGCCTGAGAGCCCTCGCGATCTTCGACAAACCGGAGCCCCTGGAGGGCCCGTTCTTCGAGGAGACGATCTACGTCACGCCGTCGCGTCTCCCAGCCGCCGTCCAGGAGGAGGTCGTGGCCTGCACGACGGAGACGACGAAGGCGCTGGGTCTGCGAACCGGGCCCGTGCACGCCGAACTGCGCCTGAACGATGCCGGGCTGTGGATCCTCGAGGTGGCACCGCGCTCCATCGGCGGGCTCTGCTCCCGGGTGCTCCGATTCGACGGGGGCGTCTCCCTCGAGGAGCTCATCCTGCGGCACGCGTTGGGCATGGATGTCGCCGGGCTCGAACGCGAGCGCCTTGCCGCCGGCGTCATGATGATCCCGATCCCCGGCCGCGGCGTCCTGCGGGAGGTGCGCGGGCTGCCCGAGGCAGGGCAGGTGCCGGGCGTGGAAGACGTCATCGTCAGCATCCCGCTCGGCCAGCCGGTGGTCCCGCTCCCGGAGGGCGACCGCTACCTGGGCTTCATCTTCGCCCGCGGGGAGGCGCCCGAAGACGTCGAAGCCGCCCTGCGCCAGGCGCATGGGCGGCTCACCTTCATCATCGAGGACGGCGGAGCCGAGCGGGGAGCGGCGCCCTAACCCTTCTGCGGTTGGTAGTACGGGTTCCGGCCGGCCGCGTGGTCGGTCACGTCCACGATCTCGGCGATCTCGGGGATCGCCTCCTTGATCATCGTCTCGATCCCCTGCCGCAACGTCACCGACGCCATCCCGCAGCCTTGGCAACCGCCGCTGAGCTCCACGAAGGCGACGTTCTCCCGGACATCGAGGAGCGAGACGTGGCCACCGTGCATCCCCACCGCCGGGTTGATCCGCGTCTCGATGACCTTGCGCACGCGTTCCGCCAGGGGGCCCGTGGGCGGCTCGGCGCCGATCGGCTTCACGTTCGGGTTCTCGATCTTGAACCCGGCCTCGTGCAGGGTCTCCGCCCAGTCGATCGTGGCGTCCTTCAGGAGCTCGGCGCTTTGCGCGTCCACGAACACCTTGAAGCCGCCGACGTCCACGACCATGTCGTCGGCCTTCTCGTCCCACTCCTCGACGAGTGCTATGTCGTACTCGGGCATAAACGGGCTGCCGCGCGCTGAGACGCGCAGCGCCTGGTTCTGGAGGCCCTCCTCCTGGATGAAGCCGAGGACCTTGTTTCGCGCACGCTCCGTGAAGGTCAGCATGTGAGCCCTCCTAAGAAGTCACATTCAATATAACAGCGGCCGGAGCCGTGCGCAGCCACGCGACCCAGCCCTCGGCGCGGCGCCCTCCTCACGCGCATTCGATCCCGACCTGGTGCGCCACCGCGACCGGGTCGCTCCAGCGGCGCGGGATGACGCCGAGCACGATCTTCCACAGCCAGTCGATCGGTCGCCCGAGATGTGCGCCCGGCCCCGGGGTGTACAGGCGCATCCAGAAGGCCTCGTGCGCCCAGAGGTCTTGGGGTGCCCCGGCCAGCCCCGCGAGCCGGACGTAGGCCGCGCTGTGCTCCGCCAGATGCGCCTGAAGGCCGAAGCGGGGCTCCAAAGCGCCGCATCCCACTCGGAGAAGGGCGCACTGATGCGCGCGCAGCTGCCGCTCCACGCCGCAGTGGAGATCGAGCGCGACATCCGTCACCTCGCGGAGGCCGCGACGGTACTCGGCGGCGACGGGGTGGAGCAGGACATCGGGAGGTTCGAGCCGCTGCCGAAAGGACTCGGAACGGAGATGCCGCGCCACAGCAGCCGTCAGCACGGCCTCCGGCTCGGGCGGCGCCACAATGCCGATCACGAGCGCGGCCTGGCCACCCGCGTCCTGCTCGCCGTCTGGACGCTTCTCGAGATGGTACGCGACGGCGTGCTCCTGAACGACCGGATCCCGCACGGCGGCTGCCGCCTCCTCGACGACGATCCGCTCCAGAGCCCGCAGGCTGGCGGGCAGCGACGAACCGGCGGCCGGCACGATCCACCGCAAGAGGTGAAGGACCTCGGGATCCATCGTTCCCGGAGATCGAGGATCGCTACGCGTCCAGCCTCGGGTCGATGATGATCTTCAGGGAGCCCTTCGCCTGAAGCATCATCTCGAACCCCCTCTGGATCTCGCCGAGGGGAAGCCTGTGGGTCACGAGCCGGGTGACGTCAACGACCCCGCCCGCGATGAGGTCGAGCGCTTGCTCGAGGTCGATCGGCGCCGCGCCGTACGAGCTGCACAGGGTGACCTGATCCCTCCAGAACACGCGATTGAAGGGAAGCGGGTACGTCTCGTCGGGGCCCATCGGCGCGAAAAAGATCACCTTCCCGCCGCGATCGACGGCTTCCACCGCCAGCGCGATCGCGTCGCGGGCGCCCGTGCAGACGATCACGCAGTCCACGCCATGGCCGAGCTCCCGTCGAGTCTCCTCGGGCACGCCCGCCCCGGCGTCGTAGGCACGGTCGGCCCCGAGGTTCGCCGCCACCGCGCGCCGCACAGGCTGGATGTCCGATACGAAGATCGGACCCACGCCCCTGGCCTTGGCGGCCAGAAGATGCAGGCTCCCGGACACCCCTCCGCCGATGATGAGCAGGCTCTCGCCCCGGCCCAGCCCCGCCTTTCGCTGCGCGCGCAGCGCACAGCCGAGCGGCTCCACCAGGCTTCCCGCGTCGTCCGAGACGTGGTCGGGAAGCTTCAACGTGCCGCGCTCGACGTTGACCGCAGGCACGCGCACCCACTCCGCGAAGCCCCCGGGGTCGAAGTTCGTCTGCCGGAGCGTGTCGCAGCTCGTCTCTCTCCCGCTTAAACAGTACCGGCAGGCGAGACACGGAACGTGATGCGTGGCCACGACGCGGTCGCCGACCTGAAAGCCCCGGACGCCGTCGCCGGCCGCGACGACCTGGCCGGCCACCTCGTGACCCAGCACGGTCGGCGCTTTCGGCCGGCGATACCATTCCATGAGGTCGCTGCCGCAGATCCCGCTCGCGTGGACCCTCAGAAGCAACTCGCCCGGCCCCAGCGGCGGGACCGGGCACGCTCCGATCCGGATGTCGCGATTGGAGTGGTAGACGGCGACCCGGTTCCGGGCTGGGAGAGTCCCCATGCGCCCTACACCGGCTGCCTCTGCGGCACGCGTGTGAGATCGAGGAACAGCTCGTGCGCCCGCTCCGGAGTGGCGTTCTCGTGGACGACGGCGCGGATGGCGCGCAGCATCGGCACGGCATGGTCTGACTGCCAGACGTTGCGGCCGAAGTCCACGCCCGCCGCCCCCTCCTGCACGGCGCGATACGCCAGGCGGAGCGCATCGAGCTCGCTGTCGAGCTTCGGGCCGCCCGCGACGACGATCGGGACGGGGCAACTCCCCACCACCCTGTCGAAGTGCTCGCAGTGGTACGTCTTCACGAAGTGCGCACCGAGCTCTGCCACGACCCGGCAACAGAGGGAGAGATAGCGCGCGTCGCGCTTCTCGAGCTCCTTCCCCACCGCGGTGACGGCGAGGACCGGGATCCCGTGGTCCAGAGCGCGGCTGATGAGCCCGCCCAGGGCCGCGAGGGTCTGGTGCTCGTACGCCGAGCCGATGAAGACCGACGCCGCGACGGCGCTCGCATTGAGTCGCACGGCATCCCGGACCGACGTCGTGATCGTCTCGTTCGCGAGATCCTCGCTCACGATCGTCGCTCCGCCGGACACCCGGAGCACGATCGGTACGTCGGAGGTCGCGTCCACGCAGTTCCGCAGCACGCCGCGGGTCAGCATGATCGCGTCGGCGTACGGCAGCAGCGGCTCGATCGTCTTCCTCGGCTCCTCCAGGCGATGCGTCGGCCCGAGGAAATAGCCGTGATCCACGGCGAGCATCACGGTGCGGGCGTCGGAAGGCCTGAAGATCCGGCTCAAACGATTCTGGAGGCCCCAGTCCATATCCAACCGCCTCCGGCTGGTGGTGTGTGAGGTGGTTTCCAATGTACGAAACCCGCGCGGGAAATGCTCGGTTTCCCGACCTCCGGTTCCGTCGGGCTCGGCGGGCGATGGCGACGCCCTACACCGCCGCCTCGGCCAGCGGCTGAAACTGCTCTTCCGTGGGTTCCGCGCAACAGAACCAGGGCTCGGTGAGCCGGGGCGGCCGCGGCGGCCGCGGGCCCCGACGCGCCGCGTCCCGGCCGGAACTCCGCGCGGACAGTCTCGGCGATCCTGCCACCTCGAGCGCCGCCTCCCTGATCCGCCAGAACGTGATGAACGGATCCTCCCCGGTTCCAGCCGCGGTTTCGACGATCCCCCGCACGACGCCGTACAGGCA
>JACQVD010000053.1 GCA_016209945.1 Gemmatimonadota bacterium
CCGTAGGGCGGGTCCGTGAACACGTAGTCGACCGAGGCTGGTGGGGCCGCTCGAGCAAGGTCTACCGCGTCAAGTACTTCGCAGAGGAAGTTTCCCTTGCCGTCGACCAGGTCGCGGGCCGAACGCGCGGCGACTGCAGGTATCTCGGCATTGGACTCGGTCTTCCCTTTGACGAAGGTGTCGATGCGCTCGGTGAAGTAGAACCAAACGGGGAACTCCACCCTTAGCGCGGATTCTCGAACCTAACCGTTCAGCGCTGAGGGAAACGAGGGATCGACGCTGACCGCTGTCGTTAGCGCGTTGGCACGCTAGGGACTGGTGCTGTCTCGCTGAAGGCGCGAAGCGTGTTGTGGCCGTGATGTGAGAGAGGGTCGTCCGTCGGCGACGGAGGGGGACCCTCGATCTCGGTGTCATTCCAGGCTCCTTGTCCCGGTCGGCTGCCTGCGTTCCGAGCGGAGCTTGACACAGCACTTTACGATTCATACGAGTGCGTTCAGCGAATAGCACCAGTCATGGCCGAGGGTCGTCGAGGGTGGCCAAGGCTCGGTTCTTCACCGCTCCGGCTCATGTGATCCAGCGCCGGTACGAAGCGCTGCGGGCGTACTGCGTCGAGGGAGTGACGGCCGCTCAGGTCGCCGAGCGCTTCGGCTACGCCGCCTCCACCGTGGTGGCGATGGTGCGCGACTTCCGTGCCGATCCGGGAGCGTTCTTCGTCGCCTATCGGCCCGGGCCGCGCGTCGCGCCGGCCAAAGAGGCGGCGCGGGCAGAGGTGCTCAGGCGACGAGCCGCCGGCTCCTCGGTGACCGAGATCACCCTGGCCCTGGCCGCCTCGCCCACGCCACTCAACCGGACCGGGGTGTGGGAGATCTGTCGGGAAGAGGGCTACGAACGGCTCCCCACCCGAGCACCCTCTGAGCGGCCGGCGCTGCGGCAGCACCAACGCCGCACGCGAGTCACCCGCTGGCCGAAGCTGCCCGTGACCAGCGAGACGTCGTATGCCGGGCTATTGCTCTTGGTGCCTGCACTGGTCGAGCTGGACCTGCCCACAGTCGTGGCCCGCTCGCGCATGCCCGGCACTGGCGAGGTCCCGGCACTCTGCTCGGTGTTGTCGCTGCTGGCGCTCAAAGCGATCGGCGCCCGCCGGGTGTCCCATGTCGATGACGTCGCCCTCGACGCCGGCCTCGGGCTGTTCGCCGGCCTCGAGTCGCTGCCCAAGGCCACCGCCCTGGGCACCTACTCCTACCGCCTCTCCCGCGCCCGCACCCAGTCGCTCTTGGCCGAGCTCGCCGCAGCGGCCCGGCGCACTGGTCAGATCGCAGGACGAAGCTTCGATCTGGACTTCCACGCGATCATGCACTTCGGCGAAGACGTGGCCCTCGAAACCCACTATGTGCCCCGCCGCTCCCAGCGCACCGAGTCGGTGCTGACCTTCTTCGCCCAGGACGGCGACACCCACAACCTCGCGTACGCCAACGCCACCTGCACCAAAGCCAGCCAGTCCGGCGAGGCGCTCGTCTTCGCCCATCACTGGCGGGCTGTTACCGGCGCCCATCCGGGCCTCTTGGTGTTCGACTCCAAGGTCACCACCGGCGCCGGTCTCGCCGCCCTCGACGCCGAAGGCATCAGCTTCCTCACGCTGCGGGCTCGCCACGCCGAACTCACCAGAACGCTTGAGGCGCTGCCCGATCGGGAATGGAACACCATCACCTTGGATCGGCGCGGCCCTTACAACCGGCCCCAAGTCCACGAAGACACCGTCAGCGTCCGAGGGTGCCCCAAACCGCTACGCCAGATCGCGGTGCGCGGCCTCGGTCACGACCATCCGACACTCGTCCTGACCAACGACCGCGTCAGCAAGGCCGCTCAGCTCGTCGACCGCTACGCGCATCGCATGACCATCGAGCATCGCCTCGAGGAGGCGATCCGCAGCTTCCACCTCGACGCCCTGTCTTCCGCGGTGGCCCTCAATGTCGATCTCGACACCACCCTCACCGTCGTCGCCCAGCTCGCCTATGACTGGCTACGTCGGCGGCTTCCCGGCTATGAGACCGCCACCCCCGACACTATCTGGCGGCGCTTCATCTCCACCAAGGGCAGCGTCGTCCTCGGCCCGGGCGAGGTTGTCGTGCGTCTGGGTGAGCGCACCTACTCACCGGTGCTGCGCTCCGCCGACCTGCCCACGATCGAAGTCCCGTGGTGGGAGGGTCGGCGGCTCCGCTTCGAGTTGCCGGTTGGCAAGCGAAAATAGGGGTCAATTCGCTGTTCGAGAATCCGAGTTAGAGACCTATGTGAGGCCCGATCTCCCGAAGTCGGCGACGCCGCTCACGATGGTCCGGAACGATGCTTGCTACCAACGCCCAATACGTGGCGCCGTGCGTCCGGCTGCGGAGGTGGGCGAGCTCGTGGGCGATCACGTAGTCGATGAGCGCGGGCGGTGTCATCACGATCCGCCAGTTGAAGCGGAGCATGCCTCCCGGTGAGCACGAGCCCCACCGCCGCCGCTGGTCCCGCACGAGAACGCCCGCGGGCCTGACGCCGAGCCGAGCCGCGAGAACGGCAGTGCGGCGAAGCAGGTGCGCCAGGGCGCGTTGCCGATACCAGTCCTCGAAGGCTCGTGCCAAGGCTCCGCGTCGGCGTCTCGCCGCGAGCCTGGCCGGAACGACCACGTCGAATCGCCAATGAAGGAAGCGCAACTCGACGCGGGACACCTGCTC
>JACQVD010000054.1 GCA_016209945.1 Gemmatimonadota bacterium
CGCCACGCTGTTCGAGCGTGGCGACTTCGGGCCGGCGAGCACGTTCGTCGTGTATGTCGTGCTGGTGGCGTACGCGTTCGGGCTCGTGGCGGCCTCGTCCGTGAAGCTCTTCGCGTCCGGGTTCCACGCGATGCTCGACACCCGCACGCCTCTGCGCTACGCGATCGTCTCGGTGAGCGTGGGATTGCTGACAGGGGGCGCGCTGCTGTTCGCTCTCCGCGAGCGCGTGCAACCCGCGCCGCTCGCCGCGGTCGGGTTGGCCGCGGGCTCGAGCCTCGGGTTCTGGGTGAATTGCGGGCTCCTGTGGCGCGGCCTGCGCCGGCGGATCGGCCCGATCTTCCGGTGGGGAGACGCGCGCTACGTGCTCGGGGTGGTCACGGCGTGCGTGCCGGCGGCCGCGGCCGCCCTTGTCACGGAGGTTCTCCTGCGCGGCGCGCTTGGCGGGCCGTCCCTGGCGCAGCGTGGAGGCACTCTCCTCGCGGCCGCGGCCGCTTTTGGGGTAGTATATTGGGTGGCGGGCAAGGGCCTCGGGGTCGGCCGCACGGGTTGGATCCCCGGGCCCGTCTTCGACGCGGCATAGCATGGCGCAGGCGTCCCACGTGCGGGAAGAGAAGCTGAAGGCACTCCCGGAGGAGCCCGGAGTCTATCTGTTCCGTGACGCCCGGGGGCGGATCCTCTACATCGGGAAGGCGAAATCGCTCCGCGACCGTGTGCGCGGCCACTTCCACGCCGATCCCTCGGTCTCCAAACCTCCCGAGCTGTACGAGCAGATCGCCGACGTCGAGACGATTGTCACGGCCTCGGAGGCGGAAGCGCTGCTCCTCGAGTCGAACCTGATCAAGGAGTACGATCCGCGGTTCAACGTTCGGCTGCGCGACGACAAGGCGTACCCATACGTGAAGGTCACGGTCAACGAGCCGTTCCCGCGCGTGCTCGTCACGCGCCGCGTCCAGAAGGACGGGGCCCGGTACTTCGGGCCGTACGCCGATGTGGGAGCGATGCGGCGCGCGCTCCGGGCCATCAAGAAGCTCTACACGATTCGATCATGCCATTACGACCTGCCGCAAGAGGTGCCTGATCGCCCGTGCCTCGATTACCACATCGGGCGGTGCAAGGCGCCGTGTGTGGGGTGGCAGACCGAAGCCGACTACCGGGCGATGATCGGCGAGGTGCTCATGATCCTGGAGGGCCGCACGCAGGCCCTCGCCCGGCAGGCAGCGGAGCGCATGCAGGATGCAGCCGCCGCCCTGCAATTCGAGCGCGCCGCCGAGCTCCGGGACGTCCTCCGCGGGCTCGAGGCCCTGGCCCGCGAGCAAGTGGCCCTGGACCCACGAGGCGGCGACCTGGACGCCGTGGCGATCGCGAAGGACGGCGACGACGCGTGCGGGGTCATCTTGAAGATCAGGGAAGGGAGGCTCCTGGGCCGGGAGGCCCACCTCCTGGGGAACGTCCGCCGGGCGAGTGACGGGGAGATCCTGTCCGCGTTCGTCGCCCGGCACTACGTGCGTCAGCTCGACCTGCCGGCACGGGTGCTCTTCCCCTTCGACTTCGAGGACCGGCGGGCGGTGGAAGAGGCCCTCGCACAGAAGACGGGTCGGCGCGTGCGCGTGCTGGTCCCCATCCGGGGTCGCCGCCGGGCGATTGTGGAGCGGGCGATCCAGAACGCGCAGCACGTTCTGGAGGAGCGCGTTCTCGCGGCCCGGGCGGCCGCCGAACGGGCGCCCAGCGCGCTCCACGAGCTGCGTGAAAACCTGGCACTCGATGCGGTCCCGCGGGCGATCCTCTGCTTCGATGTCTCCACCACCCAGGGCGCCGACACCGTCGGCGCTGCCGTTTGGTTCGAGAACGGAGAGCCGCTGAAGGACGAGTACCGGCGTTTCAACGTCCAGCACGTCGCCGGACAGCCCGATGACTTCGCGGCCATGGAAGAGGTCGTCGAGCGTTATTTCACCCGGCGCGCGGCCGAGAACCGGCGGCTTCCCGACCTGGTCGTCATTGACGGTGGGAAAGGCCAACTCTCCGCTGCCGCCGTGGCGATGGGAAGGGCAGGGGTCATCGACCTTCCGACCATCGCCCTGGCCAAGCGCGAGGAGCTGATCTATCTGCCAGACGCTCCCGACCCGCTGCGGCTACCGCACCGGAGCGGGGCCCTGCGGTTGCTCCAGCGGATCCGTGACGAGGCCCACCGCTTCGTCCTCACGCACCATCGGGCGCGCCGGACGCGCGGCACGCTCGTCTCGGAACTCGGCCGGATTCCCGGGATCGGCCCCGCGCGCCAGCAGGCACTGCTCCGACACTTCGGGAGCGTACGCGCGCTCCAGGCGGCGACCGAGGAGGAGATCGCGCGCGTCCCGGGATTCGGAGCCCATCTTGCCGCGATCGTCGCGCGGCAGCTCCAGGGCAACGGAGGCGAGCTCTAGGCGCGCTTGTTCCCGCCCCCGGGCGGGTCTATGTTGCCGCTTCCTTTGTCCGGAATTCACCCCATGGATCGCGGCCGACGGCGATGACGGTGCGCACGCGTTTCGCACCGAGCCCAACGGGCGAGCTGCATCTCGGGAATGCGCGCACCGCGATCCTCAACTGGCTGTACGCGCGACATACCCGAGGGGAGCTCGTCCTCCGGATCGAGGACACGGACGTCCGCCGGACCGTGCCCGCA
The DNA here is from genome assembly GCA_016209945.1 of Gemmatimonadota bacterium. GTDB lineage: Bacteria > Gemmatimonadota > Gemmatimonadetes > Palauibacterales > KS3-K002 > JACQVD01. Next base: position 2,660 of record JACQVD010000054.1, read on the forward strand.
GCGGAAGAGGAGATCCTGCGGTCGCTCCGCTGGCTCGGCCTTCACTGGGACGAGGGGCCCGACTGCGGGGGACCGTACGGCCCCTACCGGCAGAGCGAGCGGGGCGCGATCTACCGGGACTTCGCGGCCCGGCTCCTGGAGCGCGGCGCGGCCTTCCACTGCTATTGCCGCCCCGAAGTCCTCGAGCAGAAGCGCCGAGCGGCGCTCCGGCGGGGCGAATCGCCGCGCTACGACGGAACGTGCCGAGAGCTCGCGCCCGCCCAGGAGTCGCGGCTGCTGGAGTCCGGCCTGACGCCCTCCGTGCGATTTCGCGTGCCGCCGGATACGGTGAGGGTCCGGGACCTCTTGAAGGGAGAGGTGACGTTCGACGCGCGTGAGCTGGGCGACTTCGTGATCCTCAAATCCGACGGCCTGCCGACCTACAACTTCGCCGTCGTCGTGGACGACACCCTCATGAGGATCACGCACGTCATCCGGGGAATCGGCCACCTCGCGAACACACCGCGCCAGATGCTCATCTACCGCGCATTGGGCGCCGAGCCTCCCGTATTCGTCCACATCCCCCATGTTCTCGGACCGGACGGGGAGCCGCTGTCCAAGCGTCGCGGGGCGAAGACCCTGGCCGAGTACGAGCGGGAAGGCTATCGCCCCGACGCCATCGTCAACTACCTCTCGCTCCTCTCCTGGTCGTCGCCGTCCGGCGAAGAGCTGCTCGACCGCGAGCGCCTCATCCGCGAGATCGACCTGCGGCGCCTCGGCGCCCGCGATGCCGTGCTGGATCCGGCGAAGCTGCGCTGGCTCTCCGGAAAACACATCCAGCGGATGCCCGCGCAGGAGCTTGCAAGCCGCCTCGCCGACTTCGCGGGGCCCGAGGCGCGGGAGATCACCGAGGAGGATTGGGCCAAGGTCGCGGAGGCCCTGCGCGACCGCCTGACGACTTTTGCCGAGGCGCGCGAGTTCCTCCTGCAGTTCCGTCCGCCGGAGCCGCTGGTGTACGACGGCGATGCCCGGAGTGCCTTGGCGGCTGCCGAGGCGCGAACCGTCCTCGAGGCCGCGGCGGACGCCTTGGAAATGGCCCCGTGGACGAAGACGGGCGTCCTCGACGCCCTCAAGGCCGCCGGCGAGACGAGCGGCACCCAGGGGCGGGCCCTCTACCGTCCCATCCGCTTGGCCCTCACGGCGCACGAACACGGGCCGGAACTGGTGGACATCATCTGGATCCAGGGCCGGGACCGGGTTGTGCGCATTCTGCGGCGCGCCGCGTCGCTCGACGCTGCTCCATGGGGTCGAGCCGAGCGGCGATGAGGAGAAGCGGGCCGTTCCACCTGGAGTGCGCGCGTTGCGCGACGACGCGCGAAGCAGAGGGGCTCATCGGGCTGTGCAGCTGCGGGGGACCCTGGCTCGTGCGGTATGCGCTCGACGCGCTGGCGCCGCGCTTCCGACGCGAAGCGTTGGGTGGGAGGCCGTGGGACCTGTGGCGGTATCGCGAGGTGCTCCCCCTCCTCGATGGCGAATCGCCCGTCACGCTCGGGGAAGGCGGAACACCGCTCTTGCCGGCCCAGCGACTCGGCCCGATCCTGGGGCCCGCCGAGGTCTGGATCAAAGACGAGGCGGAGAACCCCACGGGTACCTTCAAGGCGCGCGGCCTCGCGGTCGCCGTGACGCGCGCGGCGCGAGCGGGCGCCCGGAGCCTCGTCATGGCGTCCGCGGGCAACGCGGGCGCGGCGCTCGCCGCCTACGCCGCCAGGGCGGGCCTAAAGGCGCGCATCTATCTCCCCGCGGACACCTTCTCGACGATGCTGCAGGAGTGCCGGAGCTTCGGCGCCGAGGTGATCCTCGTGGACGGGCCGCTCCCCCGATGCGCACGCGAGGCTCAGAGGTGGGCCGCCGAGACGGGCGCCTTCGACGTCTCGACGCTCCGCGAGCCGTACCGCGTAGAAGGGAAGAAGACCATGGCGTACGAGATCGTGGAGCAGCTCAACGGGGGTGTGCCGGACGTGATCGTCTACCCCACGGGCGGCGGAACCGGCGTCATCGGGATGTGGAAGGCGTTCGCGGAGATGCGCGCCCTCGGGTGGATCGGCGACGCGATGCCCCGGCTCGTGTGTGTGCAGGCGACGGGGTGCGCGCCCATCGTGAAAGCCTGGGAACAGGGCAGCGAGCGCGCCGAGCCTTGGGAAAACCCGCGCACGATCGCGAGCGGCCTCTGCGTGCCGTCGGCCCTCGGGGACTTCCTCATCCTGCGCGCGATCCGCGAGAGCGCTGGCGCCGCCGTGGCCGTGCCGGACGGGGACCTCCTCCAAGGCGCCCGCGCCCTGGCGACGCTGGAGGGCGTGGCCGCCTGTCCGGAAGGCGGCGCCACGATCGCGGCGCTGCCTGCGCTCGTTCGCTCCGGTGCGGTGCGTCCTCGGGACCGAGTCGTATGCTTCAACACGGGCTCGGCCGTCAAGTACCTTCCGCACATCCCCGCGCTCGAGCGCCGAGCGTAGATGCGCAGTAGGCTGCTCGTCATCGGGACGATGATGGCGTCCGCCAGCCCCTCGCCAGCACAGATCCAGAGGGTCACCGTCCCTGACTCCCAGAGCTTCTGGCTCGGCATCGGCGCCACGGGCATCCAGGTGCATCCCCTGCCGTGGTACAACGACCGCGATGGGTTCGTGAGCGGCGTGCACGTCCGGCGCGGAGACGACCGCACGGGCTCGATGTGGCTGACGCTGGCGCAGGGATGGAGAGAGCCCGACCGCGGCCCGAGCGTAGCGGAGGCCGGGCTCCAGCGAGGCGCGTTCACGGCCTGGTTCAAGTACGCCGAAGGGAGGCGCGGATTCGGCACGTCCTACGCGCTGGAGCTACGCGATCGCTGGACGCTCACCGTGGGCGCGGAGGAGACGGCGCTCATCGAAGATGCCTATCTGCGGCGGATTTTCTTCTTCGCCTGCCCGGCGGACGCTCCCGCCGCGCCGTGCGACAGCGTGCGTGCGCCGCTCGCATGGAGTTCGGGACGGGACCGCGCGCTCGAGGCTCAACTCGCTGCGGAGAGTCCCGAGCGGTCTCTCGCTTGGAGTTTCGCCGTGCGCCTGGGCCTCCCTCTCCTCGGCGGTCGCCACGATTACCTGCAGGCCCGTGCGGAGGCCGTGTGGATGCAGAGCCGCGGAGGGTCGTCGCTCGAAGTCCGCGCGGCGGCCGCCTGGACCGAAATCGAGACGCCGCTCCAGAGCCGCTTCTTCGCCCACGGCTCCGGCCCGCTCAGCCGCTGGGAGAACCCGTATCTTCGCAGCCGGGGGGCCCCGCTCGACCGCATCCGGTATTTCGACCCCGGCGGTGCCCACCTCCGGGCGTACGGGCGTACGACACCGCTCCTGCGAAGGTTCGTCGGGGTCGCCGCGCGTGGAGGCCGCGAGTTCGACGTGTTCGGGCTTCCGGGCTTCGTCTATGCGTTTGCGGAGGGGGCGTGGATGCCGGCTGCGCCGAAGAACGTCGGCCGGGCGTCGATCACGCCAGATGCCTCGGTGCTCCTGGACTGGCCGCGCCTCACGTTCGCCGAGGAGAGGGGCGGCGGCCGGTTCAATGCCGGCGCCCTTCGGATCCCCGACTTCCTCGCCGACGCGGGAATCGGTGCCGCTGCCCGATTGCCCCTCGGCTTCTATCTTGACGTGAGCGTTCCCGTGTGGGCGAGCGAGGGATCGCTGGCCGACCGCGCGCGCGGCCTCTTCGACCTGGCGGGGGAGAGCCGGGATCGTGCGCTGGGGGTGCGATACGCCATCTCGCTCGGCTACAGCCCTTCGGGAGCCCCGAGGAGGGTCGCGGCTCCGGGGGCGTTCCGTGGCGGACTCCGGGGATTCTAGACCATGCCGGGTGCGATCTTCGACCCGTTCAGCGGAATCAGCGGCGACATGGTGCTGGGGGCCCTGCTCGATCTCGGGCTGCCCCTCGACTTCTTGCGCCAAACGATCGGCGGCCTCGGCATCGAAGCGGGCCGCGTCGAAGCGCGTCGCGTTCGACGCGCAGGGATCGCGGCCTGGAAAGTTGATATCCCGGAGGAAGAGCACGCGCCGGCCCGCCACCTGGCGGACGTGCTCGAGATCATCGATCGAGCGAGCCTCTCACCGCGCGCGAAAGCGCTCGCACGCGACGTGTTCGAGCGACTGGCACGCGCGGAGGCAGCGGTGCACGGCAGCGATCCGGAACACGTCCACTTCCATGAGGTGGGGGCGGTCGATTCCATCGCGGACATCGTGGGTGCCGCGGCCGGCTTCGTGGAACTCGGGATCGGGCCCGCCTACACGAGGGCGGTGCCGCTGAGCCGCGGCTGGATCTCCGGCGCCCACGGCGCGCTTCCCACCCCGGCACCTGCGACCGTAAAGCTCCTCGAGGGGCTCCCGACCATCGAGTCGCCGTTCGAGGGCGAGATCGTGACCCCCACAGGCGCTGCGCTCCTGGCGGCGTTCACGGGCGGGAAGACGGCCCCGGGCACCTTCCGGCCGATTCGCTCGGGCTTCGGAGCCGGCTCCCGCGATCCGGCGGACCGCCCGAACTGCCTGCGGATCATCTTGATCGCGGAGAGTACGGAGACACCGAGCGCGCTGCTGCTTCTCCAGGCGGACGTGGACGATATGGCCCCGGAGTTCGTACCGCCGGCGTTGGAGGCCCTGGCAGCGGCCGGAGCCCTGGAGGTGTGGGTCCACCCGGTCTCCATGAAGAAGGGGCGGCCCGCCATCCGGATCGAAGCCCTTGTGCCGGCGGAACGGAGGCCCGCAGCGAGCGAAGCTCTGTTTGTGCACACGACGACGCTGGGGCTCAGATTCTGGGCCGTTGACAGGGAGATCCTGAGCCGCGAGATACTGGACGTGACCTGGCGTGGGTACCGGATCCGCGTGAAGCGCGCTACCCTTCCGGGCGGCGGCGTGCGGTTCAAGCCCGAGTACGAGGACATCATGCAGATGGCCCAGGCACTTGGGGTCCCCCCCCTACAGCTCCTAGGAGAGTTCACGAGGGAGTTCGAGGGCGCTTAGGGATACGAGGAGGCTTGCATGACACACCCCTGCCCGTCGCGGGCTCGTTGGGCGATCGTCATCCTCGCCATGACCGCGGCGGTCTTCGCCCGGACAACGGACGGGGTTGCGCAGAAGAGGGAGAAGTGCAGGTGGCCCGGCTCCATGTGGGCGACGAGCGCCAAGCTGTACCTGAAGACGGCGCGGGAGAACCCGCGGCCCGATGAGAGCCGCGAGTTGTACGCGAAGGCGCTCGAGGTCTCACTGGAAGGGATCTCGCAGGATCCTGCCAACAGCCAGCACTACATTCGGGGAGGGGAGGCGTCCGTCGGGCTGGGCGACTTCGTGGGAGCGGACAGCCTGCTCGACCGCGCCGACGAGATGGAGCCCGCCTGCCGGGATGAGGTTCTCCAGATCCGCGAGCGTGCCTGGGCAAACGCCTTCAACGCCGGCGTCGGCTATGTCCGGAGCGGCGGTGAGAGCCAGGCCCTTGTCCAGTTCGAGAGGGCCAACGCGATCTACCAGGGCCGGCCGGAGGCATTACTCCAGCTCGGCGCCCTCTACTCCAAGCAGGCGGACGAGATCCGGCAGGAAGCGATGGCCGCGGACTCCGCGACAGCGGCAGCGCTCAACGCACGGGCCGACTCGCTTCTCGACGCCGCGGTTCAGGCGTACCGCAAAGCCGCCGAGGTGGCGCAGAGGCCCGAACATCAGGAAGTCGCCAGCTTCAACCTGGCGCAGATCCTCGCCGCGAACGACCGCTTCGAGGAGGCCGTGGCCGCCTACAGGAAGTACCTGGAGAGGCGGCCCGACAACGTGGTCGCACAGACGAACCAGGCCGTCGTACTCGCGCGGTGGGCGGAGACCGTCGAGGACGGCGGCACACCTGCGGATTCGGCCCGCGCTGAGGAGATCCGCAAGGAAGCGCGCCAGGTGTGCCATCTGATCCTGGCGCGCCCCGACCTTGGTGCCGACGACGCCCTCCATGCGGGCCGTCTTCTCCTGCGGCTCAAAGAGCTTGACGGCGCCGCCAAGGCGTTCCGCCGTGTGCTGGCCGTCCGGCCGTACGACCACGAGGCCCTCCTAAGCCTCGCGAACACCCTCTACCTGGCCGAGAGAGCGGACTCGCTCTTGTCGGTCGCCGAAGAGCTCGTCAAGCGGTACCCGAACAACACGAACCACCTTGCGTTCCTGGCGTGGGCGTACCGGGAGACGGGAGCCACGCGGAAGGCGCTCGAGGTGATCGAGCAGCGCGATCAGCTGGGGTTTGAGGTGGACGACCTGGAGCTGGCGTACAAGACTTTCACGCTCACCGGCCGCATCAGGAACCTCAAGCTCAAGGCGGGCGCCCTGGCGGCCATCCGCTTCGAGTTCCTAGACGAGAAGGGCCAGATTGTGGCCACGCAGGAGGTCTCGAAGCCATTGCCGGAACCGGAGGCGACAACCGACTTCGAGATCCGATTCCAGGTAGCAGGCTCCGTGGCCGGGTTCCGCTACTCTCCGATAGGCTGACCCCTGCCCCCTCGAGTCCCACGCGCCTTTTCAGACACCGCTGGAGTTGACCGGCCGTAATTTGCGGCTATGTTGAGGGTTAGCGCAGATGACCTCCGGCCGCGTGTTGAATGCCCCCGGGACATCTCACGATATGCGACACGATCCTCGGGGCGGCGACCTGCGGCCAAAAGGCCCCGCTTCCCGAGGCCCTGAATTGCAGCGATGAGGCTCCCCGTCGTGGCCATCGTAGGACGCCCGAACGTCGGAAAATCGACGTTCTTCAACCGGGTCCTGGGACGCCGGGAGGCGATCGTCTCCCCAGAGCCGGGAGTGACGCGCGACCTCAAGTACGCGAAGACAGAATGGGGGGGCCGGCTATTCTACGTCGTTGACACGGGCGGCCTCGTGGAAGGCTCCCCGCGGGAGATCGACCGGGCGGTTCGGCAACAGGTGCTGCGCGCCATCGAGCAAGCGCATCTCGCGCTGTTGGTGGTGGACGCGCAGGAAGGGGCCCACCCTCTCGACCGTTGGATCGCCGAGATGTTGCGCGAACGGCAGGTGCCCACCCTCGTCGTGGCCAACAAGGTGGACAACCTCCCTTCCGCGACCGAGCACTACGAGTTCTTCGCGCTGGGGCTCGGCGAGCCGGTTCCGGTCTCCGCCATCAGCGGGAAGGGAAGCGGCGACGTGCTCGACCGCATCGCGGCACTCCTACCGCCCGCGGAGCGGGAAGAGGAAGGAGACGCGGTTCGCATCGCGGTGGTCGGGCGACCCAACGTCGGGAAATCAACCTTCGTGAACCGAGTACTGGGCGAGGAGCGCATGGTCGTCTCGGCGGAGGCGGGCACGACGCGCGACGCGATTGACACGGTGCTGGAGTACGACGCGCGGCGAATCGTCTTCGTCGATACGGCCGGCCTTCGCCGGCGCGCAGAGGCGCCGCTCGAATTCTACAGCATGCTCCGCGCGGAGCGCGCCATCGATCGCGCCGACGTCTGCGTCCTCCTGATCGACGCGCCGCTGGGAGCCATGAAGCACGACTTCCGCATCGCGCAGCGGGTGTGGCGGGCCGGAGCGGGGCTGGTTCTCGTCCTGAACAAGTGGGATCTCGTAGAGAAGACGGCCTCCACGGCGGCGGAGTACGAGAAGGTCCTTCGCGAGCGGGTGCCGTTCCTGGCCCACGTACCGATCCTGTTCGTCTCGGCCCTTGCGGGGCTCCGCGTGAAGCGCGCCATCGACGTCGCCCTGGAGGTGGCCGACGCCCGACGCCAGAGGATCCCCACTCCGCAGGTGAACCGTCGGCTGCGCGATCTCGTATCTGCGCTTCAGCCTCCGCAGGTGCGCGGACGATCGCTGCGATTCTACTATGCCGTCCAGGTGAGGACGGCGCCTCCGGTCTTCGCCTTCTGGACGAACCTCCCGAAGGACGTGCCCCAACACTACATGCGATACCTCATCAACGGGTTCCGTGCGAGTTTCGGGTTCCTCGGGAGCCCGATCCAGGTGAAGCTCCGGACGCGACGCAAGACGAAACAGACATGAGCGCGCCGGTCTGGCTCATCGCGAGCTATCTCCTGGGCTCGATCCCTGTCAGCTTTCTCGTGGGGAAGGCCTCCGGGGTTGATATCCGAGCGGTCGGCAGCGGCAACGTCGGCGCCACGAACCTGTACAGGGCGGTCGGCCTCGGTCCGTCAGTCGGCGCGGCGCTCTTGGACATCGCCAAGGGGTTCGTGCCCGTGTTCTTCTTCCCGCGTTGGGACGGCGAGTCGGCGGTGTGGGCCGCGGGATACGGGTTGGCCGCGATGGCCGGCCACATCTGGCCCGTCTGGCTTCGATTCCGCGGCGGTAAGGGAATGGCCACGGGAGCCGGCGTCTTCCTGGCGTTGGCACCGCTCGCCACGGCCCTGGCGCTGGCGCTGTGGGGTCTGGCGGTCGCCGCCACTCGCACCGTCTCCATCGGGTCTCTTCTCGCGGCGGCGAGCCTGGCGGTCCTCGTGTGGGCGACCGGCGGGCCGGCCCACGTTGTGGGCGTCGGCGCCGCGGCCGCCGTCGCCGTCTGGTGGACTCACCGCGCGAACATCCGGCGGCTTCTCCGCGGTGAGGAGCTCCCTGCGCGCCGGGGTGCCGGAACGGCGCAGCCGCCTCGGGAGGCGCGTTGACGCCAGAGAGCCGGGTCGGTGTGATCGGGGCGGGGAGCTGGGGCACGGCGCTGGCTCACCTTCTCGCGCAGAAGGGGCTTCGAGTCCGCCTGTGGTGTTACGAGAGCGAGGTCGCCGCACAGATCGCCCGGGAGCGCGTGAACCGTCTGTACCTCGATGGGCTTCAGCTCCACCCAGGGATCTTCGCGACGGACGCGTTTGCAGAGGCGCTGGCCGGCGTCGAGACCGTCGTCCTCGTCACCCCGTCCCACGTTCTTCGGCGCGTGCTGGAGAGCGCGCGGGCTTGGATCACCGAGCGCGCGCTCCTCGTGAGCGCGTCCAAGGGTCTGGAGGTCGAGACGCTTCAGACGATGACGCAGGTGATCGCTGAGCTCCTCCCCGGGCGCACGTGCGTCGCGCTCTCCGGCCCGAGCTTCGCCCGGGAGGTCGTCGAGGGCCAGCCCACGGCCGTCGTGGCCGCATCCGCTTCGCGCTCCGCGGCACGGGCGATCCAGTCGCTCTTCGGGGGCGTACGCTTCCGCGTCTACACGAGCGACGACGTCATGGGAGTCGAGCTAGGAGGGGCGTTGAAGAACGTCATCGCCGTCGGCTACGGCATTGCCGAAGGGCTGGGCTACGGGCACAACGCGAGGGCGGCGCTCCTCACCCGCGGGCTGCTCGAGCTCACGCGCCTCGGGGTCGCCATGGGCGCCCGGGCGCGCACGTTCGGGGGTCTGGCAGGGATGGGCGACCTCGTCCTCACCTGCACCGGCGGTCTGAGCCGAAACCGGTCCGTGGGCCTGAAGCTCGGCGCAGGACGCGCCCTGACCGACGTGTTGGCCGAGATGCACAACGTGGCCGAGGGCGTGAATACGACGCGCGCGGCCGTGCGGCTGGCCGAGCGGCACGGCATGGACGCTCCGATCATTCGCGAGATCCACGCCGTCCTCTTCGAGGGGAAGCCGCCGCAGCGCGCGGTGGAGGATCTTCTCTCGCGAGAACCCGGACCGGAGTACGATGCGGTGGACGATGCCTGACGATCGGATCGCTCCCCGGGAGTACTATTCGATCGGTGAAGTGTGCGAGCTGACGGGGCTGAAGCCGCACGTCCTTCGCTACTGGGAAACGCAGTTCCGGGAGCTGCGTCCCGCGAAGAACCGGGCGGGGAACCGTGTATACCGCGCCAGAGAGATCAAGATCATCCAGCTCGTCAAGCACCTCCTGTACGAGGAGAAGTACACAATCGACGGCGCGCGCAAGAGGCTGGAGGCTCTGCGGGCCAACAAGGAGCTCGACGAAGTCGGCGATCGTATCCTCGACCGGCAGGCGATGCGCGAGCTGCGCCAGCAGGTGAGAGCCGTTCTCGACATCCTCACCGTGCCGGAGGAGCCGGCGGAGCCCGAGGCCGACGAGCCCGGCGCCCCCCGCCTCCCCTGAGATGGTCATCCTCTGTACCAACGACGACGGTCACCGAGCCCACGGGCTCGCCCTTCTCGCAGAGGCCGCCGCCAGCCTCGGGGACGTGTGGATCGTGGCGCCCGACCGTGAGCAGAGCGCCACCAGCCACTCCCTGACTTTGCATCGCCCGCTCCGGGTCGAGCAGTCGGGCCCGCGGGCCTACCACGTGGACGGGACGCCCACCGATTGTGTGCTCCTGGCCGTGCACAGCCTGCTGGATCGAGCGCCGGACGTCGTACTCTCCGGTATCAATCACGGACCCAACATGGGCGAGGATGTCCTCTATTCCGGCACGGTGGCGGCCGCGATGGAAGCGACGCTCCTCGGGATCCCGGCGATCGCGATCTCGTACGCGGGCCAGGAGCCCGGCGAACTGGACGGGCACCGCCCCCTTCTGGACCGTCTCCTCCGGGCGCTCCTCCTGCGCGACGACTTCCCGCGGGACAGCTTCTTCAACATCAACCTACCGGCCGTGGCAGCGGGCCGCGTGACGGGGATTCGGTTCACGACCTTGGGCCGTCGCGTCTACTCCGAGTCCATCACGCGCTTCCGCGATCCCATGGGCCGCGAGTGGTACTGGATCGGAGGGGGCGAGACCCGCTGGACCGGGCGCGAGGAGTCCGATTTCAGGGCCGTGGGTGCGGGCTACGTGTCGATCACGCCGCTGCATCTCGACCTCACCCACTACGACCTCGTGGACAAGGTCGCCCGGTGGTCGGTCGATCTGTAGTCGCGAGACGCTACGAGGAGCCGCGGCGGCGGCTCGTCGAGTATCTTCGCGAGCAGGGGATCGACGATCTCGCGGTGTTGCACGCGTTCGACGCTGTCCCGAGGCACCTCTTTGTGCCGGCGTCGCTCCGACACCAGGCGTATCAGGACGTGGCCCTCCCCATTGGATTCGGCCAGACGATCTCTCGGCCGACGACACACGCGTTCTACCTCCAGTGCCTGAGACTGTCGAGTCGTGAGCGCGTGCTGGAAGTCGGCACGGGTTCCGGTTTCCAGACGGCACTCCTCTCGTGTCTCGCGGCACACGTACACTCCGTCGAACGGATCCCGGCCCTCGCACGCCGCGCCCGCGACCTCTTGGAGGAATTGAGGATCCGCAACGTGACGGTCCAGGTCGGCGATGGCGCGCTGGGCTGGAAGACCCATGCCCCGTACGACGCGATCCTGGTGTCGGCGCGGGCCGGCACGGTTCCCGAGCCCCTCCTCGATCAGCTGGGCCCCGGCGGCAAGCTTCTGATCCCGCTGGGCCCCGACCCACACGATCAGCAGCTCTTTCTCGTCCGGCGCGACTATTGGGGCCGTGTGATCCTCTCGGCGCTGCGCGACTCGCGATTTGTCCCTCTTGTCTAGTCAGACGCCCGGTTGGGGTCCGGAGGGACGTGCGCCCCACGTCACGCATCGGGCCGGTCCACTACGGCGGCTCTACCACTGGGTGCTGAGCTGGTCCGATCACCGGTACGGCTCCGTCGCGCTGGGCGCCGTGGCCTTCGCGGAATCGAGCTTCTTCCCGGTGCCGCCCGATGTGCTCCTCATCTCCCTGGGTCTCGGGCGCCCGCGGCGCAGCCTGTGGTACGGACTCATCTGCACGGCGCTCTCCGTGGCGGGGGGCATGTTCGGCTATTTCGTCGGCCTGGCCCTCTTCGAGTCCCTCGGGCAGCGGATTCTCGAATTCTACGGTGCCATGGACGAGTACGTGCAGGTCGGCCGGCTGTACCGCGAGAATCTCGTGGTCGCCCTCGGCGCCGCCGGCTTCACGCCGATCCCTTACAAGGTGTTCACCATCGCCGCGGGGGCTTTTGCCATCCCGCTCGTGCCGTTCGTGATCATCTCCGCCGTGAGTCGCGGCGCCCGCTTCTTCCTCGTGGCGGGCCTCCTCTACCTCCACGGGGAACGGGTCCGGAGCTGGATCGAGCGGTACTTCAGCCTCTTCACGATCCTCTTCTTCGTCCTGCTTCTGGGCGGTTTCGTCCTCGTCCGGTGGGTATTATGATGGCGGGTGCCATGCGCGTACCTCGACCGTACGTTCCGAGCCCGACCCCCCGGCGAGGGCGGGGGACGGAAGTGGAGGCGCCGCCCGCACGGGCGCATTCGCCGCCCCTGACGCGGCCGTACGTACCCGCGGGCCCACCGGTCCAGGGGGAAGGCTTCACGAGTCCCGTAGCCTCAGCCCTTGCAGACCGGCTGGCCCGCTTCGGGCGGGAGCTTCGTCTGGACGACCGGACCGCTAGGCTTCTGGAGGCGCTGCGACAGGAGGCGACGGGCGATGCGGCCCACGATCTCGTGCTGGCCGCCTTCGCCGCCGGCTTCCTTGCCGGCAGGGATGAGCTTGGCCGCTGGATCCATCAGCCCTGACAGGGACCTGGCTCGCCGGCTCCGGCAGGCGATCCGCGATATCCCGGACTTTCCGAAGCCCGGCATCGTGTTCAAGGACCTCATGCCGGTTCTGCTCGATCCGGCGCTGTTCACCGAGACGCTCGAAGCGCTGCTCGCCCCCGTACGGTCGCGGAAGGTGGACAAGGTTGTGGGGATCGAAGCCCGGGGCTTCATCTTCGCAGCGCCGCTTGCCGTCGCGCTCAACGCGGCGTTCGTGCCGATCCGGAAGCCTGGCAAGCTCCCCGGGCCCACGCGGCGCATCGAGTACGCGCTTGAGTACGGCACGGATGCCCTGGAGGTGCAGGCTCATGCGATCCGGCCTGGTGATCGCGTCTTCCTCGTGGATGACGTCCTGGCCACCGGCGGCACGGCGGCGGCCGCGGCCGAGCTTATCGCCGCTCTCGGCGGCGTCGTCGAGTTCGCCGCGTTCATCGCGGAGCTCGGATTCCTGCGGGGCCGGGAGCGGCTCCGCGACCTCGAGATGAGCGCCCTCGTCACGTTCTAGCTTTTTCCATCGGACATCGGAAACTCGTGGAGGACTGAATGGCGCAACGCCGCCCGAAAGCACGGAGTCCGCTCCAGCCCGAACCGTCATTTGCCGACCGAGCCCTACGCATCTACGCCTGGGCGCGCAGCCACAGCCGCGCCGTCCTGGTGGGCAGTGGGGCGCTCGCGCTTCTGGTCGCCGCCAGCATGTACTACCTGGGCTACCGCCGGCAGTTGGAGTCGGCCGCTGCGGCGGAACTGCTCCGAGTGCGCGAGACGGTACTCGCGGGGAACACGGATCTCGCCATCGCGGATCTGCAACGGCTCCTGGCACAGTACGGGGCCACAGAACACGCCAGGGAAGCGCGGGTCATGCTCGCCGTGATGCTGATCCAGTCAGGACGGCCTGAGGAGGCCATCGAGAGCGTTCGGAGGATCGCCGGGGGCCGCGGTGCGGATCCCGTCGGAGCACGTGCGGCCTTCATCCTGGGGGCGGCCCTGGAAGCCAGGCGCGACACCGTTGCGGCCATCCGGCATTACCTGACGTTGGGCGACGCCCTGGAGATGGGGTTCCAGAAGCGAGACGCCCTCCGGGCTGCCGCCCGGCTCCAGAGCGCCCGTAAGGACTACGCGGCCGCCGTTGCCACGTACCGGAGGCTCCTCCAGCTCGTCCCCGAGGCCTCCGTAGAGCGCCCCATCTACGAGATGCGCCTCGCCGAGTTGGAGACTGCCGCCCGCCTCCAGGGAACCGAGCCACCGCAACCCAGGGCAACGGAAGGCGGATCCTGAGACGCCGCAAGCACGTCCGCCGCGTCTCTCGTGGGAGTCCGATAATGTATGTTATGTAAACCCACCTTAAAGGCAGCACCCTCACAGCTCGGTGCCGCCCCCAGCCCCTATAGCTTTAGCTTTCCGAGGAGAGCCCACAGGCGAAGCTTCCAGACCATCCATACGGCCTCCCAGATGATGCCGCGGTGCATCTTGCTCTCCCCCTCGGTCCGCTCCACGAAGACGATCGGGATCTCCCTCACCCGGAAGCCGCTGTACCACGCCCGCGCCACCATCTCGATCTGGAACGCGTACCCCTCCGACCGGATGCAGCCGAGATCCGTCGCCTCCAGAACCACGCGGCGGAAGCACTTGAACCCGCTCGTAAGATCGTGAATGGGTACCCCCGTCACGACCCGCGCATAGATGTTCGCGAAGTAGCTGAGCAGTAGCCGCGACATCGGCCAGTTCACCACGGTGACGCCCCGGAGGTAGCGCGATCCCACAACCAGGTCGCAGTTCTGGGCAGCGGCAAGAAACTCGGGGATATGACCCGGATCGTGCGAAAAGTCGGCGTCCATCTCGAACAAGAGATCGAAACCCCGCGCGAGGCCCCACCGGAACGCCGTCAGGTACGCCGTCCCGAGACCGAGCTTCGCCTCCCGGTGTATCACGTGAACACGGGGGCTGTCAGCGGCGAGCTGATCGGCAATAAGAGCTGTTCCGTCTGGCGAAGCGTCGTCTACGATCAGGACCTGTATCCTGTTGTCGCACTCCAGGATCTTCGGAACGATCTTCGAAAGGTTCTCGCGCTCATTGTAGGTCGGGAGAATCACGAGAATCCGAAGGGCCTCGTCCATCACGTCGCCCTCCGGGCGCCCAGCAGCCGCCGCCGGCCCCACGCAAGGCCCACCCAGGCGAGCGGCAAGAGCTCGGCAGTGGTCATCCAGAGGCGCGTCACCACGGCCAGGCTGGCTGCGTCGGTCGCGCCCAGAACCGGAGCCGTGAGCGCCGCGAGGGCGCCTTCCCGGACTCCGATCCCCGCCGGCGCGAAGAAGGCGGCGTACCCGACGAAATAGGCCGCAGGAAAGGCCGTAGCGGCGAGCAGCACCTCCGACACGGCCAAGGGCCTGAACGCCGCCCAGAGGATGCAAAACGCCGCCCCATAGCCGGCCCAAGCCAGCGTATGGAGGAGAAACCAGCCCACCGCAAAACGCGGGGCCGACGGCGCAGTCTCCACGCCATGGCCGCCAATCCTCTCCAGGAACCTCAGAAGCCCCCGGAAAAGAGGGGGCGCCGCCAGCACGGCGAGGACGGCCACGGCGACGACGGGCGCCAGCCACCGCTCAAGCAGCGGGCTCTGCACCGGAGCGACCCAAGCGTAGAACCCCCCGATCGCCAGCGCGCCCGCTAGCGAAAAGAGCTGGGCGAGCACAGCGGAAAAGGACGCGGGGCCCGGAGCCAGCCCTTGGCGGCTTGCCAGGTACGTCAGCCCGGCGACCTGCCACACCTTGCCGGGCACGTAGCGTCCCAGATTCGCGACGAAGAAGATCCGGATCGCCATGGCAAGCTTCAGCTCGCCCGCGCCGAGCTGGCGGGCGAGTCGCGACCACAGAGCGACGAGATATACGAAGACGCCGAGAAGGAGCCCGAAGGAGAGCGCGAGGCGTAGCGGCTCCGGCCTCCATCTCTCGCCCCCCAACTGTCCCAGATCCGCGATCGAAACTCGGAGAGCCCGGAAGAGGAAGACCGTGACGATGACGGTGAGAAGTCCCTGTAGAACCCAGCGAAGGGCGCGGCTCACCGGCTCACCGGGTCCCGAAAGGCCCGCTGGAGGCGGGGCGCGGTCAACAGCGCGAGCACGAAGATCCCGCAGGCCAGCGACAGCCACAGCGAAGCGCGAAGGAGCCCCGATTCGTAGAAGAGCTCGACACGGTGCGCCCCCGCGGGAACCGGAACCGCCCGCAGCGTGTAGTTCGCTCGCAGCACTCGGGCCGGCCGCCCATCCACGCTCGCCTTCCACGCCGGGTAGTAGTTTTCCCCTATGACGAGAAGAGCCGGCCCGCTCGTGTTCACCTCGAGCGAGTAGCGGTTGACTCCGCGCTCCAGCCACCGTACCAACCCGACGGAATTCTCCTGAGGCTCCTCTTCCGGCGCGAGGGGCTCGCTCAGAAGCACGCTCGCCGCTGCATCGAACTCCGAATCGAGCAGCCGCTCGAGCGCGATCGCATCCGGCACAACTTCAAAACGACCTACCAGAAAAGCCCGCGGGAATGCCCCTTCCAACTCGTAGAGCACCCACCGGCGCCCCCGCACAGCGACGCGGAGACCCGCGCCCCGCAGTTCCCCGGGGCTCAAGAGAAAGCGTGCGTTCAGGAGCTTTAAGATTCGAAGCTCGTTGCGAAGCAGGCGATCCCCCTCGACCAGATCTCGATAGCGTCCGATCTCGTTGCCGTGATGCCCCAGAACCTGCTCGATCCCGTAGAGGGCCGGGATGTTGGTCTCGGCATCCGGCGGCAGGGCGAAGACCCTGAAAGGGTCGCTCCGCCGCTGCTCCTGTTGCAGCGCCACAATCGTCTCATCGGCGGGGAAAAGCGCGGCAGGCGGGGCCGTTTGAATGAACCTCGCATCGACGCGCACTTCCTCCACGACGGCCAGGGCAACGAGCCCCACCATCATCGCGCCGGTCTTCACCCGGCCGCGCACGAAGCCCCAGAGGAGCGCCGCCGTCAACGTTGCCAGGGCGAATGTGATCCAGAATCCCCGCCTCATCTCCCCGAGGTTCGCGCTCAATGCCCGGCCCTTCTCCGCGGTGATTCCCTCGTAGACGGTTCCCGTCCAGAGCCTGGACAGCGTGTCGCCCGCCGATGCGAGGAGCGCGAGCACCAAGAGCGCTCCCGCGACAGCCAGAAAATACGTTCGCAGCCGCCTGGCGAACGCGGCGTCCCCTGCCCTCTCGCCCAGCATGTCGATGGCGAGGGCTCCGAGCGTCGTCGCCGCCAACGCAAAGAGGAACATGATGCTGCTCGGAGCACGAAAGAGCTTCACTCCCGGGACCAGATGGTAGAAGATGCGGAAAAACGGGGTCGTGGCGCCGAGCGCGTACACGAGGGCGATGACCGCTAGCGCGACGAGGAAGCCGGACTGCGCCACCGGGCCCGCGTCTCCCCCTCCCCCTTCGCCACCTGCAGTTCCACGCCTGCGCCGCAGGAACAAGAGGGGCGTCAGGAAAAGGCCCAAGGCCCCGGCATACTCGTGGTTCAGCTTGAAGAGATTCCGCCCCCAGTACGTCTCGACCGGCCCGCTACGCGTGGAGAGGTTCGCACCGATGAACTCAGGCACGACGAGGGATACTGCCTCTTCCGGGTGCAGTGACCACGAAGTCGAGTACGCGTACCCCCGCTCCTCTTCCGCCTGCGTCGTCTTGGCCACCCGCTGCGAGTACCCGAACGTCTCCCCGCACACGGCCGCGGGCGCGCCGCCGACATAGCACGCCGGTGCCACGAGTTGCACCGCCCCCACACCCACGCCCAGAAACCCACCGGCCGCGAAAAGTGCGAAGCGCGCGACGGCGGTCCGAAGGCCGGGGCGTGTCAGCGCCACACCCGCGAGAGCGGCCGCGCCGGCGATCCCGAAGACGAGGAGCCCAAGGATTCCGCCGATCGCGGCGCGGGCGACGGCCAACACGAGAAGTCCCAGGAACAGCGCGGCCAGTCCCCACCACCGGAAGAGGCGGTAAACCGCCCAGAGGACGGCGCCCCAGACGGCGAAGTAGGCGAGCTGGGTGTGCGCCGTGAAGACGAGGAGGGCAACGACGAGCGCGAGCGCCGCGCAACCTGCGAGCGCCGGCCCCGCCACCGCCCGATCCGTCGCCCAGAAAAGAAGAGGTGTGAGCGCCGTGACGAAGAGCTTCCCGTCGTGGCCCGGGTACACGAGGCTCACGAGCATGGGCGCGAGCATGTACGCTGTGCCTCCCCATGTCGCCGCGGCCCGCGAGAGCCCCAGCCTGCGTAGCCAGACGTAGGTGAAGACCCCCGCGAGGAAGACGTGAACCACGAGCTTCCAACCCATCGCCCGGTGCACGGGGAGCACAAACGAGAGGAGCGTCGTCGGATAGAAGATATCACCGTGCATCGCGTCCACGAACGGGAGGCCGCCGAAGACGAAGGGATTCCACATCGGGAACTCTTGCGCCGTCCGCACAAAATCGGCGTAGAACTTCCGCGCGAAGTATCCGAGCGCCATGGTGTCGGTGCCGAACAGCATGTCCTTCGACACGGCGAACTCGCGGAAGAGAAAGAGCGCCAGGGCGGCGTACAGCGCTGCCGGGAGCCAGCCGGGCACCGGTTCACGCGGCGTCTCCTGGCCTCCGCGCGCCACGGCCGGGCGCGCAGCCACCCGTGCATCGCGGGAGCGCCTAGCCACGCCGCTCCCCCCGCTCCCCCCGCTCCCCCAGAAGCTGCCGGTAGACCTCGAGATGCCGGTCCACGAGCCTCGCGAGGCTGAACCCTTCGACCACCTGCTGGCGCGCCGCTTCGCCTTTGCGTGCAAGGCCGGCGGGATCCGCGAGCAGTGCCACGACCGCTTCGGCGATCGACTCGGGCCGCCCTGGGTCGAAGAGCGCCCCCACGCCATCATCGATGATCTCCGGCAGGCCGCCGACCCTGCTCGCGGCAACGGGAACGCCGCACGCCATCGCCTCCAGCGCGGCGACGGAGCTCGCCTCCATCAACGAGGGGATGACAACCAGGTGCGCCGACCGGAGGAACGCCGGCATCTCCGCGTGCGCCTTGCTTCCGAGAAACCGCACGCGGTCCGCCACGCACAGCTCGCGGGCCAAACGCTGAAGCCGCTCGAACTCCGGACCGTCGCCCACCACGACCGCTTCCACATCATCACGATGGCGGACGATGAGCGGCATCGCCCGCACAAAGTATTCGACGCCGTTCTTCGGAAAGAGGCGGCGCGGCACGACCACCCGCGGGCGGTCCGTGGCCGGCAGCACGCCCGCGCCCGGACAAAAGGCCTCCGTGTCCACGGCGTTCAGGAGGACCTCCGCTCTGGGATGGGGATACAGCGAGAGGGCGACCTCCAGGATCTCCCGGCTCGCCGTGAAGACGGCGTCCGCGCTCGCGATGATGCGGCGGAGGATCGGTCTCCAGAGAGGCCGCCGGGCGCGCAGCAGGAAATGCGAGGTGTGCAAACTCAGAACGAGCGGCCGCCTGTACCGCCGCTGCGATGGCCAGGCCGGCGGAGCCGCCGCGAACGTCTGTGCGTGGAAGAGGTCGGCATCGGCCGCCAGCCGGCGGTGGAGCGGCGCGGTCGCCACGGCGTGCGCGACCCAGCCCGCGGGCCTCCGGGCCGGCATCCACACGCGGTGCACCTCGATCCCGTCCATCGTCTCGCGGCGCCGGAGCCCGGGACGCGAGCGCGAGGTGATCATCCTGACCCTCTCACCGCGGCGCACGAGCTCGCGGCAGAGCGTGTAGACATGGCTCTCCAGGCCGCCGACCTCGGGCGGGAAGTAGATGCACTGCATGAGGATCCTCACGCCCAGTCCTCGGTCCCGCGCGGCAGGCCTCGCAACTTGTGCAGGAGGATGTCGGCGATGCGTTCGCCGGCCCGGCCGTCTCCATAGGGGTTGCGCGTCTGGCTCATCGCCCGGCGCGCCTCCTCGTCACGCAGGAGACGGTCGGCCTCCTCGAAGATCCGATCGCCCCGCGTCCCCACGAGCCTGGCCACACCGGCATCGATCCCCTCGGGCCGCTCGGTGACGTCCCTCAGCACGAGGACCGGCACGCCGAAGCTCGGGGCTTCCTCCTGAATCCCACCCGAGTCGGTCAGCACGAGGGTGGCAGTCTTCAGGGTTTTCACTAGGTCAGAGTACGCGAACGGCTCCAGAAGGTGCAGGTTGGCCTCGTGAGAGAGGATTTCGTTCGCGGGCTCCCTCACCTTCGGATTCGGATGCACCGGGTAGATGAAAGAAACGTCCCGATGTTCCCGTGCGAGACGCGCCAGCGCCCCGAATATCTCCCGGATCGGTTGGCCGAAGGCCTCCCGGCGGTGGACGGTGATAAGCACCAGGTGATGGGAGTGCCCGATGATGGATTCCAGTGTCCGGTTCTTGAACCCGATCTGCGCAGCCGCGATTTTCTGCACCGCATCGACAACGGTGTTCCCCGTTACAAAAATTCCCTCTGCAGGGACATTCTCGCGGAGGAGGCTTTCGCGAGCGCGATGCGTCGGTGCAAAGTGAATATCCGCCACCATGTCACAAAAGCGTCGGAAAACCTCTTCAGGATACGGAGCCCACTTGCTGTGGGACCGCAGTCCTGCCTCGACATGTGCCAATGGGATCTTCTCGAAGAAGGCGCCCAGGGCGGTATAGAAGACGGTGGCGGTGTCCCCCTGCACGAGAAGCACGTGCGGTCTCCACTTTTGGATATCCTGCCTCAATGCCTTGAGACATTCGATGCCTACGTGGTATAGGTCCTGATCCGGCTGCATGATTCCAAAGCTCACATCTGCCGCGAGGTCAACGGCACGAGTGGCGGTATCCAGGAGCTCCTCGTGCTGTCCGGTGAACACTGTGCGGAGCTCGTGCACCTGTATGCCTTTCGCCTCCTTGCCTCTCCTTTGAAGAGCCCAGACGACCGGGGCTAGTTTGATGGCTTCCGGGCGAGTGCCAACGACGATGGAGACGCGAAACGGACCGGCAGGCACAGTCCAGGTCATCGCTCTCGCAAGGCTTCCGCGCCGGCAGGCTCAGGCCGAAGCACGTCCGACCGGCGGCGCCGGGACCGCAGTCTCAGAGTTCAACGTCCGCCCTCACCGAGGTATTCCAGGACGTACGTGGGCGGATTCCCCTCCTGGTGGGCGATTCGAAAGCGATCGGCGTTCCGCGCGATGGCCGGCACGAGGTATCGGTACGTCGTCGCGCTCAAGTTGTCCACCACCACGTAGCGGGCACCGTGCCGGTCCAGAAACCCGAGAATCGAGTCGGCATCTTCGGTGAAGGGATAGACGTCCCCGCGCCGCCGTGCCACCCAGTACAGGATCTGCGGCTTGCGATTCACCACAACCGCGTCGGGCTCGGTGTGCGACTCGATCCATGTCGCCGACCGGAGAAAATCCACGAACGGTCTCGGGTAACAGGCATACCGGTCGCCGCGCCAGTACGCACGCGAGCACGTGACCGCCGGCGCGAGCGCGCGCAGATTCGCAAACGCGGCGAAAGCTATCGGGAGAGCTGCGAGCGCGACAGGCAGAGCTCGCCCCCGCGCGCCCCGCCGAGCGGGAAACGCCAGCCCTACGATCTCGACGATGTAGATGCTCCCCAGCGGCAGCAGCGGAAGCAGAAACCGCTGATCGCTCCAGCTTACCGGCCAGAGCAGGATGAGCCCCAGATAGAGCCAGAAGAAAAGCTCCGGGCTCTCCAGCCTCCTCACGCGGCGGAGAGCGCCCGCCGCCACGAGCACGGCGAGCACAAGCCCAACCGCCCCTGCGATGCCCGGCTCCAGGTCGCGGCCGCCCAGCGACTGTGGCCATACCACCAGGGTGTACAGGCGAAGGTTCTGGCCGATCCTGCCGAGCAGCTCCGTCGCTGTCACCCTGCCGAGCTCCGGCCGGTACGGGTCGCGGAAGAGGACCTCCTGTCCGTAGGAGGTGTAGGTGACGGCTTCCGTGCTCACCCAGCGGGTGCGAAGCCACCAGCCGCCGGCGACGACGAGCACGGCCAGCACAAAGACCGCGAAACGCTTCCACCTGCAGCGGCTCGCCAGGCTCAGCCCGATGGCGAGGAGCAAGGGCGAGCCCGCGCCTCGCGTGAGGCTCGAGAGAAGAGCCGCTCCCGCGCCAACGCCGAACCGGCTCGCGTTCCGCCCCTCGGGGTCGCGGGCGTACGCGTACAGGGAGAGCATGACCAGGAAGACGAAGAGCGGCTCGGAGAGGACCCAGTGGCTGTACTCCACGAATGCCGGAGCGGAACCCACAAGCAGAGCCGCGACCACGGCCGGCGCGCGATCGCCCATCCGCCGCTCGGCGAGTGCGTAGGTGAGAGCCACGGTGGCGGTCGTGAAGGCCAGTGAGAGGAGTTTCAGCAGGATCACGGAGTTCAAAACGAGCCCCACGCCGGCGAGCACGAGCGGATAGACGGGAGGATAGTGGGTGTGCGGCGGCGTGCCGGGCAGCCAGATGTCGCGATACCCCTCCCCCGTGCGAAGGCCCTCTGCCAGGAGCATGTACCAGAAGTTGTCGCCGCCGATGAACGGCTTCGGATCGAAGAGGAGAAGCCCCCAGAGGATGTGCAGGCCGCAGACCCACACCAACGGCCCGCGCATCGCTCGGGTCAGCGTTCGCGGGTTCACGCCCGACGCGGCGGGGAACAAGTCTCTTATGTGCGAGAACCGCGCTCGGGGGCGATCCGCCGTTTGAGCTCGTCCACCTCGGCCCGAAGGCTGGCCAGCATCTCACCCAGGAACCCGAAGCAGAAGAGCGACACCCCGACGACCACCAGGAGCACGACGAGGTCGAGCATCGGCCGGAAACCGTGGCCGAAGAGCCGCATGATGACCGCCGCGATCCCGACGAGACCGCCCAAGGCGAAAAGGGTGAGCCCGGGGACGCCGAAGAGCAGCATCGGCTTCCGGCTGAAGAAGAGCTGGAACCACACCGAGACGAGGTCGAGGATCCCGATCAGGATACGGCCCCCGCCTCTGTACTTCGGCCGGCCGTGCCGCCGGGGGTGGAGAACGATGTCGATCTCACCCACGCGGTACCCGCGCGCGTGGGCGAGCACGACGAAAAAGCGATGCCAGTCGTGGCGGAGCTGGATCTCGTCGAGGATCGACTTCCGGAAGATCTTCATGGAGTTGAGGTCGCCGACCGGCACGCGGAAGATCGTGCGGGATAGCCGGTTGTAGATCCCCGAGACCCAGCGCTTCTCGTAGGCGCCCACCTTCCGGCCGCAGACGATGTCATAGCCCTCCGTGAGCTTCGCCAGGAACCGGGGGATCTCCTCGGGCGAATGCTGGAGGTCGGCATCATACAGAACGATCCAGTCCGAGTCGGCCACGGCGGCGCCGCTCAAGAGCGCCTCCGTCTTTCCCAGGTTCGCCCGATGGCGCAGCACGCGGAAGCGCTCGAGCCTCGCACCCTCCCGCTCCGCGATCTCCGCGGTCCGGTCCGTCGAGCCATCGTCCACGACGATCACCTCACCGGCCAGATCGTACCGGCGGAACGTCTCGGCGACGACCCCCAGGAGTTCCGGGATGTTGGCCGCCTCGTCGTAGGCGGGGATGACGACCGCGAAGTTGCGGCGCAGATCCGGCGAAATCCGGAGCTGGGCCGGCGGGGCGACGCCGACGGGCTGCCTCATACGCGCTTGCGCATGCGGGCGGGAAGGATGCCGAGCTGATCCCGGTACTTCGCCACCGTCCGCCGCGCGATGTTCACGCCGTCCCGCTTCAGGATCTCGGCGATCTGCTGGTCCGTGAGCGGGTTCGCCGGATCCTCCTCGGCCACGAGCTTTTGCATCTTCGCCTTGATCCCCCGGGCCGACACCTCCTCGCCGCTCTCCGTGGCCAGCCCGCCGGAGAAGAAGAACTTCAAGGGGAAGACGCCCCGCGGCGTCTGCACGAATTTCTCGTTCGTGACCCGGGAGACCGTCGATTCATGCATGCCGATGGCGTCGGCAACCTCCCGGAGCGTCAGCGGCTTCAGGTGCTCCACGCCCTTCTGGAAGAACTCCCGCTGACGATCCACGATGAAGTTCATCACCTTGAGCATCGTCTGCCGGCGCTGCTCGATCGCCTGGAGCATCCAGTTCGCGCTGTTCAAGCGACTCGCGATGAACTCCTTGTTCTCCCCCTGGAACTTGCTGCGATCGCGTGCGACCTCGCGATACGCGCGCGAGATGCGGAGCCGGGGCAGCGACGCGTCGTTGTGGCAGACCTCGTACTCGCCGTCCACCCTCTCCACGATGAGATCGGGAACGACGTAGTTCTGCTCCATGGAGGCGTACTTGAGCCCCGGCTTCGGGTCGAGCTTGGCGACGAGATCCGCCGCTGCCTGCACTTCCCTGGGCTCGATGCCCAGCGCTTTCGAGATCTCGCTCCAGCGGTGCGCGACGAGGTCCTGGAAGTGGTCTCGCACGATCTGAAGGGCGAGCGTGTCTTCCTGGTCGCGCTCGCGGAGCTGGATGAGCAGCGACTCCCGGAGGTCGCGGGCGCCCACGCCCGCGGGATCGAAGCTCTGGATCCGCCGTAGCAGCTCCTCCGCTTCCCCCACCGTGAACGCTGGCTCGTTCTCGAACCCTGCTCCCTTCGCCTCCTCGGTCTTGAGCCACTCGTTGAGAGACGTCACCACATCCTCCAGCGAGCACGTCAGGAAACCGTACTCGTCGATCTCCCCGATGATCTCCTCGCCGAGCAGCGCGTCCCGGGGCCGGATGCTCAGGAGCCTCAACTGATCGAACAGGTGATCGTGCAGGTCGTCCCGTGCGACGGCCGTGGGCTCCACGTACTCCCGCGCCTCGTACTCCTCCCGCGCCCCGCCCGTGTCGAAGCCCCCGAGCAGGATCTGCTCCCAATCGATCTCCTCCTTCTTCAGCTCGTCGGCGTCGGTCGCCTCGGGAGCTTCGGGTTCCGGCGACGCCTCCTCGGAGTCCTCCTCGTTCGGGTCCACGAGCTCGAGGAACGGGTTGGTCCACAGCTCCTGCTTGAGGTGCTGCTGGAGGTCCAGGAGGGGCATGTATAGGAGATCCATCGCCTGGTACAGGCGTGGATTGATCCTCAGCTCCTGCCGGAGCTGAGCCCCCTGGTACAGTCCCGTCCTCAAGGCCGCCACGCTTCCGCCTACAGTCGGAAATCCTCCCCCAGGTACAGCTTGCGCGCCTGGGGGTCCCTCACCAGCTCCTCCGCCGTTCCCTCCACGTGGATCCTGCCATCGAACATGATGTAGGCCCGGTCGGTGATCGAGAGCGTCTCGCGGACGTTGTGGTCCGTGATGAGCACGCCGAGCCCGCGCTCCTTGAGTCGCGCGACGATACGCTGGATGTCGTCCACCGCGATGGGATCCACGCCGGCGAACAGCTCATCGAGCAGCATGAACTTCGGGTCCCTCACGAGCGCCCGGGTGATCTCGAGTCGCCGGCGCTCGCCGCCGGACAACTCGTACGCTTTCTGCTTCCGGAGGTGCTTGATGGACAGTTCGTCCAGCAGGCTCTCCAGGCGGCGGTGCCGCTCCTCCTGCGAGATCGGGAGCGTCTCCAGAACCGCCAGGATGTTCTCCTCGACCGTCAATTTACGGAAAACCGACGGCTCCTGCGCGAGATACCCGATCCCCTTGCGCGCCCGCTTGTACATGGGGATGCCGGTCACGTCCTCGTCGTCGATGAACACGCGCCCTGCATCCGGCGGGATGAGCCCCATGATCATGTAGAAGCTCGTCGTCTTCCCTGCCCCGTTCGGCCCAAGGAGCCCCACGATCTCGCCCTGGCGAAGGATCAGGTGGACCTCGTCCACCACCCGCCGGCGCTTAAAGGCCTTCACGAGCCCCTCGGTCCTGAGAGCGCTGCCGAAGGCCGCCACCGGCACCGTCGGCGGGCGCTCCTCGTGGCGGAGGAGCGCCTCCGCCAGCCATGCGCGCGTCGCCTCGCGATCCAGCTGGATCTCGATCCACAGCTCCGGCGCGAACCGGGCACCCGCGGTGGAAGCCTCGCCGCCATCGAGCCGGACCCAGCCCTCCGCCGCCAGTCGGGTGAGCACGTGCTGGGCGAGGTAGCGCGCCACTTCCTCCCGCGTCATGCGGCGCACTTCCTGGATTCGTCGCACGGCCGACTCCCCCTGAGTCGCGCGTTCCGCCAGGTGGCTCAGGTAGGCGCGGACAAACGCCTCCATGAGCTCCTCACCGGGCACGCTCCCGTCGGCCGCCGCCAGCGCCACCATCTCGCGGATCGCGATGACCGCCGGCGCGTCGTGCGCGGCCAGCCCGGCCACAAACGAGCGAAACGCGGTCACGGCGCTCATGTGCCCGGTCTCCTCGAAGCCGTGTCCTGGGGGGCGAGAGGGCCCATGGGCTGAGGTTCGATGTAGACGCCGACGCTCGGCCCTTCGACCTTCGCCTCCTTCACCTCACCGGCGGCCACGAGGATTCGAATACGCGCGCCGCGCACGTAGTTCACGGCGGGAGGCCGCTCCGGTCGCTGCCGATCCTCTACGTGATACAGAGCGCGGGCATCGCCGAAGGCGATGAGCTCCCGCAGCTCGACGTTCGCATCTTCCGTCCCCTGGGTCTCCCCGGGGTTGCCCGGGACCGAAGCCTGGGAGCCATTGGAGCGTGGGGCTCTCGGCTCGAAATGCGCGACGATCGTGTCACCCGCGACCCAGTCCAACGGGACCAGGGAGTCGCGACGTGCGAGCGCGCTGTGCATCTCGCCCCGGGCACCCCGTACCGCGATCACCTGGCGGAGCCGCCGCTCCACGAAGCGCGTGTCGATCGAATCCGCGGCGAGGATGTAGCTCTCCGACGTGGCACGGCCGCGGGGCCATGCCTCCGCGCGCTCGATCTCCCGATCGCGAAGCTCCGCCCGGATGCTGTCGCCCACGAGGATGGTCCCCTCGCTCGTCACCTTTGGCGAACCGAAGAGCCGGATCTCCCCGATGTCGAGGTCGATGTGCATGGTGTCCGCAACGGCCGTGAAGTCGGAGCGCCAGGCCTTCGCATCGCCGGCCAGGGCGACCACGCTGTCGCCGAGGATGGTGACCCGCTCGCCCTCGGCCTCCAGAGGCTCGCCGTCCTCCGCTGCCGTGTCGCCGTGGACGGTCAAGTGCGGTCGCCGCGGGGCGAAGATGCGCTCGTACGGGCGACCTTCGGCGCGCGGCTCGTAGTGGACCAGCGTGCCCTTCAGGGTGGACCCCGTGGCGCGCGCCGTGAGCGTCACGCGACCTTCGGCGATCATGCGCTCCTCGGGGCCGTAGTAGGTGACCCGGTCGGCGTCCAGGGTACGGGCCGTGTCTCGATAGCGAACGGCGCCCAGAAGCCATAGGATATCGGAATCCTGCAGGTACGACGCGCTGTCGGCCCGCATCCACGCGCTCCCACAGATCGCCTCAAGACCGCCTCCCACATCCAGTTTGCCGACGCCCGGCGCCACCTCCGTGTACCGTGAGCGCGAGCCCGGCGAGCTCACGACCTGGAGCACACAGCCCTGGGGGCGCTCCTGCGCGATCCCGAGCGCCCCGAGCGAGGCCAGGGCCAGAGCCGCGGCGAGCGCCCGGGCCGCCATGGGATCTCAGGAGCTCGGCGGCGCGGCGGACGATGCCCGGCCCGGCGGCTTCGTGAGCCGCGCGCTCTCCATCTCGACCCAGTCCAGCCCCGGGCTCGCCCGGAAGCCCGCACCCTCCACCACCATCCCGTCCGGCTCCGTCATCGTAGCCGGCTGATCGCTCCAGATCTCTTCGCGGGCGCGCTCGTAGCGCAACATCGAAGTCCGAACCCGCCGGTCCGTCCTAGAATCCACGACGAGCACGTTCCCTCGCGCCTGCATATCGCCGCTCATCCAATCGTAACTGGCCGAGTCCGAGGTCAACGTGGACGATTCCTCCCCCTGGAGCTCGTAGAAGGTGACGCGCACCCTCAAGAGCTGCACCGTCGCCCGCTCGTCCAAGAAGCACGCCGTGTCCGCCACGACGCGCGCTCGGCGCACACCCCCGCTGGCCAGGTAGTGCTCCAGCCCGATCATCAACTGGTCGCACCCGAGCCCGACGAGCGCCGCTTCGGCCACCGGCGAGGGCTCCGACCGCCCACACGCCAGCAATGCCACACACCACGCGGTGCCTCCGCACCACGCCCGGACACGCCCGCTCACGCGACACCCGCGCGCAAGAGATCGTGCAGGTGCACGATGCCCACCAGGCGTCCCTCCTCATCCACGACCGGGAGGGCCATGATCCCGTGCGTCTCCATCTGATACACCGCAGCCGCCGCGAGCGAGTCGGGCGTCGTCAGCCTCGGATTCGCGTTCATCGCCTCGCGCACGGCGACTGGGAAGAAGCGCTCGTTTCGCTCCGCGTACCGCGTCAGGTCGCCGGCCGTGATGACACCGATCACCCGCCGCTCGCCGTCCACGATGGGCACCGTCCCCCGCTTGTGCGCGATCTCGATCATGGCCTCCCGCAGCGTGGCGTCAGGCCCGAGAGCCGGCACCTCGGCCGGCGCGCTCATCATGACGTCGGCCACGCGCAGGTTCAGCCGCCGGCCCAACGCGCCGCCGGGGTGCAGCCGGGCGAAGTCCTCTTTCGTGAACCCCTTGCGGAGAAGCAGCGCGACCGCGAGGGCGTCACCCATGGCCAGGGCAGCGGTCGTGCTCGAGGTGGGCGCGAGATCGAACGGGCAGGCTTCCTCGCGCACGTGGACGTCGAGGACCACGTCGGCGTGGCGGGCGAGCGAGGAGTCAGCGTTCCCGGTGAGCGCTACGATCGGCACGCCCAACCGTTTGACGATCCCCAAGAGATCCCGCAGCTCCTCCGACTCCCCGCTCTTCGAGACGGCGAGCAACACGTCGTCGCGCTGCATCATCCCCACGTCCCCGTGCATCCCTTCCACCGGGTGCAGGTAGAACGCCGGGGTGCCCGTGGAGGTCAGGGTGGCGGCGATCTTCCGGGCGATGATCCCCGACTTCCCGACCCCGGAGACGACTGCCCGCCCCTTCATGTCTCCCAGGAGGCGAAGGGCTTCGAGGAACGACGGCCCCAGCCGCGACACGAGCTCCAGGACCGCCTCGCCCTCCTCCCGCAGGACGCGGCGCGCCTGCTCGAGGATCTCGGCGTCGCTCAGCGGGCCGGACTCTCGCGCTCGCTCAAATACTGCTCGACCAACCTGGGCCATTCTCCACGTGCCTTGAGGAGCGCCTCGGCGAACTCCCGAACCGCGCCTCGGCCCCCCGCTCGCTCGGTATGCCAGCGGGCCGCCGCCCTCACCTCGGGCACCGCGTTCGCCACCGCGATGGGAAGGGCCGCCCGTCGCAGGATGGGAAGATCGGCGAGGTCGTCCGAGAGGCAGGCGACCTCGGACCAGGACGCGGCTTTCCGGCGCAAGAGATCGTCGGCGGCAGGCAGCTTCCGCCCCTCGGCGTCCTGCGCCACCTCCGCGATCCCGAGCTCTGCGGCACGCAGCCGCACCGCCTCCGACAGCCGCCCCGTGAGGATCGCCACTTCGATCCCCGCGCGCTGGAGCATTCCGATACCGAGCCCGTCCGTGATCTCGAAGCGCTTGAACTCCAACGGGGGGCCGTCGCCGAGCGCCCCGAGGTAGACCCCGCCGTCCGTCATCACGCCGTCCACGTCCAGGATCACGAGGCGGATCCTGCGCGCGAGCTCCGGGGGGATCGGCTCACCCACGCGGCGCCACCCGCTCGACCTGCGCTCCGCGAAGCGCCAAGACTTCCTCCAGGAGCGGCGCCAGCCGATCCAGCCGCAACATGCTCGCGGCATCCGACGGCGCGCTCTCCGGCTCGGGATGCACCTCGAGGAAGAGCGCGTCGGCACCGGCCGCCACCGCCGCCTTCGCCAGCGGCGCAACAGAGCGCGGGTCGCCGCCGCTCCGGGTCCCGGCGCCCGCCGGCCGCTGCACGCTGTGCGTGGCGTCGAAGACCACGGGACAGCCGCACACCTCGTGCATGATCGCGAAGCCCCGCATGTCCACCACGAGGTTGTGATACCCGAAGGCCGTCCCGCGCTCGGTCACCGCCACGCCGGGCGCACCCCCACGACGCGCCTTCTCCACGACCGCGCCCATGTCCTCGGGGGCCATCCACTGCCCCTTCTTGAGGTTCAGGGGACGGCCCGAGGCCGCCGCCGCCAGGATGAGATCGGTCTGGCGGGAGAGAAACGCGGGGATCTGAAGCACGTCTACGACGTCGGCGGCCCCCTTCGCCTGCCCCATCTCGTGCACATCGGTCAGCACCGGAAGCCCGCTCGACGCCTTCACCTTCTCGAGCCGCCGGAGACCCTCCTCGAGGCCCGGCCCGCGCGGCGCATCCACGCTCGTCCGGTTCGCTTTGTCGAAGGACGCCTTGAAGATGACCGGCAAGCCGAGAGCGGCGCTCAGATGGGCCAGCGCGTCCGCCACACCGCAGTTCAACCGGTCGTCCTCCAGGACGCAGGGCCCCGCGATCAGGAAGAAGGGCGGGCTGGGCCGAAAGAGCCGAAGGATCGAGCTCACTCTCCGGGATCCCCTCTCACTCCCACGGCCTGCTCCCGCGCCGCGAGCCGAACGGGTTCCTCGCGGGCCGTGCGCCGCTTGAGCGCCGCGCCGATGAAGCCGGCGAAGATCGGGTGTGGGCGCGTCGGTCGCGACTTGAGCTCGGGGTGAAACTGTGTGGCGAGGAACCAGGGATGATCGGGGAGCTCGAGGATCTCGACCAGGAGCTGGTCCGGTGACACGCCGCTGAAGCGCATGCCGTGCTGCGCCAGGATGTCGCGGTACGCGTTGTTGACCTCGTACCGGTGCCGATGCCGCTCGCTGACCTCGCTCACCCCGTACACCTGCTCGGCCAGCGAGCCGGGCCGCAGCCGGCACGGATACGCGCCCAGGCGCATGCTCCCGCCCATGTCCGTCACCTGCCGCTGCGAGTCGAGGAGCGAGATCACGGGCTCCGAACACTCCGGCTGGAATTCGCGGGAGTTCGAGCCCGCGAGCTTGCAGACGTCGCGGGCGAACTCGATGATCCCGACCTGGAGGCCCAGACAGAGCCCGAGGAACGGGATCCCCCCTTCCCGCACGTGCCGGATCGCCTCCACCATCCCCTCCACCCCCCGGACGCCGAACCCGCCGGGCACGAGCACGCCATCGGCGGCGTCCAGCCGGTCGAATCCCCTCCCCTTCTCGAACTCCTCAGAGCCGACCCACTCGATGTCCACGCCCACGTCGTTGGCGATCCCGCCGTGCACGAGCGCCTCGTTGACGGACTTGTACGCGTCCACGAGCTGCGTGTACTTGCCGACCATAACGATCCGGACCCCGCCCTTCGACGGCCGCCGGATCCGCTCCACCATCGCCGCCCACTCCGAAAGGTCAGGGTCGGGCGTCTCCAGGCCGAGACGGTCCACGAGCAGGTCGTCCAGCTTCTGCTCGTGGAAGCGGAGCGGCACTTCGTAGATCGTGTCCACGTCCCGCGCCTCGATCACCGCCTGCGTCTCCACGTTGCAGAAGAGCGCGATCTTGCGGCGAAGCTCATCGGGGAGAGGGTGCTCCGTCCGACAGATCAGGATGTCCGGCTGGATCCCGATCTCCATAAG
>JACQVD010000060.1 GCA_016209945.1 Gemmatimonadota bacterium
CATCGCCCTCTTCGTGAGCCGGCTGAAGGAGGCGGAGCTCGTCGAGGACGCCGAGGTCGAGGCGATCGACCGCGCGGTGCGCGCCGAGGCCGAGGCGGCGGTCGAGTTCGCCCGGTCCTCGCCCCACCCGTCCCCGGAGGACCTCTACAAGGACGTGTACGTGGCCGGGGAGCGGGATCCCCGCCGGAGGCGTGACCCATGGCGGTGATGGCCTTCCGTGACGCGCTGAATCTCGCGCTCCGCGAGGAGATGGAGCGCGACCCCGCCGTCTTCATTATCGGCGAGGACGTCGGCCTCTACGACGGCGCGTACAAGGTCACGAAGGGACTCCTGACCCGGTTCGGGGAGTGGCGTGTGCGCGACGCACCCATCAGCGAGCTCGGGTTCGCGGGGCTGGGGATCGGCGCCGCCATGGTGGGTCTCCGGCCGGTGGTCGAGTTCATGACGTGGAACTTCGCGATCCTCGCGATGGACCAGATCGTGAACTCGGCCTCCAAGATGCTGTACATGTCCGGTGGCCAGTTCCCGATCCCGATCGTCTTCCGGGGCCCCAACGGGGCCGCGAACCAGCTCGCCGCGCAGCACTCGCAGGCGCTGGAGGCGTGGTTCTGCCATGTGCCGGGCCTGAAGGTCGTGGCGCCCTCCACGCCGCGCGACGCCAAGGGGCTCCTCAAGACGGCGATCCGCGACGACGACCCGGTGATCTTCCTGGAGGCGGAGCTCCTGTACTCGCTGAAAGGCGATGTCCCCGAGGATCCGGAGTTCGTCATCCCTCTGGCCGAGGCGGAGGTGAAGCGCGAGGGCGACGATGTGACGATCGTCGCGCACTCCAAGATGGTCCACGTCGCGCTTCAGGCGGCCGAGATCGTGGAGAGGGAGGACGGGATCTCCGCGGAGATCGTGGACCCGCGGACGCTGCGGCCCCTCGACCTCGACGCGATCCTCGACTCCGTCCGCAAGACGAACCGCTGCGTCATCGTCGAGGAGGGCTGGACCGTCGCGGGCTTCGGCGCGCAGGTCGTGGACGACATCCAGCGCGAGGCGTTCGATGACCTCGACGCGCCGATCGCGCGCGTCACGGGCGCCGACGTCCCCATGCCGTACGCCAGGAACCTCGAGCAGCTCGCCTTCCCGCAGAAGGAGCACGTGGTCGAGGCCGTCCGGCAGGTCTGCTACACATCATCGTCATCATAAAGGCGCCATGGCGACCCGCATCGTGATGGCGAAGCTCTCGCCCACCATGGAGGAGGGGCGCATCCTGCGCTGGATGAAGCAGGAGGGCGAGCCCGTCCAGATGGGCGAGCCCGTGGTCGAGGTCGAGACCGACAAGGCGAACATGGAAGTCCAGGCGATGGGCGCGGGCGCCCTCCGGAAGATCCTGGTCGCCGAGGGGGAGACGGTGCCCACGGGTGCCTTGCTCGGAGTCGTCGCGGAGCCGGACGAGGACATCGAGGCGATCCTGAGCGAGGCCGGGGCAGGGAGCGCGGGAGCGGCAGAGGCCGGCGTGGCCGGCCCGCCGAAGCCGGCGCCGCGAGAGGGGGCGGCGGCTCGGGCAGGTGGCGCCGATTCCAAGCCGGCGGCGGGCGCGGGCGTCGGAGCCGCGGGTGCGCCGCAGGCAGCCCCTGCCGCACCGACGGCGACCGCGGTCGCGGAGCCCGCCGCTCCCCCTGCCGCTCCCTCACGGAAGGCCCGGCCCAGGGCGTCACCCCTGGCGCGCCGCCTGGCGGCGGAGAGCGGGCTCGAGGTGGCCGCGATCGCGGGGACGGGGCCCGGCGGGCGCGTCGTGAAGCGCGACATCGAGGCCGCGCTCAGGGAGTCCGCCGAGGTGGCGGGCGCCGAGCCGCCATACGAGCGCGTCGAGCTCACGCAGATCCGCAAGACGATCGCCCGGCGCATGCCCGAGAGCCTCGGGCCGATCCCCCACTACTACCTCACGACCGAGGTCGATATGGAGCGCGCCCTCATGCTCCGCGAAGAGCTGAACGCGGAGGAGGACGAGTCGGGCGTACGCATCAGCGTGAACGATATCCTCGTCAAGGTCGCGGCCCAGGCGCTCGTCCTCCACCCGGAGGTGAACGTGGGGTTCGCCGGCGACCACATCCGCCGCTACACGCGTGCGGACATCGGGATCGCCGTGGCCCTCGACGACGGCCTCATCACCCCGGTCCTTCGGAACGCGCAGGCGAAAGGGCTCCGCCAGATCGCCGAGGAGTCGCGCGTCCTCATTGAGCGAGCGCGGGCCCGCCGGCTCACGCCCGAGGAGTACTCGAACGCGACCTTCACGATCTCGAACCTCGGGATGTTCGAGATCGATGAGTTCACCGCCGTCATCAACCCTCCCGGTGCCACGATCCTCGCCGTGGGCGCCGTGCGGGAGAAGCCCGTCGTGGTCGAGGGAGAGATCGAGGTGCGGAAGCGGATGCGGGTGACGCTCTCGTGCGATCACCGCGTGGTGGACGGCGCGACCGGCGCCCGGTTCCTCCAGACGTTCCGGAAGATGCTGGAGAACCCGCTCTACCTCGCGTTCTGAACCGTCCGCGCTGCCACGCGCCGGGGCCCGCGGAGACGTCCGCGGGTTTTTTGTCGCCCGTCCCGTGACGCTGCCCCTCTCGACCTCGGCGTTGCGCCGCCCATGGGTGGCCCGCATTTTCGCGGCGGTCGTGTCCGCCGCAAGGAGCGCGGCGGCGGAAGCGACCGCAGCTTGAACGCTCGCAACAAGGAGATCGCCGTGGCGGAGAAACTCAAGGACTCGTACGACATCGTCGTGCTCGGCGCGGGCCCCGCGGGCTACGTCGCGGCGATCCGCGCGGCCCAGCTCGGGCTCCAGACCCTCTGCATCGAATCGCACGACCGCGAAGGAGGGTGGGGCGGCTGCTGCCTCAACTGGGGATGCATCCCCGCGAAGGCGCTCCTCGAGAGCGCGGCCCTCGCCTACCGGGTCCAGCACGACGCCGCGGACTTCGGCGTGCGCGTGAACGGCGTCCAGCTCGACATCAAGCAGGCCGTCGCCCGCAGCCGCGCGGCGAGCGACCGGCTCAGCAAGGGGATCAACTACCTCTTTCGAAAGAACAACGTCACCGGCGTGCCTGGGCGCGGCCGGCTGCGAAAAGGAAGGAAGGTCGAGGTCGAGCTGAACGGCGGGGGGGAGGCAACTGTCCAGGCGACGAAAGGGATCGTCATCGCGACCGGGGCGCGCGCGAAGACCTTCCCGGGCTTCGAGCTCGACGGGAAGCGGGTCATCTCCAGCCGCGAGGCGCTCGAGGTCCAGGACGTCCCGCCGCGCATCGTGATCGTGGGTGCGGGCGCTGTGGGCGTGGAGTTCGCCGATGTCTTCAACGCGTTCGGGTCGCAGGTCACCCTGATCGAGATGCTGCCTCAGATCCTCCCCGTGGAGGACGCCGAGGTCGCCAAGGTCGTGGACGCGGTCTTCCGGAAGCGCGGCATGAAGATCATGACGGGAACGAAGGTGAAGTCGCTCGACCGGTCGAACCCGAAGGTCTTGAAGGTGGCGGTTCAGCGGAACGGGCGCGACGAGACCCTGGAGACGGAGGCGCTGCTCATGGCCGTCGGCCGCGCGCCGAACGTGGAGAACATGGGACTCGAAGAAGCCGGCGTCGCCCTCCACGAGGGCTTCATCAAGATCGACGAGTATTGCCGTGCGACCGCCGAGGGGATCTACGCGATCGGTGATGTGGCGGGGCCGCCGATGCTCGCCCACAAGGGGAGCCACGAGGGGATCCTCGTCGCCGAGCACATCGCGGGGAAGAACCCGCACCCCATGCGGTACGACAACGTCCCCAACTGCACCTACTGCCATCCGGAGGTGGCGAGCGTCGGCCTCACGGAGGAGCAGGCGAAGAAAGCGGGGTACGATGTCACGGTGGGGAAGTTCCCGTTCAGCGCCAACGGCCGCGCGCTCACCGCGGGAAGCCCGGATGGCCTGGTGAAGATCGTGGCGGACAAGAAATACGGCGAGGTCCTGGGCGTGCACATTGCCGGGCACAACGCCACCGAGCTCATCGCGGAGGTCACGCTCGGGCGGACGCTCGAGACGACGGCGGAGGAGATCGCCCACACGGTCCACGCACACCCGACACTCGCCGAGGCCGTGATGGAAGCGGCGCTGGGGAGCCTCGGCCGGCCGATTCATATTTAGCCCGCTCGAACGCGCGCATGGCTAACCGCTCGCTGGCCGTCGTCACACTGCCCGGGCTCACGGACTACGCCGCGGCCCTGGAATGGCAGCGCGCGCTGGCCACCGCGCGCTCCCAAGGAGTCCTGTGTGAGGATCTTCTCATCCTTCTTGAACACCCTCCCGTGATCACGCTCGGCCGCGGCGCGCGCGATGCGAACCTCATCGCGGCGCCCGAGACTCTCGCGCAGCGCTCCGTGACGGTCTTCGAGGTCGAGCGTGGCGGCGACGCGACCTACCACGGGCCCGGCCAGCTCGTCGGCTACCCGATCCTCGACCTCTCGGTGCATCGAAAGGACGTCCACTGGTACCTGCGACAGGTGGAGGAGGCGCTCATCCGCGTGTGCGGCGATGTCGGGATCATCGCGGGACGGAATCCGGGGTATACCGGCGTGTGGGTGGAGGATCGCAAGATCGCCTCGATCGGCGTGCACGTGTCGAAATGGGTGACGCGCCACGGGTTCGCGCTGAACGTGACGACCGATC
>JACQVD010000061.1 GCA_016209945.1 Gemmatimonadota bacterium
GCCCGCACCCGCCGCTCCGGCCGCGAGCCGGTGACGAAGAACCGCCAGGAACGGCCAACCCTCCAGCGTGACGACGGCGCCCAGGAGCACCACCGCCGCCATCATGAAGACCATGCCGCCGAAGCTCGTAGGGATCTGCGCCGGGTTCTCCGCATGGAACTGCGGGTACACGGCCCCCGCCGCCAGGGCCAGCGCGCTCAACGCGAACGTGAGCGCCACGATCGTGACCATCGACACGGCCATGAGGAGCGGCGAGACCTTGAGCAGCACGTTCGTGATCCCGGTAAGCATCACCGCAAGCAGAAGCAACGGAGCGGTGCCCACCCAGTACTTCGCCCAGAGCAGGTTCCGCAGGCGCAGCGGGCTCGAGCGCAGAAGCCACATCGTCGGGCCCTCCAGGCTCAGCGCGGGGAAGAGGAAGCGGGCCGCGATCGCCGCCAGGACGAACCCTGCCAGCCCGAGGTTCAGGAACGCCACGAGGTGAATCAAGAACACCGTGACCCCTTCGCCCCGCCACAGCGGCAACACGCGGATGTTGTACACATACACCAGGACGAGCACCCCGAGCAGGATGAGCTGCGACCACTGCGTCGCGTCGCGGAAGAACGCGCGAACGTCCTTTAGGATCAGTTCCGTCCGGTCCGGGCCCAGCGCCCGCAGGAGGCGCCGCGCCCACCTCCCCAGCGTGCGCGAGGTCGCATACCGTTCCGCCCCCTCCTGCGACCTGTTGAACCCGCGGACGTACAGCCGGTCGTGGCAGAAGGCGCCCAGGACGACG
The DNA here is from genome assembly GCA_016209945.1 of Gemmatimonadota bacterium. Classification (GTDB taxonomy): domain Bacteria; phylum Gemmatimonadota; class Gemmatimonadetes; order Palauibacterales; family KS3-K002; genus JACQVD01. The sequence continues at coordinate 779 of JACQVD010000061.1, forward strand.
AGACCCGCGGCCGTGGACCACAGGAGCAGAAGCCCAAAGGGATCGAGGCGACCGCCCAAGTGCCCCATGAGCGTGTCGGTGACCCACTCGCTCGGTAGCCACGGTGACGTGGGCGTCCTGAGAAGTGCCAGGAATTCGCCCAGGCCGCGGAACGTTTCCGGGTACACGAGGCGCTCCGGCCGCAGGAGCCGCACGAGGAGGATCACGCCGCCGGCGGCCGACACGGTGATGACCCCGAGGATCTCCCGCGTGCGGCGCGCCGGGAAGAGGTTCACGAGCCCGAGGATCGCCGCCGAGCCCGCCACCGCCGGGATCACCAGGAACGGCACGAGGCTCAAGAGGGCCAGCGCGTAGAAGACCGGTCCGCCGTGGAAGACCCGCTCGTACGCCACGAGGAGCGGGACCGCCATGAGGGCCACCATCCAGCTCGAGTGCACGAGCGTCTCGCCGAGGCGCGCGCCGTAGAGGTGCACGCGCTCCGTGGGCGCGGCCAGGAAGATGTCGAGGTCACGCGCCAGAAAGAACGTGGAGAGCCCCGCGATGACGTTCGAGAGAAGAAGGATCCCGAGGAAGGTGACGAGGGCAAGGCCCAGGAGCTTCTCCGCGAGGAGCGACCCCAGCCCCTCCACGCCCTGGAAGTACGCGAGCGTTCGGTAGAGGATCCCGTACGCGGTCACCCAGAAGAGCACGCCCAGAAGTGCCACGCCGAGCGCGCGGCTGCCCTCCAGGTTCCGCCGCACGAGCCCGCGCAGCGCGATGCGGAGCTTGGGGCTGAGCGCGTGCAGGATCGGGCTCATTCGCCCAGCACGTCCAGGAGTTCCCGCACCTCCTCGCCGCCCGTGAGCCGCAGGAAGACGTCCTCCAGCGACACGTCGCCCGCCGCCACCAGGCGCCGCAGGTCCTCCACCGTCCCTTCGGCCCGGATACGCCCCTCCTGGATGATCGCGATGCGCTCGCACAGCGCCTCGGCGATCCCGAGCGAGTGCGTGGACATGAGGATCGTGCCGCCGCGGCGCACGAACTCGCGGAAGATCCTGTTCAGGAGGCGCGCCGCCTTCGGGTCGAGCCCGATCATGGGCTCGTCCACGACGATGACCTCGGGACGATGGATGAACGCGGACGCGACCACGAGCCTCTGGCGCATGCCATGGCTGTACGTCTCCACGAGCTCGTCACGCCACGAGGAGAGCTCCCAGAAATCCAGAAACTCGTCGATCCGGCCTTCCACCTGGCGGCCGTCCAGGCCGTACAGCCCGGCAACGAAGCGCAGGAACTCGGCGCCCGTGAGCTTCTCGTAGAGATACGGCCGGTCGGGGATGAACCCGAGGCGCGCCTTCGCGGCCTCCGGCTCCGCCTGGACATCGAGCCCCACGATCCGGATGCGCCCCTCGTCGGGTCGCAGGATCCCGGCGACCATGCGCACGAGCGTCGTCTTCCCCGCGCCGTTCGGCCCCAGGAGCCCGAAGAGCGTGCCCGGCGGCACCTCCAGGTTCACACGATCGACGGCCGTGAGGCTACCGTATCGCTTCGTCACTCGCTCCAGCGTGATCACGCCTGCGTCACCTCCACGACGTCGAGGCCCACGCGCCCGATGAGCCGCAGCAGCATCACCTGGTCGGCGAGCCCACCGATCACGAAACGCAGATGGGCGGCATCGGCGGGAAACTGGCCGAACGTTGGATCCACCGCGACCCAGCGGCCCAGCCAGACCTCGGGCCACGCGTGGTAGTAGAACCGGCCGTGCACGTACACGAGGCCCGCCGCCGTTCTGGCGGGGAGGCCGAGCGCACGCGCGAGCGCCACGTAGAGCACCGTGTGCTCGTTGCAGTCGCCTTTGCGGCCCGCGAGGACCTGCCGGGCGCTGGGAACGCTGAAGATGACCTGCTTCTCCAGTGCGCCGTACACCCACTCCGTCAGGCGACGCGCTGCCTCCACGGGATCGCGAACGTTCCCCGCGATCCGGGCAGCCGCCGCCCGGATCTCGGGATCGTCCACCTGGACGAGAGGCTCCGCTGCGAGCTCCTCGCGGAACTCGGGGAACGTGGCGGGCAGGACGTACCCGGGCTCGAGACTCCGCACGTCCTCCCTCTCGATCCAGAGGGTGTCGCCCACGAGCCGCTGCCGGCCGCCGCCCAGGTGGAGCCCTTCCAGCTCCACGTTCCGAATCCGAACGCCCAGCCGGCGCATGCCCTCGATCCTCTCGAGCGGGACGTTCGAGGCGACCGCGGTTCGCTGGATGATGTCCGGCGCGCCCGTCCGCCGGCCGCCGGCGCGCGCCGTGGCCAGCACGTTGTTCCAGGCGATCTCGAACGCGGTCCGCTCCATGACGAAGCCCAGGGGGCTCTCGGCGCGCACGACGTGGCCCTCGGGATCGAGCCAGCTCTCCACTCGGACGCCGCCGAACGTCTGGACCACGCGCCACGCCCACACCGTGTCGAAGCTGACCGGCACCCAGAGCGAGCGTGTGCTGTCGTAGACCGCGCTGTCCGGGAAGATCACGTGCTCGCGAGCGACGACCTGGAGCTCCACCGTGCGGGAGTCCATAGCCGACGGATCGAAGACCGGCAGCGCGTACGACTTGCCGACCTGGGGCTCTCCCCCGATCACGAGCCGCAGAGGCAGGAGGCCCGGCAAGAGGATCGGCCCGCGGATGGGGATCCGCAGCTCCTGATCGTCATCGCCGGCGCGCACCCGGATCTGGAGGGCGCTATCGCCCTCGGGGAACCCCTCCGCGTAGAACCGGCCGAGCTCCGAGTCGAGCCCGAATCGAAAACGCCGGAGGGCCAGCCCAGGCGAAAGCTCCATCTCGGTCCGTGCCCGTGCCTCGCCGGCACGGCCCAGCACCTGAAGGAAAAGCCGGAGCTCATCCGTCAGGAGAAAGCCGCCGGGGATCGTGTCGAGGTTGGAGGCCGCGAACCCCACGGGCGTGCCCGCCATCCTGACCGCGTAATACGCCGCCGAGGGCGAAAGGCGCGCCGCCGCCTCGGCGAGGCGGGCGGGCTCCGCGACCCCGTACTCGCGGCGCACATGCCACGCGAGGACGGCGCCCCACACGGCGAGGACCGATGCCGCCAGGGCGCGGCGCAGGCGCCGCGCCCCTCGCGAGCTACGCGAGGTCACGCACCGCCCTCTCGAAGACGTCGCGCGCGAGCTCCGAGTCCGCCACGATGACGATCTCGCTCGGAGGCTCGTCGCCCGCGAGATGCGCCGCGATCTCCGCCGTCATGGCCGCGGCGCAGTCCTCGAGCTCCAGGTTCCCGGCTCCAAGCCCCACCGGTGCACTGAAGAGCTCCTGGATCCCCCACTCCGCCGCGCGGCGCAGACCGTTCCGCACCGCCTTCCGAACCGTCGCCATCGATACGGGCTCCTCGCGCGAACGCACGACGACGTGGATCATGAACTGGGCACGCACGTCCCCGGCGTCCGTGATGACGGCGGACCCGACCGGGAGCTCGCCCAGCCCCTCGCAGCGCTGCGCAAGCGCGCGCCCGGCCGCCAGCTCAAGACGGCGCATCGCCGGGGTCACGGCCGACCAGTCCGCGGCCACGGGACGCAGGATCGCCTCGGCCTCGATCGTCGCGAGATCGCCCACCACGACCCGGATCACGTCCCCTTCAGCTCCCGCGCTTTGCGGTACATCGCCTCCGCCTGCTCCCGCTGGTTCTTCCGGTCGTACAGGATCCCGAGCGTGTAATAGGCGCGTGGGTTCCGGGGCTCGAGCCGGATCGCCGTCGCCAGCGCCCGGATCGCCCGATCCACGTGGTCCAGCCGATTCAGGCACTCACCCAGGTAGAAATGCGCGGCGGCGCGATCCGCGTCGAGCTGTGTGACCCGCTCCAGCGCCTGCGCCGCTTGCCCGTACAGCCCTTTCCGGTAGTAGAGGAGCCCGAGGTTCTCCAGGACGTCTGCGCTCTCGGGTTGGAGCCGGGCCGCCTTCCTCAGCTCGACCTCCGCCTCGCGATACCGTCCCAGGGCCGCCAGCGCCGCCCCCACGTTGCACAGGAGCTGCACGTTCTCCGGCTCGAGATTCTGGGCCGCCCGGTACTCGGCCAGCGCCTCTTCGTAGAGCCCGAGCCGGTCGTACAGGACCCCGATGTTGTTCCGCGCCTTCAGGTGGCCGGGCGCGAGTGCGAGGACGCGCCGGTAGACCTCGATCGCGCCGCGGAGATCCCCCCGCTCGGAGGTCTCCCGCGCCTGGCGATACAGCGCCTCGACTTCCGGCGAGTACGGCGCTGCCGCAGGCGCGGCAGGGACCGCCGCCGCCGCCGCGGCCTCGCTGGCCGACGGGCCCGCCGCGCCCGGCGCCTCGACCGATCTCTCCTGGTCGGAATCCGCGTTCCCTTCCTTCGCCCGCGCCATGTTATCCTGCCGCTCCCCCGCCGCTCGTCTCCTCGACGATCCAGTTCAAGTACGAGGGAAGGCCGGCCTCGATTCGGAGCGCCACGAACTCCGGAACCTCGTACGGATGCAGCTCCCGGATGCGCCGGCCCACGGCCTCGAGGTCCGCCGCTCGGAACTTGAGGACCGTCAGCGCCTCGTCCGCCTCTTCAACGGCGCCACGCCAGCGGTACACGGAGTGCACGCCCGACACGACGTTCGCGCAAGCCACGAGTCTCGAGTCCACGAGATCGCGGGCGATGCGCTCCGCCGCCTCCCTGGACGGAGCGGTCATGAACGCCACCATCGTCCCCGTTGCGCCCGCCGAGGCCCCTCCCTTGCGTTGCCTCTCACGCGGCATACAGTCGCTCGATGATCTCCCGATACTTCTCTTCGACGATCCGCCGCTTGAGCTTGAGCGTCGGCGTCATCTCGCCCGACTCGATGGAGAAGTCGGAGGCCAGGAGGCCGATCTTCTTCGGTCGCTCGAACGACGCCAGGTCGGCCAGCGGATCGAGGACCTGACGCTCCATGAACTCCCGCACCCTGCGATCCCCGATCAGGTGCTGCCGGTCCCCGGCATCGATCCCCCGGTCCCGGGCCCACTTCTGGAGCGCCTCGAAGTTCGGCAGCACGAGGAGCACCGGATACGGCCGCCGGTCGGCGACCATGAGCACCTCGGAGACGTACGGGTTCCGGCGCACCCGGTCCTCAATGGGTTGGGGCGCTATGTTCTTCCCGCCCGCGGTCACGATGATGTCCTTCTTGCGGTCGGTGATGCGCAGGAACCCGTTCTCGTCCAGATCGCCCACGTCGCCGGTGTGGAACCAGCCGTCGGGATCGATCGCCTGCGCCGTGTCCTCGGGCCTGTTGGTGTACCCCTTCATGACGTGCGGTCCCCGTGTCAGGATCTCGCCGTCGCCTGCGATCGCGACCTCCACGCCCGGGATCGGCTTCCCCACCGTCCCGAACCGGAAGTCGTCCGGCCGATTGACCGCGATGACCGGGGACGTCTCCGTGAGCCCGTATCCCTCGAGGATGTGCAGGCCGAACCCGTAGAAGTACTTCGCCAGGTGCTCCCCCATCGGCGCGCCACCCGAGACGAAGAACCGCAGCCGGCCGCCGACCCGCGCCCGCACCCTGTGGTACACCAGCCGGTCGGCGACGGCGTGCCTCAGGGCCAGCCCCGCACCGATCGGCCGCCGCTTGAGCTTCCGCTCGGTCCACTCCGCGGCGACCTTCTCCCCCCAGCGGAAGAGGCGCGCCCGCCACGGGCTGGCCTCCTGCACCGCCTTCTGGACGGCGTCGTACAGCTTCTCGTACACCCGTGGAACGCCCGTCATGACCGTCGGCCGGACCTCCAGCATCGCTTCGGCGAGACGCTCCCGGGACTCGCAGTAGCAGAGGCTCACACCCGCCCCGAAGAACACGTAGGTCGCCGTGCGCTCGAGGATGTGCGAGAGCGGGAGAAACGTCACCGCGACGTCCTCGGAACCGACCGGCAGGACGTGCATCACCGAGCGGGCGTTCGACGCCAGGTTGTTGTGCGTCAGCATGACGCCCTTTGGCTGGCCCGTCGTCCCGGACGTGTAGACGATCGTAAGGAGATCGTGAGGCCGCGCGGAGAACGCGTCCTGCCGGTAGTCCCCATCGCGGCCGGCGGCGATCTCGGCGCCGCCGCGCCGGAACACGAGGTCGAGGGGGAGGACATCGGCCGCGCCGCCAGCCGGTGGGTCGAACGCGATGATCATCCCGAGAGCCGGACAGGACGAGCGTAGGGGCCTCACCTTCTCCACCTGTTCCGGGCTGGAGGCGAAGACGGCCCGGGCGCCGCTGTCCCGGAGGATGTAGCCGACGGCCTCCGTCGGAAGCGTGGCGTACACGGGCACCGTCACGCAGCCCAGCATCATCGACGCGAAGTCGGCCAGGTGCCACTCGGGCCGGGTCTCCGACAGGATCCCGACGCGATCGCCACGCTTGAGGCCCAGCGCCTTGAGCCCCAGCGCGAGACGCTCCACATCGTCCGCGATCCGCTCATGCGAGAGTTCGCGCCACGCGCCTTCGCGCTTCACCTTCACGGCATCCGGCCTGCCGTACCTCTCCACCGCCCCGAAGAAAAGTTCGACGACCGTCCCTTCAGGGATCCGGGCCGGTTCGCCCGCGTGACGCCGGATCGAGGCTTCTACCGTGGCCACGTGCTCGCTCGCATCACTCGGGCAGCACCTCGAGCTCCGATTCGAAACGAAGATCCGGCCGGAGCGTGTGCAGGACGCTGCAGTACTTCGCCTGCGATAGGTCCACCGCGTGCTGGAGCTTCTCCTTCGAGAGCCCCGGGCCCACGACTCGGTAGACGAGCCTCACCCTCGTGTACCGGCGCGGCGGCTCCGGTGCCCGGTCGCCTTCGACCCGCACCGTGAACTTCACGCCGTCGAGGGGCTGCCGCATCCTGCGGCCGATCTCGACGACGTCCGAGGCCGTGCACCCTCCGAGGGCGAGGAGCAGTGTCTCCATTGGCGCCGGCCCGTGCGCGCCGTCTCCATCGATCGTCGCGGGGGCGCCGCCTCTCCCGCGCCCTTCGAAGCTCAGATCTCCCCGCCACTCCAGCGTCACCGCGGTGTCCATCGATCAACCGCCTGTCTCGAGTTCCAGAAGCGTCTGACGCGCGTGGGCGACGTGCGGCGCCGCTTCGGGCTCCGTCGGCGCCCGCTCGAGGAACGCCTTGAGATGCCGCCGCGCTTCCTCCACCTCTCCACGCTTGAGAAGCAGGAACGCGAGCCCATAGTGCGCGCCCCCGGCGCTCGGGTCGCGCTCGAGCACCTCACGGTAGACCCGCGCTGCCTCGTCCGTCATGCCGATGCGCGTGTAGACGATCGCCATCTGCTGAAGGATCCTCGCGTCTCCCGGCCGCTCCCGCAGCGCCAGCCGTAAGGAGGTGAGGGCTTCGTGGTACTTCTCCTTGTCCGCCAGCTCGAGGCCTTCGGCGTAATAGTCCAGCGCCGACGGCTCGGACCGTCCACGCCGGCGGAAGAGCTTCCACACCGCTAGAGCGCCTCCTAAGGATCCCGCGGACCCCCACGAGACCGTCCCGGCCCGGGGTTCCCCGGCCGCAGCGACGGTTCCCCAGGACACGGCGGGAGGACGATCGGGCGAGGGAGACGACCGGGACGACGTGGGAACCTACGAGCCCACGACACACCGCGCAACGGAAGCGGCGCGCCCCGCCCGTTGGTCTATCCGATACGTTTCACCGCGACCACCGTGGCCTCGTCGCGCGCCGCGATGACAAGCCCGGCATCCGTGAACGCCGCGTCGCCGCTCCCGGCGGCCTCGAACGCCACGAGCCGAGATCCCGGCCAGATCGTGCGAGCCGCCTCGCGGAGATCCGCCGCCTCCGGGCGCACCAGCACGGCGCCCCGGAGCCGCCCGGACGCGAACGGGAGCCGCGGCCCGTCGAACACGATGCGGCTCACGCCGGGCATCTCCGGCTCGCGCACCACGGCGCGGCCCGCGGCCACCCACTCGATCCCTGGGACGAGGCCCGCCACACGGGATACCCAGGGAGCGAGCGCCGGCGCCAGGTACGCGAAGCCGGGGCCCTCCGTGAGTCCCACGAGCGCCGCGATCCTGAGTGGCAGGTCATCGCCCTGATACATCTCGGCCGCGGGCGGTGCCGACGCGCGATCGCTTCGCAGGTCCGCCACGCCGCCCTCGACGGGGTAGTCGGCCCGGCAACGCGGGCAACCCAGCCAGCCGCGCAAGACGCGCCCCTCCTCCGTCGTCTCCTGGATCAACAGGACGAGAGCCTGCTCCTCTTGGCAGCGCGGGCACAGGAGATGGTCTGTCAGCCCGATGTGCATCGGCCGCGGAGCCGGATCTCAACCGTCCCGGCCGGGCCCGTGAGCGCGTGGACGATCGCCTGCGCCACCTCCTCCGCACGCAGCATCTCCTCGCGCCGAGGCAGCGCGATCCCGCGCGGCGGATCGAGCGCGTCCCAGACCGGCGTATCCACCGCCGAGGGCTCGATCCACGTGCAGCGCACACCGGTCCCCGCGATCTCCGCCGCCAGAACCTCGTGGAGCCCGCGCAGCCCGAACTTCGACGCCGAGTACGCCGCGTTGCCGGGAAGGCCGCGCCGGGCCGCCACGGAGCCCACGTTCACGATCTGGCCCGACCCGCGCCGGAGCATCCCGGGGAGGCACGCCCGGATGAGAAGGAAGGGGCCTCGCAGGTTCACCGCCAGGTGCCGGTCGAATGCCTCCACGGGCGTCTCCCCGAAGAGGGCCAACGCGAAGATGCCCGCGTTGTTGATCAGCACATCGGGGACATCGCCCCAGCGGGCCCGCACGTGGGCGATGCAATCGGAGACGAAGCGGCCGTCGGAAACGTCGCCCGCCACGGAGTGGCCGCCGACCTCGCGGGCCGCGGCCTCCAGTGCGTGAGCACCCCGCGCCACGAGCACGAGATCCGCGCCCTCCGCAGCCAGCGCCGCCGCCGTCGCCCGTCCGATCCCGCGGGATGCCCCCGTGAGGAGCACCCGCGTCCCGGCGAGCCGACTCATGGTTGCTCTAGAGGGTCGTGCGCGACAGCACGAGCCGGAGGAATTCCTCTCGCGTCTTCAGGTCCCGCCGGAACTCCCCGCGGACGCTGCTGGTCAGAGTCTTCGAGTTCTGCTTCTCCACGCCCCGCATCATCATGCACAGGTGGTACGCCTCGATCACGACGCCGACGCCCCTCGGCCGCAGCGCGTCCTCGATCGCCTGTGCGATCTGCTCCGTGAGCCGCTCCTGCGTCTGGAGCCGGCGCGCGAAGAGGTCCACGATCCGCGGGAGCTTGCTCAGCCCCAGGATGCGCCCGTCGGGGACGTACCCGATGTGCGCCTTCCCGAAGAAGGGGAGGAGGTGGTGTTCGCACAGCGAGTAGAGCTCGATGTCCTTCACCAGCACCATGCTGTCGTGATCGGCCGGGAAGATCCCATCGCCGACGACGTCGTCCAGGGTGAGCCCGTACCCGCGCGTCAGCCAGCGCAGGGAGTTCGCCACCCGCTCCGGCGTCCGGTGAAGCCCAGGCCGCTCGGGATCCTCGCCCAGGAGCCGCAGCTCTTGCCGCACGAGGTCTTCAAAGCTCACGGCCTCCAGGAGCGCCGTCTTCGCCTCCGGAGACAACGTTGTCGCCCGATCTCGATTCGTCATGCGAGCGCTCCTCTCTCACTCCCCGCGATGCTCGACGCAGTTGCGTTCGGTCTCCCACACGGCGACGCGAGGTCGCGCAACACCGTGACCGGCATGACCACACCTCCGCAACCGATTCTCCGCGCCCAAGGTATGCGCGCCCCGGTGGCGACGCCAGCCGCGTGCGGGAGACTGCGATCGAGGGATGCCTGGCGACTCCGCAGGCTACCGCGAAGGGGAAAGAAAAGCGCGGAAACGAGCCGCAGGGGCATTCGTCGAAGCCCTTCCCGGGAACCTTCCGGCTCTCCCCCCAGCTTTCGCCTTCCCTCGTGGGGCGTGGCGGCGGCCGGAGGAGGGAGACCCAATCTGCGTGGTGTTGGCTCGAGAATGGGTCTCTGCGGCGCGTCCTCCGCGCACGTTCATGATAGCATCCCCCGTGCGGAGGCGCAATTGGAAGAAATCCCGAATTACTCCAGCACCTTCACGGCCACCATCGCGGCCACGCCGGCGAGGAAGAAGAACGTGTTCGCGAGCCGGCCCCGGGCCTGACCCTCCGGCAAGAGGTCGGCCGCGCCCACGTACAGGAACGCACCCCCTGTGAGCGCGAGGAGAGCACCCAGGGTCCTCGGGCCCACGCCCTTCAGGAACAGGAAACTCGCGATCACCGCCAGGGGGGTGATGAGAGCTAGGATCGTCGTCGTCGCCGCCGCCCTGCGGCCGGACACCCCCGAGGCATACAGGGCCGACATCGAGGCGATCCCCTCCGGCAGCTTGTGCGCCACGACGAGGACGAGGGCGACCCATCCCACGAGAGGATCGACGGAGAAGCCGGCGCCCACCGAGAGGCCATCCACGACCGAGTGCAGGCCCAGGCCGCCGACGACCATCGGTCCCAGCGTCCGCCCCTCTGCAAAGACGCCGTGCTCGGAGGGGGCGCGCCCGTGTGTGTGCGGGACCACGTGCGCCTCGGCCACGTACAGGGCCAGGAAGCTCACGAGCGTCCAGGCGAGCGCCGCCCCCGCTCCCGAGAGTTCGACAGCGCGGTCCACGAAATGGATGAGCGCGCCCGCGACGAGGAGCCCGGCGGCGAACGCGATGAGCTCGCCGCCGTGACGCACGGCCCACACCTCGTAGCGCCGCATGAGCCACACGCCCGCCAGCATCCCGCCGCCCGTGAGCGCCGCATACAGCGCGATCGCGAGGAAAGAGGGCGTGGCCGGCAGCGCGTCGTTCACGGGCCGGCAAGATACCCGCAGCGAAAGGCCCAGGCAACGAGACCGACTTGACATGCGACGGGCGTGCACGTAGAGTCGGCGGGCATGATCCGTCGTCGGAGCCTTTTCCGGGCGTGCGCTGCGGCGCTGCTCCTCGTGCTTCCGGCGGTCGCCGCGACACCCCTCGTGTTGCACGCCCGCGAGCGGGCGCAGAGCCTCCCCGTCGCCGAGGGGCATCACCAGACCGGATGTGTGCGCCTGCACGACCACGGCGCCTGCACCCTGCTCCAGCGCACGCCGTGGGCGCCGCCGGTCCCTCTCGCGATCATGGAACGAGCCGCCTCGCCGCGCTGCACCCGGCCCTTCTCCGACGCGCCCGCCCACGTGGGCCACCCAGCCCTCCAGAAAGTCCGGCTGCGCAGCCCGCCCGTCTCCGCCTAACCACAGCGAGCACCGGCTTCCCTGCCGCGGTCGCGGACGTCGTCCGACCGACCGCGCGGAAAGGGCTTGTGGAGAGACGGGAGTCGCACCGTGAGAAAAGAACTTTGCCGTTTGGCCATCATCCTGGGGCTCGTGGGACTGGGCGCACCGGAGACCGGCCACGCCGCGCAGGCCGCGTCCCAGGCGAAGATCGATTCGCTCAGCGCCGAGATCCGCACGCTGCGAGCGCAGCTCGACAGCCTGCGCCGGATGCTGGCGGAGCTGCGCACCGAGAGCGAGCGCCGGCGCGCGCAGGAGGAGATCGAGCGGCTGAAGGAAGCGGCACGCCGCGCGACCGCCGCCCGCGACACCTCGGCGGGCGCGCGTGGGCAGGAACCCGTCTTCACGGGGCGCGAGCGCGCCCAGCAGGCGCTGAACCCCGAGATCAGCATCACCGGCGATGTCGTCGGGTTCGCGGGCACGCGCCTCGGCGAATCGGACACCGACGTGACCGCGCTGCCGCGCGAGTTCGAGTTCTCCTTTCAGACCGCCATCGATCCCTTCGCGCGCATGAAGGTGTTCGTGACGCGCGAGGAGGAGATCCCGCTCGACCCGGCGGATCCCGAGGCGGAGGAGGACGGCGGCTTCGAGATCGAGGAGGCGTACGCCTACTGGGTGGGCCTCCCCGGCGGTCTCGGGCTCGACGCGGGCAAGATCCGGCAGCAACTGGGGATCCTGAACCGCTGGCACACGCACGCGCTCCCCGAGGCGGACTTCCCCCTCGCCCTGCGCCGCCTCCTCGGCCCTGAAGGGCTCGCCCAGACGGGGGCATCGCTCTACTGGCTGACGCCCTTCAGCGGTGACGCCGGCACCTACGAGCTGTGGCTCCAGGTCACGGCCGCGTCCAACGACCTTCTCTTTCCGGAATCCAACGCCCCCACGGCGCTCGTTCACCTGAACAACTACTGGGACCTGAGCGACGCCACGTACTTCCAGGTGGGCCTCACGGGGCTCTATGTCGAAGACGACGACGCGGACGGCCTACGGACCCGTCTCGCCGGCGCGGACCTCGCGCTGAATTGGCGGCCGCCAGCCCGGGCGCTGTATCGCGAGTTCACGTTCCGATCCGAGATCCTCTGGATGGATCGCCGGACGAGCGCCGAAGACCTGAGCGCCTGGGGAGGCTACGCGGCTGGGTACTACAAGCCCGGCCAGCGCTGGCTCGTCGGGATGCGCTTCGACTTCCTCGATCCCGCCGAGCCCGGCGCGCCCGACCAGTGGCAAATCGTGCCGTCCATCACGCGCTGGTGGACCGAGTTCCTGAGGCTCCGGGCGCAGTGGGTCTATCTGAACGCGGATGGCGATTCCCACAACCAGTTCCTCCTCCAGCTCGTGTGGGCCGTGGGCCCGCACCGCGAGGAGATCTACTAGGATAGGAAGCCATGACCATGAACGCGGCATCGATCCTCCTCGTCCTCTCCCTCCCGGCGGCCGACCGCGCACCGCCTCCGGAAACGCAAAGCCCGCTCCGGGTCGTGACCTCGCTCGCCAGCTATGCCGCCATCGCGCGCGAGATCGTCGGCGATCTCGCGGAGGTGCGCTCCATCGCGGAGGGCGACGAGAACCCGCACTTCGTGAAGCCGAAGCCGAGCTACGTGGCGCTCCTGAGCCGAGCCGATCTCTTCGTGACCACCGGGCTCGATCTCGAGCTCTGGGTGCCCACGCTGCTCGACAAGGCGAACAACCGAAGGGTCTTGGAGGGCGCGCCCGGGTACGTGACCGCCTACAGCCGGATCCGGCTCCTCGAGGTCCCCGCGGTCGCGAGCCGCGCCGCCGGCGACATCCACATCTTCGGGAACCCGCACATCCACGCCGACCCCATCAACGCGATCCTCATCGCCCGCAACATCCTGACCGGGCTCCGCCGCGTGGCGCCTGAGCACGCCGAGGAGTTCAGCCGCCGGGAGGCCGACTTCGAGCAGAGAATCCTCCAGCGCCTCTTCGGGGAAGACCTCCTGCAGCTTCTGGGCGCAGGGACGCTCCTCGACCTCGCGCAGAGCGACGGCCTCTGGGATTTCCTCACGACGCAGCAGTACCAGGGCGAGCCGCTCCTCGCCCGGCTCGGCGGCTGGCTGAAACAGGGCGAGCCGTTCCGGGGCCGGGAGATGGTGTGCTACCACAAGCTGTGGTCCTACTTCAGCAACCGGTTCCGGATCCCGTGCGTGGCGTACATCGAGCCCAAGCCCGGCATCCCGCCGAGCCCGCGCCACGTGGAAGAGGTGCTCCAGATCATGCGGCAGCGCAACATCCGTGTGCTCTTGGCCGCCAACTTCTGGGACCAGAATCAGGTGCGGACGATCGCGACGCGCGCCGGCGCGCGCGCGGTGATCGTCCCCGAACATGTGGAAGGCGAGCCCGGCGTGGACACGTACTTCGACCTGGTGGACGTCTGGGTGAGCCGCCTGGCCGAGGCGTTCTCAAATCTCGCGGCGCCGGTGACGAGCCCGCCGGCCAGACCTCGCCAATAGCGAGAAGGGGCTCAGGAGAGAGACGATGAGCGGCTTTCTGGAACTCATGCTTCCACCCTTCGTCGCCTGCATGGTGCTCGTGGCGATGCACGCGTACCTCGGGCTCCACGTGATCGCCCGCGGCGTGATCTTCGTGGACCTCGCCCTCGCGCAGATGGCGGCGCTCGGTGCCACGACCGGCTTCCTCTTCGGGGTGGCGCCCGACTCGCGGACCGGATTCCTCGTGGCCCTAGGATTCGCCATGCTGGGCGCCGCGATCTTTGCGCTTACGCGCGGCGTCGAGAGCATTCGGATCCCGCAGGAGGCGATCATCGGGATCGTGTACATCGTGGCCTCCGCGGCGGCGATCCTGGTGGCCGACCGGGCGCCGCGCGGCGCCGAGCACATCAAGGACATGCTGTCGGGGAGCATCCTGTGGGTCGGGTGGCCGACGATCGTCGAGATCACGGCCGCCTACCTCGTGGTCGGCGTCTTCCAGTACCTCTGTCGGCACCGGTTCCTGACGATCTCCTTCGATCCCGGCCGCGCTTTCGGGGAGCGCTGGAGCGTGCGGCTCTGGGACTTTCTCTTCTACGCGTCCTTCGGGCTCGTCATCACGATTTCCGTGACCGTGGCGGGCGTGCTCATGGTGTTCACGTTCCTCGTGGTCCCGGCGGTGATCGCGTTCCTCTTCACGGAGAGGCAACGCTGGATGGCGGTCATCTCGTGGACGGGCGGCGCCCTCGCGTCGGCCGTCGGGCTGGGGGTCTCGTACGCCTACGATTTCCCGACGGGCCCGGCGATCGTCTGCACCTTCGGGCTCTTGCTCCTGCTGGCGTGGATCGCTGGACAGTTGCTCAGGGCGCGTCGTCAGGTGCCGGCCGTGGCCGGAGCGTCAGCGGCTCACCCAGGGGTTGTCGCGGACGAAGAAGCGCAGCCGGAGTGATGTCCCGCGGGAGATGCCTATGCGCGGGCCGCGCGCAGCGGTCGCAGCGGGCACGCTCTCGCCTTCGGCGACATAGAGCGGTGGCCGGTCCAGAGGGTGGCGCTGGAGCTCGGGCCCGATCCGAAGAGCCTGCGTGAGCCGTCCCGGTCCCGATGTGAGATCGCGATCGCGCCGCACCTTCCGTCGCCGCCGCATGAGATCAACGCCGTCGAGCGGCTCCAGCGCCCGGATGAGAACCGCCGCGGGAAAGCCTTCCGCCCCCGCCACCACGTTCAGGCACCAGTGGATCCCGAAGCTCCGGTAGATGTAGGCGATCCCGGGCGGCCCGAACATGGGATCGTTCCGCGGCGTGCGGCCGATCCGCTCCCAGGCGTGTGACGCGGGATCCTCGGGTCCCGTGTAGGCTTCGACCTCGACGATCCTCCCAACGCAAAGGCCCCCCCGTTCGCTTACCAGGAGGGCCCCGAGCAGCTCAGCGGCCACGTCCTCGGCCGGACGATCGAAGAAGTCGCGACCGAGGACGCGGTAGGAATCCCTCACCGCCAGCCGCTGTCACCCGCAGGGCTCTCTGACGGTTGTGCGCTGCCGCCGGGCGGCTCCGCGATCGGCTCCGCCTGCCCCTCGAGGATCGGGGGCGGGCCTTCCGGAGCGCGACGGCGGCTCCGCAGGCCACGCAGGAGCCCCAGCGCCCGCTCTGTGAGCGTCTCCTTCTGTGCCATGGGTTCCACACGAGCCCCGGCCGCTCCCGCCGCTGCCTCCTCGGGCCCCGACGTCTCCGCGAAGGCAAACGGCTGAGCCGCCACGTCCCCCGCCGAAGCCGCTTCCTCCCGCCGCGTCCCGACGGCGCCGCGCCTCACAGGCCGCTCGCCCCGGCGCTCCCCCCGGCGCTCCCCCCGCCCGCCGCGACGCCGCTCCTCACGGCCCCTGCCAGGC